>JAGWTZ010000008.1 GCA_028868695.1 Alphaproteobacteria bacterium | reverse complement strand
GCCACATGGTTCTTCTCCGGCGCAACAACGGCGGTGGCGCCGTTCGAAGAAATCGCGATGGGATAAACCAGGAATCCGAATTGCGAATAGATCGCCTCGTCCCCCGGCCCCAGAGAGGCATGGGCCAGGAGTTGCAGCAGCTCATCCGAGCCTGCGCCGCAAACAATGTTTTCCGCCTTCAAGCCGTGGCGCTTGGCAATCGCCTCGCGCAGCGCGGCAGCACTGCCATCGGGATAGAGCGCCAATTCGCGAGCCGCCGCCTCAAAGGCCGCCACGGCCTTGGGGCTGGCCCCCACGGCAGACTCATTGGAGGAAAGCTTGTAGGTCTTGCCCGTCTTGGAGCCGGATTTGCCCGGAACATAGGCGTGAATGTCCAGGATGCCGGGCTTGGGCTGCGGGCCGTTCAAATCATGCTGTGCCATGGGAAGATCTCAAAAACCAAAGGCACGGCTATAATGCCCCGCCAGCACCAAGCCAAGCGCCGCGTTGGAGCGCGAAAGCCCAACCAGCGGGCTTTCATGTTCGGGGAGGAAACCGGGCAAGGCCGAAAGACGCAAGGCCCCGCTCTTGGCCTGCCAGGCAGGCTCCGGCGCGAAATCCCGCGGCAGCTTGCCGGAACTGATCACCAGCGTTTCATCATCGCCGGAATCGCTGAGCGGCGCCTGGCCGATCACCAACAATTTGGGAATGCCCTCTTCCTTGAGCACCGGCAGGGCAGCAATCACCCGTGCTGCGCCCGCCTTGCCCGCCACAAAGGCTTCAGCCCAGGGCTGCTCGGTTTCAACCACGCAGAGATCGGAGGGCTGGGCGTTGATCTGCAACAGCGCCTGGGCCTCGTCGCGGTATTCTTCTACAGGCATGGCGCCGAAATGGTCCCGCAGCCGCAAGCGGTGCGCGGTGTTGCCATTGAGATGGCGGCTCACATGAATGGAGATGGGCGCCTGGTTGAGGCTGGATTGGCAAATGATCGCCCGCCAAAGACGCACCACAAGGTCGGGGGTGAGCGGCGTGCCCTTGGCCTTGGCCAAAAGCCGGCGGAGAATGGCACTCTCGCGCGCCGGGCGGATCGGCAGGGGCCAGGCGTCCTTGTCCCCGGCCTTGGCCTGCCGCACCTTTTCCGTCACCGCGAAACGCTGCGCCAGCAGGCTGAGAATCTGGTCGTCAAGCCTGTCGATATCCTGCCGGGCAAGCTCCAGCAGGTTTGGGGAATGTGGGTCTGCGGTCATCTGTGGCCAATCAACTCTGCCGTCACAAAACATCCATAGGCAAAAGCCGCCGCAAAGGAAAGTGCGGCGCGAAGGCCACCCTCAGCTTTTCGCGGCAGGTTGCGGATTTTGCAGCAAAACCGGGCGCAGCCGTGGCAAGGCGCGCCGCACCAGCTTGCCGCGCGAATAGGCATAGACCTGCTTGACCGCCTCAATGACAATGACCCCTGAAAACCGCCCGAGGCCCAATTTTGCCACTGCTTCCGCCCCGCGCGCCGCCTTGGGGCCGGCCCACGGCGGCAGCACCAGCGCATGTTCAATGCGGGTGATCGAGAACTGGGCCTCCTTCAGGAGCGCCCCCACTTGCGACCGCGAAAATGGCTGCCCCTGGCCAAAGGGCGATGCATCGGATGCCGACCAGAACCCCGCGCGGTTGGGCACCACCAGCAGCATGCGCCCTTGCGGGTGCAGCACGCGCCAGGCTTCGGCGAGCATGTCTTCAGCGCTTTCCGAAAACTCCAGCGCATGGACAAGCAGCGCCAGATCCACCGAACTGTCGCCCAGCGGCAGATCCAGTTCATCCACCAGCGCGGCGCGCGCCGGGGCGTTTTGTGGCCAGCGCACCACGCCGCTGCGCGCCATCATGAAGCTGATGCTGCGCCCGCCCGCCACCAGATAGGGCACGGCATAGCCCAGCCCGAGCACCAGCTGGTCCGGCTTGGCCTGCAGCGGCGCGCCGATCTTGCGGGCTATCAGTTCCTGGGTGATTTTTCCAAGGGGCCTTGTATAGAACTCGGCTATATCAAGAACATTCATGCGCCAAGCCTAGCGCGAAACGGCCGTTTGGTCACCATTGAGGTTGAAAGCCGATGTCCCATATCGAAATGCAGCCCTTCATCTGCCTGGAAGACAATTATGGCCTGATCCTGCATGATAGCCCCAGCGGCGCCACCGCTGCGGTTGACGCCCCTGACGCCGACGCCATTGAAAAACAGTTGCGCAAATATGGCCGCCAGCTCACCCATATCTTTGTCACCCACCACCATGCTGATCACACCCAGGGCATCATGCAACTGAAGGAGCTGTTTGGCTGCAAGGTGATCGGCCCCAAGGCTGAGGCAGAGAAAATTCCCGGCCTCGACATCACCGTCGAAGCGGGCGGCAAATTCACCTGGGCGGGGCGCGAAGTGTTCGTGCTGGGCTGCCCCGGCCACACCAAGGGCCAGATTGCCTATCACATGCCGTCGGAATTTGCGGTGTTCGCAGGCGATACCCTGTTTTCAGTGGGCTGCGGCCGGGTGATTGAAGGCACCATGGAAGAGATGTTCCACTCGGTCAGCCAGTTCAAGGCCCTCTCACCACACACCTTCCTCTATTGCGGCCATGAATACACGCTGGCCAATTGCAGGTTCGCGCTGAGTGTTGACCCTGAGAACAGGGCACTCCAGGCCCGCGCCGGCGAGGCAGAACAGCTGCGCGGCGAAGGGCGCATGACTTGCCCCACCACATTGGGCGATGAATTCAAGACCAACCCCTTCCTGCGCTGCAATGACCCGCACATCCGCGCTGCCCTCAACATGGCCGCAGCCAGTGATGCCGAGGTGTTCGCCGAACTGCGCACCCGCAAGAACGCCTTCAGGTAAGGCTCAGGCCGGGCTGAGCCTGCGGTAAAGATGGCCGCCCAGAACGGTGATGAGAACAGCCACGAGAATGACAGCACCGCCCATCACTGAGGCCTGGTCCGGCATCTCGCCCACAAAGGCCCAGGACCAGAAGGGGTTGAACACCGCATCCAGCACCGCAATGAGCGCCAGCGTCACCCCGGGAACGGTGCGCGCACCGTAAGCATAGAAAATGATAGGCAGCGCCAGCTGGATGACGCCCATCATCGCCAGCAGCACAAATTCGCGCTGGGTCACCGCGAAGGCCGAGGCAGGGCCAAAAAAGCCGCTGGCGATTCCGGCAATGATGAAGCTGAACACGCCGCCCACGCACATCGCCGCCATCATGTCATGGTCGCGGTATTTGCGCAGCAACAGCGTCTGGATGGCGAAGGTGAGCGGAACGCCAAAGCTGAGCAGAATGCCAATGCCATTGCCTTGGTGCAGCCCATCCTGGGTGATGACCGCTGATCCCACGATGGCAAGGATAGCGGAAATCCACGCCACGAGATGCGGCCGCTCACCGGTGATCCATGGGCTGAGCAGGGCGGTGATCAAGGGCGAGGTTGCGCCAATCACCGAAACTGTGGCCGTGCTCACGAAGGTGAGCGAGGTGACGTAAAAGGTCGTGCCTGCCGCAAAGCACAGCGCCGAGATCACCAGGCCTGAAAACGGAATGGCATCAAACTGGTCAATGGCCGCGCGGCCATGCACCAGCACAAGATAAATCACCAGGGCAAGCGCCAGCCAAAACCCGCGCCAGCAATTGATCTGCCAGCCATCGAGGCCCGGCATCAACCGCACAAACAATCCGGAAAGACTCCACCCAATGGTTGCCATCAAGACATAGGCAACCCCCCCATTGAAGCTTCTTCCTTCGCCCAAAATTCGCTCTCCGAATCGTCATGAGACTAGCAAAGCCTTGGGCCGATAAAAAGCGAGTTACAAACTGGGGACAACTTTAAATCTATTTCAACCTGCGGTGTTTAAGCGCAGATCAACACACGATGATGAATCGGCTGTGGCGATTGCAGCCGGTGCCGCAAATAGAGTTAATGGCCAGCATCGGCCGATCTGTCATTCCGCCTTGCCTGCGATGGCGCGCGCCGCTGCCAAATCTTCCGGTGTATTGATGTTGAAAAACGGGTCGTGTGGCAAATTGGCCCATGTCACGCTTTGTGCCCCGCACTGCTTCACCCAATCCTTCATCCGCACCATTGCCTGCCGCGCCATGGCGTCATCCAACGCAGTGGCCAGTTGCACGGGCCAATACCCTGTGAGGAAATGATCCTGCCCGCCAGATCGGGCAATGCGCGCACCGCCGCCGCCAAGGCGCGCGACCAGGTCAGGCGGAAGAAGCGGAGTATCCGAAGGCACGGTGACAACCGCGCCGAAGCCTTGCGCTTGCGCATGGGCCAGAACGGCGGCAAGCCCGGCAAGCGGCGTTGCTTCCGCACCTGGGCTGTCAGCGACCACTTCAACCCCAAAGCCCTCAAAGCGCGCCGCTTCGCCATTGGCATTGATGATCAGCCCATCCACCTGCGGCCGCAGCACCGAGATGATCCGTTGCAACAATGGCTCTCCGCCAAAATCCAGCAGCGCCTTTTCCTGCCCGCCCATGCGCCGGGATTGGCCGCCCGCGATGATGGCACCGAGAACGCGCATCAGCCGTAATCAAACCTCGGCGGAGGCGGCAGCAACACGGTGACGCCATCGCTGGCTTTCACTTCTCCTTCACGCTCCACCCAGGCGGTGACGCCCCGCAGATGCGTGGCCGCCTTGACGAAATCATGGCCCTTCTCGCCGCAATGCCCCACAATCACCTTGGCGACTTGCGTGCAAGGCGCATTCTCCATGTCCACCACCAGCGTGGCGCCGGAAGGAAATTGCAGCCGCGTGGAAGGCGGCAGCAGCGTCAGAGATGGAATGCCGGAAAGCACCATGTTGGCGCCCAGCCAAGAGGCTTCAATCTTTTCAAGCCCCATGTTGGCGGCAATCTGTTCAAGCTCGGAAGCCGAAACCACCGTCACTTGCCGCACGTTGCGGATTTCCGTGCCGCGCGGGTAGAGCAGAAGCGTGCGGCTGTCGGCCGCCCGCGTCAACCCGGCATGGCAATCACCCTCCGGCCCGGCAAAGGTGAGGCGCAGGCTTTCGCAGGCCTGCTTCTCAAAGCCGCCTTCTCGCGCCCGCTTCGCCAGCAGTGTTTCCACCCGTCCCGCAAATGCGGCTTTTCGCATCAATGCCATGGCTGGCCTCTCCTTCCGGGCTCCTCTATACATGGCACCGATGGAAAATGACCACCCGGAAATTGCCATGGATGTGAGCGGCCTGCTCTGCCCCCTGCCGGTCTTGAAGGCGCGCAAGCGCCTCAATGCCATGCCGCCGGGCGCGGTGCTGGTGGTGACGGCGACTGACCCGATGTCCGCCATCGACATCCCGCATTTCTGCAATGAACAGGGCCATGCCCTCGAACAACAATCCCAAACCGGAACCACTTTCACTTTCAGGATCAGGCGCAAATGAGCATTGACTTCGGTGCATTCAACAATTGGGGCGCGCTGAAAAGCGTGGCCATCCGCGATATTGACGCTGCCTTTGTGAGCGACGCCAAGATCGACGCCGAATGGAAAGATCTGAATTACCATTCCAGGCCCGATCTGGCCTTGGCAAGGCAGCAGTTTGCCGCCTTTGAGGCCAAGCTGCGCGCCGCCGGGGCCACAGTGATCAAGCTGCCCGCCAATCCCGGCCTTACCCTTGATTCGCTCTACACCCATGACGCCCTGGTGGTGACACCCAAAGGCCTGGTGATGCCGCGCATGGGCAAGCCGCAACGCCGCAAGGAAGCCGAAGTGAATGGCCAGGCTCTTGCGGGCCAGGGCTTTCCCATCGGCGGGCTGATCGGCGGCGAAGGCAAGCTGGAAGGCGGCGATCTCGTCTGGATTGACCGCAACACCTTGATGGCCGGCGTGGGTTACCGCACCAACCAGGAGGGCCTGCGCCAGCTTGGTGCACTGATGGGCCCCAGCGTCGAGATCAGGGCTTTTGACATGCCGCATTACAAGGGCAAGGGCGACGTGTTCCACCTGATGTCCTGCCTCAGCCCCTTGGACAGGGATTTGGCCGTGGTCTACCCGCCGCTGATGGCGGCAAGACAGGTGGAGTTCCTTGAAAGCCGCGGCATCGCGTTCGTCGAAGTGCCGGATGATGAATTTGAATCGATGGGTTGCAATGTGCTGGCGCTGGGCCCGCGCCATGCGCTGATGGTGGATGGCAACCCCAAGACCCGGAAGCGCATGGAAGCGGCAGGCGTGAAAGTGGAAGTCTATGACGGCAGCGAAATCAGCCGCAAGGGCGAAGGCGGCCCCACCTGCATGACGAGGCCTTTGATCCGCGCCTAGAACAGGTCCTTCACCTTGGGCGGAAACCCGGCGGTGACTGTGCCATCTTCATGTTCAATGAGCGGGCGGCGGATCAGCGACGTGTGCGCTGCTGCCAGCTTTGCGGCTTTCTTGTCGTCAAGATCAGCGGTCTCCGAAGCAGGCAGGCCTCGCCAGGTGTAGCCGGACCGGTTGATCATCTTCTCCCAGCCGCCCAGCGCCTTGGCCCATCTCTCAATTTGCGCCACCGAGGGTTTGTCCACTGAATAGTCAGTGAACTCAACGGCCACCTTCCTGGATTTGATGTAATCCACGGCCTTCATGGTGGTGTCGCATTTCTTGAGGCCCCAGGCCTTGATGGTCTTTGGCATGATGCACCTAGCTGAGCGAAAGGGTCTTGTCTGTCATGGCCGCACCGCCCGAAAGCTGGTCTGTGAAGGCGTTGAACAGCTCTTCAATCACTGCCTTGTCGAGATCCTTCACAATGAACACCAGCCGCGTTTCAGCTTTGCCGTCCGGCCAGGAGGCAAGGCGCACTGGTGGATGAAACACATGCTGCACGCCATGCACCGCCAGCGGCCTCGAAGGATCATCGCTGAGCTTGATCACGCCTTTCATGCGCAGCAGCTTTTCGCCATGGTGGCTGGCCAGCAGCGCAAAGAACAGCTCCAGCCCTTCGGGAGAAATGGCGCGGCTGTCACGCAAGGCAAATGAGCGGATATGCGCATCATGGCGCGACTTGTCGTGATGGTGGTGATGATGGCGTGCCAGCGCCTCGTCATTCAGCCAGCCCTGCACATTGGCACCTTTTTTCGAGGCATCAAACAGGCCCATGTTGAACAGCCGCTCGGCCGTGGCCTCGCCGCGGTGCGTGGTGAGCAGGCGCGCTGTCGGGTTCAGCTTGCGCAGGCGGCCAATGGTGGCGAACATCTTTTCCTCGCCCGCAACCCCGTGCAGCAGGTCGAGCTTGGTGAGCACAATGCGGTCAGCCACCGCCACCTGCTTGACCGCTTCGGCATGGGCATCCAGCGTGGCCATGCCGTTGAAGCCATCAACAACGGTGATGACCCCTTCAAGCCGCAGCCGCGTGAGCAGCAGCGGGTCGCGCATCAGCGCATGCAGGACAGGAGCAGGGTCAGCGAGGCCGGTGGTTTCAATCACGATGCGGTCAAAGGCCTTGATGGCGCCTGCATCGCGCCGCGCCAATAGGTCAGACAAGGTGTTGATCAGGTCGCCGCGGATGGTGCAGCACAGGCAGCCCGCCGCAAGTTCGATGATGTTGTCGTCTGATTTCTCGACCAGCAAGTGGTCGATCCCCACTTCGCCGAATTCATTGATCACCACACAGGCATTGGCCAGCAACGGGTCTTTCAGCAGTGTGTTGAGTAGCGAGGTTTTCCCGGCACCTAGAAAGCCGGTGAGAATTGCGGTGGGAATGGGTGCCGTTGAATTCACGATGATTGCTTACTGCCCTGTGCCCTTGGTTGCCGCGGCCGGCTTGGAATGGTGCGATGGCAGCACCGGTCTCAGGCTGTCATCATCCGAGCCTTCGTCGGTCGTTGGGCTGTCAACACTGTCATCAGGGGGAGCCGCCGCGGCCAACTGCTGCAGCATGGCATCCGGCATCACATCGCAGGTCGCACCTTCCGCCTTGTATTGCTGGCACAGCGTGGCACTCTTGGCCTGGTCAAGATTCCACAGCATGGCGACATAGCCGCCCTTGTTCTCAAGCTGGATCACCCCGCCGGTGCCGCCGGCATTGATGCCATTGGGGCTGATCAGGCGGCCACGCAGCGCCATGTCGGCCTTCATGGCCGTGTCAAAAGTGCCGAAGGAAACACCCCAGCCCGCCATGCGGTGGGCGTTGACCGGTGTCACCGGCGCCTTGCTCTTGCACACCGTGGTGGTCATGTCGGCGGGCACGATCGAACCAAAGGATTGGTCGGCAATGTCGGCAAGCTTGCCGTGGCCAGCCGCGCCCAGCTCATCAAAACCATTGTCCAGCATTTCGCGCGAAGCCTTGGCCCGCACCGCGCCGGACCTCGCCCCCAGCACCACAGAGACAAGCTGCCGCCCATCGCGGATCGCCGAGCCCACAAGGTTGTAGCCGGAATTGCATACAAAGCCGGTCTTCATGCCGACAGCTTCCGGCATGATGCGGATCAGGCTGTTGTGATTGGGCAGGCGGCGCTTGCCGATCACCACGGCTTCCTGCGAGAAATAGTGCAGGTATTCAGGAAACTGGTTGATGATCAGGGCGGCGATCACCCCAAGGTCACGCGCGCTGGAAATGTGGCGTGGGTCAAACAATCCGTTGGGGTTCACAAAATGCGTCGCCTGCAGATCGAGGCTCTTGGCAACGGCATTCATCTCATCGGCGAACTTGTCGGCCGAACCGCTGGCGGCCTCGGCCAGGACATAGGCCATGTCATTGGCCGAATAGACCAGCAATGCCTGCAAGGCGAAATCAACCGTCACCATCTTGCCTGCCGGCAGGCCGGTGTGGCTGGCGGGCTGCGAGTGCGCCAGCTCGGAAATGGGGATCTGCTGGTCCAGCTTCATTTCGCCAGCGCGGATTTTCTTGAAGATCACATAGCTGGTCATCAGCTTGGTGAGCGAGGCGGGATACCACGGCTCGCCCGCCCGTGATTGCGAGACCACTTCGCCGGAGAACGGGTCAAACAGCAGGCTGGGGCCGGAGACATCCTGGGCGCGCGCGCCTGCCACCATCATCACGCTGATGGCCATTGAAAGTGCTATGCGCCAACAATCTTTCAAGACAGGATCAACTCACCTTGTTTTGCACCAGCCTCTTGCCCCAAATTGCGGCCATTGAAGGGCCGCAGGCAGGCTTGGTGCCCTTGGAGGGACTCGAACCCCCACTTCCTTGCAGAAAGCAGATTTTGAGTCTGCCGCGTCTACCATTCCGCCACAAGGGCAATTTGCGCTGCGCTCTCTAGAGCCTAAGGCCTTGTGCCGTCAACCTGCAAAACACCGCCGGGTTTTGCGAAACCGGCCCGCATAAACTAGAAGGTGGCCATGATCCGCATCACTGATTCCTTTGTGATCGACAGAGCCGACATCACGGAAAGCTTCATCCGTGCCTCCGGCCCTGGCGGACAGAATGTGAACAAGGTCTCCACCGCGGTGGAGCTGCGCTATGACACCACCCGCTCCGGCCTTCCCGAAGACGCGCGCACAAGGCTGGCCACTTTGGCGGGAAGGCTCTTGACGCAGGATGGCGTGCTGGTCATCCAGGCGCAAAGCCATCGCTCGCAGGAGCGCAACCGCGCCGAAGCCCTGCAACGGCTTGTTGACCTTTTGCGCAAGTCCCTCTTCCGCCCCAAGAAGCGGCGTGCCACCAAGCCCACTTATTCCTCCACCCTGAAGCGGCTGGACAGCAAGGCCAAGCGCGGCAAGACCAAGAGCCTGCGCCGCGCCAAAATTGTGATGGATTGAAATGGTAAAGAATCTTTATGACTGGGTGTTGAGCCTTGCGGCGCGCAAATCCGCAGAAGTGTGGCTGGCGGTCATTGCCTTTGTCGAAAGCTCTGTCTTCCTCGTGCCGGCTGATGTGCTGTTCCTGCCCATGTCGCTGGCCCGGCCGCAGCGCGCCTATCGCTATGCCTTCATCGCCACGCTGTTTTCGGTGTTGGGCGGCATTGCCGGTTATGGCCTGGGCTATCTTGCCTATGAAACGGTGGCCAAACCCATTTTGGTCTTTTACGGCAAGCTGGCGGAGTTCGAACATCTGAAATCCTGCACCAGCAATGAAACCCTGCTGGTGCTGCTCACCACCTCGGGCCTTGCCCACCTTCCGCCCATCAAGGTTGTCACCATTCTGGCAGGCGTTGCCCAGATCAGTTTTGTGTTCTTCCTGCTGTCCTGCATCCTGGCGCGCGGTGCCCGCTTCTTTGCGCTGGCCTGGGCCCTGCAGACCTATGGCGAACATGTACGCCATTTCATTGAAAAGAGGTTGGGAATGGTTCTTGGCCTTATTGCGGCCATCCTCATTGCGCTGTATTTCGCGATCAAACTCCTTGCCCATTCGGGATCGCTCTCATGCTGAAATCCATCACTCAACTTCAGGCTGCCTGGGCAGTCTTCGCCATCACGCTGGCCACCATTCTGGGCGCCTGGGGCTTCGAATACATGGGCTACCTGCCTTGCGAGCTGTGCCTCAAACAGCGCTTCGCCTATTACACGGTGATCCCGCTGAGCCTGGTGATCGCGCTGGCGGGTGCTGGCAACGCCAAGGTGCTGAAATGGGGCCTGATGCTGTTGGCCGTCATCATGCTGGCCAGCTGCATTTTCGGCATCTATCACTCCGGCGTTGAATGGAAGTTCTGGCCCGGCCCCACCACCTGCACCGGCGGTTCCTTTGCCGGCGGCCTCCCTGATCTCACCAAGAAAGCCGTGATGTGCGATCAACCGGCGATCCGGATTTTCGGCCTGTCGCTCGCGGGCTGGAATGCGGTGATCTCGGCCTTCACGTCCTGGCTGGCTTTCTCGAAAGCCCGCACCGCCTGAGGCAGGGGTTTACGGATCGAGTTCCGCATCCCAATAGAGATAGTCCATCCAGCTTTGATGCAGATAATTGGGCGGAAACAGCCGCCCATTGCTGTGCAGCTGGTTGACGGTGGGCACCATCGGCCATTGCGCCGGAATCATGCCGGCAACCTTGGGCATGTCGCCGCCTTTGGCCAAGTTGCAGGGTGAACAGGCCGTCACCACATTTTCCCATGTGGTCTGCCCGCCGCGCGAACGGGGAATCACGTGATCAAACGTCAGGTCATCATGCGCGCCGCAATATTGGCAGGTGAACTTGTCGCGCAGGAACACGTTGAACCGCGTGAAGGCCGGCGTGCGTGAAGGCTTCACATAGGTCTTGAGGGAAACCACCGAAGGCAGCTTGAACACCGCATTGGGGCTGTGGATCACCGTGTCATATTCCGAAACAATGTTCACCCGGTCAAGGAACACCGCCTTGATCGCGTCCTGCCATGACCACAAGGACAAGGGATAGTAGCTCAATGGCCGGTAGTCGGCATTGAGAACTAGGGCGGGACAGGCCTCTGGTCGCACAGCTTGATGAAACAAAGCGAACCTCGTCTTCCGCCGTGAATACTAACCTCCCTTGTCATTCCTGTGAAGGGGCCTGCGCCATCCCGTTCAAGGCCCGGTAATGGCTCCACAAGAGCCTTGCCGCGGCGGCGCGGAACGGGCGCCAGGGCTCGGCGAGTGCGTCCATTTGCCTGGCATCAGGCCTTTCAGAAAGCTTGAGGAAATCCTGGGCCGCCACCTGCAAGGCCAAATCACCGGCAGGCCAGGCATCGGCATGGCCGCGCGCGGTAAGCAGGAATACATCCGCAGTCCACGGGCCAATGCCCCAGATGGCCAGCAGCTGGCGCCGCAAGCTTTTGGAGTCCGCGCCAAAATCAAGGCCGCCCGATGCACAGGCCTGCGCGGCGGCATGGAAACATTTGGCCTTGGCGCGCGAAAGGCCAAGCGCCAGCAGCTGTTCCTGCGTGCAAGAGAGGATGCGCGGCGCATTCACTTCCCCCACATGCGCCAGCACCCGCGCCCAAATGGCTGCCCCGGCGGAAAGGGAGAGGAACTGCTCGGTGACAATGGCGAGAAGCCCCTCCAATGAAGCGGGCGCCTGCCTCAAGGCCGGCAGGCCATGGGCATCAAGAATGGGCCTGAAGCGCGCCTCAAGCGCGATCAGCCGCTCGACGGCTGCGGCAAGATCGGTGCTGGTTCTAAAATGCTCCATGGCCCAGATTGACCACCCCTGCGAAATTGCGCAAATGGATTATGCCTTCCGCCCGCTTCCGCTTTGCCCCCAGCCCCAACGGCCGCCTGCATCTGGGCCATGCCTATTCGGCGCTGCTCAATGAGCAAATGGCGCGGCAGGCAGGCGGCGCGTTGTTGCTGCGGATCGAAGACACCGATCAAACCCGCTGCAAGCCGGAGTTCACGCACGCCTGCATCGCGGACCTGCACTGGCTGGGCATCGCTTTCGCGCCCAACCCGCGCATCCAGAGCGAGCACTTCGAAGACTATGATGCAGCCTTGCGCAAGCTCTGGGAATTGGACGCGATCTATCCCTGCTTTTGCTCGCGCAAGCAAGTGGCCGGACATGCAAGGTCCGGCCACGATCCGGATGGCCAGCCCCACTATGGCGGGACCTGCGCGGGGCTTTCGCGAGAAGTGGCGGAAAGCAAAATGGCCGCGGCAGAACAGCATGGCTGGCGGTTGCGCACAGCTGGAACTGATGCTGCCAGCTGGGGTGACGTGATGATCGCCAAGCGCCATGTCGGCTCCTGCTATCACATTGCTGTGGTGGTGGATGATGCCCTGCAAGGCATCACCCATGTGGTGCGCGGGCAGGATCTGCAGGCCGCAACCCCGATCCATTTATTGCTGCAGGATTTGTTGGGCCTGCCGCACCCGGCATATCATCATCATGCGCTCGTCCAGGACGGGGCTGGCCGCAAGCTGGCAAAATCGGCCGGAGACACATCCCTGGCAGAGCTGCGCGCCGAAGGCTTTACCCCGGCCCGCATCAGGGCGCAGCTGGGCTTCTAGAAATCGGAGGCGATGCCCTTGCGCTCCCAATCGCCAAAGCGCGTGGGCTCCGGCCCATTGGGGCCGCCCTGTTCCGGCGGCAGCGGTTTGGCGGCAGCTTTCTTGCGCCGTTCCTCGGCTTCGGCAAGCGCCCGCCGGGCCGCTTCGGGAAGGGTTTTCTCAGTCATGCCGGAAGCCTAGCACAGGCCGCGGAAAATCCAAGTTTGACGGCGCGGCAAATGGCGTTATGCAGCGGCCAAATGCAGGGTTTCCGCAAAGGAGAATGAGATGCCACAACCAGCAATCAAGCGGGCGCTGCTGTCCGTTTCCGACAAGTCCGGGCTGATTGATTTCGCCAAGGCACTGGCAGCGCATGGCATTGATTTGATTTCAACCGGGGGCACCTCGGCAGCCTTGAAGGCGGCGGGAATTCCCGTCACCGATGTTTCGGCCATCACCGGTTTTCCCGAGATCATGGATGGCCGGGTGAAAACCCTGCATCCCAAGATCCATGGCGGGCTTCTCGCCATGCGCGGCAACCCTGTCCATGACCAGGCCAAGGCCGAAAACGGCATCAGCAATATCGACCTCCTGGTGGTGAATCTCTATCCCTTCGAACAAGCCCTGGCCAAAGGCGCCGCCGAAGACGAGATGATCGAGAACATTGATGTGGGCGGCCCGGCGATGATTCGCGCCGCCGCCAAGAACCATGCGGCAGTGACGGTGGTTGTCGAACCGGAAGATTATGCAACTGTGCTTCAGGAAATCACCGCCGGCGGCAACACCGGCCTTGCCACGCGCAAGCGCCTTGCCGCCAAGGCCTTCGCCCGCACCGCGAGCTATGATGCCGCCATCGCCAACTGGTTCAACCGCACCAATTCAATCGAAAGCCCGAGCTTTTTCGCCATTGGTGGCAAGCTGCAGCAAAGCCTGCGCTATGGTGAAAACCCCCACCAGAAGGCCAGCGTCTACCGCACGGGTGACCAGCGCACCGGGTTGATTGATGCCATGCAGCTGCAGGGCAAGGAACTGTCCTACAACAATTTCAACGACGCTGATGCTGCCGTGGAGGCCTTGCGCGAATTTCCCGCCGGCCAGCCCGCCTGCGTGATCGTCAAGCACGCCAACCCCTGCGGCGTGGCCGTGGCGGCATCGCTTGCCGAAGCCTATCATCAGGCACTGATCTGTGACCAGACCAGCGCCTTTGGCGGAATCATCGCGCTCAACCAGGAGCTCGACGCCAAGACCGCCGATGCCATCTCCCAGATTTTCACCGAAGTGATCATCGCGCCGGCGGCCAGCGCCGAAGCCAAGGCAATTCTCGCCGCCAAGAAAAACCTGCGCCTGCTTCTGTTGAAGGACATGGCAGCCAAGCCAGCACTGTTGCCCATGGTGAAATCGATTGCCGGCGGCTTGCTGGTGCAAACGCCGGATGCGGCTTCCGTTGACCAGTTTGACCTAAAGGTTGTTACCAAGCGCCAGCCCACGGCACAGGAGCTGGCAGACCTCAAGTTCGCTTTCCGCGTGGCCAAGCATGTGAAATCCAACGCCATCGTGTTCGCCCGCAATGGCGCCACGGTGGGCATTGGCGCGGGGCAGATGTCACGCATTGATTCAACCCGCATCGCCGTGCGCAAGGCCGAAGACGCAGCCCAGGTTCTGGGTTTGCCGCAGGCGCTGGTCAAGGGCGCGGTGCTGGCGTCTGATGCCTTCTTCCCCTTTCCCGATGGCCTCATCGCCGCGGCCGAGGCAGGCGCCACTGCCATCATCCAGCCCGGTGGAGCTTTGAAAGACCAGGATGTGATTGCCGCCGCAGATGAGCGCGGCCTCGCCATGGTCTTCACCGGCCACCGCCACTTCCGGCACTAGACATCAGTGATGGTGACCCTCTGCCGCGCCATGGGCCTCGCGGTGGCGGTGCACCTTGGCGCGGTTGCCGCAGGCATCCATCGCGCACCAGCGCCGCGGCTTTGAGCGGCTGGTGTTGAGGAAGAAGCCGCCGCAAGGCTGGCCTTCACATTGCCGGATCGATGCTGGCTCGGTGAAAAGCATCAGGTTCATGATTGCGCAAAAGCTGCGCGCCAGGGGCAGGTTGGCGGAAATCTGGACAGCCGGGCCACCAAATGATCCGGCAACATCCTGCAAGGCAATCGGGCCAACAACCTCCGCAAGTGCCAAGGCAAGGCCATTGGGCGGCGGCGGTGATTCCGGTGCCGCAGTCAATTCCTCCAGATGGCCACGGAACAAGCGCCGCATCTCAAGCCAGCGATGATGGACCGACACGGCCTCGGGTCCCTTTTCCAGCCCGGCGAGCACTTCGCTTTCTTCCGGCGTCAAGATCCCGGCAGGAACTGACCATCCGCGCAGCGCGCCGTAGTCTGGAATGAAATCAATGATCCGGCCATCGCGCCAGTGCGTCGTGTTGGCCAAATCCAGCGCCGCATGCCCCGCCAGCATGCGCAGGCGGCCAAGACCGGAATAATAGGCTTTCATAATCGCTTGCCCGAACCTTCAGATCGCTGTAACCTTATAATAGGTTACAAAGGATTGCCAGCCCAGGGAAGGAACAATCCACAATGCCGGAGCATTCTGGCGCCGCCATCAGATGTGAAGGGAGCCGCAGCCGTGCCGCCTGATCTGGCCTATGCCCTGCAGCAGCTGCTCAACACGGCACTTCTGGCCAGCTTCTATGCGCCGCTGGCCGTGGCCTTTGCGGTGATCCACGCCATCACCGGGCGGGTGTTCCTATCCTTTGGTGATTTCGCGATGTTTGGTTCCTTCGGCGCAGTCTATGTGTGCTTCGGCGCCCTGCTGCGCGGCAATTCTGATCTTGCCTCAGCAGCCTTTGGCCTCGTGGCCGCGCTGGCTTGCGCGGGCGCCTTGGGCCATGCCGCCGCAAGACAGGTTTTCATGCCCCTGCTCAAGGCATCGGCCCTGGCCTTCATGATCGCCAGCATCGGCGCCTCCATCGCCATCGAGGAATTGATGCGCCTCGCCACCGAAAGCCGAGATATCTGGATTCCACCACTGTTTCAGGGCCAATTCATCAACCTGGTGTCTGGCGCCTTTCCTGTGCGCCTGCCTGTCGCCAATGCCATGTCTGTCGCTGTCGCCTGCGCGGCAATCGCAGCCCTCTGGGCGCTGTTGCGCTTCACAGGTTTTGGCCGCAATTGGCAGGCCTGCTCCCAGAACCCTGGCCTCGCCAGGCTTTGCGGCGTGAGAACCGAGCGTGTCATCACGCAATGCTTTGTTGTGGGGGCCGCCCTTTCCGCCGTGTCAGGCTGGACGGCCGCACTGATCTATGGCGGCACCAGTTTTTCCAGCGGCACCATGATGGGCTTCAAGGCGATGTTTGCCGCCGTGGCCGGTGGTTTCGGCAATGTCAGGGGCGCGGTGGCCGGTGCCATTTTTCTCAGCGCCATGGAAGTGCTATGGTCGGCCAGCTTTGGAACGGCCTACCGTGATGTCGGCGTGTTCATGGTCATCACCTTGGTGCTGCTGCTGAAGCCCGAAGGCCTTTCCGGCCTGGCTTCCTACCGGGAGAGCGAAACATGAAACTGAAATTCGCAACCCTCTCCGCCGCGCTGCTGCTTGCCGGCTGTGGTGATGACAGCCCGCCCAGCTATCTGAAAATCGCCGGCGGCGGCATCCAATTCAACTACCGCGTTTCCGAAGCGTCTATGGTGGTGATCGCCCAGCAGACTTACCCCTTGCCTGCGGGCAGCAGCGTTGAGGCGCTGTTCGACGTGCCCGGCACCACCACACGCCAAAGCGTCACGCTGCCCTCAATGGAGGGCAAACTCACCTACCGCTTGCAGTCAGACAAGCTGTTCAACATCACCAAGGGCGGGCAATACAAGGTCACCATCCGGCTTGTTGATGCTGGCGGCAAGGAGCTGGACCACAAGGACACGGTGTTCATTTCCGATGAGGACCAATCCACCCTGCCCACCAAGCCGCTGGTGGACGACCTGGCCTTCACGCCGCGCCTTGATCACCTTGACCCTTGAAACAGGCGCGGCCGGCCGGACTCAAGCCTTGCCGAAGCGCTCATCAAAGGCATAGCCGGAGCCGCGCACCGTGCGGATCGGATCAACCTCGCGCCCGCGCGAGAGGTTCTTGCGCAGCCGGCCGACGTGAACGTCCACCGTCCGCTCATCAACAAAGTTGTCATTGCCCCACACCCGGTCGAGCAACTGGGCGCGCGAATAAACCCGCCCGGGCGACTGCATGAGATATTCCAGCAGGCGGAACTCCGTCGGGGAAAGTGTCACGTCCCGCGTGGAGCGCGTCACCCGCTTCTTCACGCGGTCCAGCGTGATGTCGCCAAAGCCAAGTGTTTCAGCCACCGCCTCCGGCTTCACCCGGCGCAAGATGGAACGGATGCGCGCCATCACCTCCGGCACCGAAAACGGCTTGATCACATAGTCATCCGCCCCGGTGGCCAGGCCGCGGATGCGCTCGCTTTCCTCGCCGCGCGCCGTCAGCATGAGGATTGGCAGCTTCTGGGTTTCAGGCCGCGCGCGGATCATCCGGCACACGTCGATGCCCGAAAGGCCCGGCAACATCCAATCCAGCAGCAGCAGGTCCGGCATTTCCTCGACGATGGCGGGATACACTTCCTCACCGGTCTCCACGACACGGGTGCGGAAGCCTTCCGCCTGCAGGTTATAGGCCAGCAGCTGGTGGATCGCCGCCTCGTCTTCAACAATCAGGATGGACGCGCTCATGGGCAGGCTCGCTTCAATCTTGCTTCAGCTCAAAAGGGGTGATGCTGGTCTTGTCCTTCTTCGGGCGCTCTTCACGCAACGGCTTGCCATGCACGAGATAATAGATGTTTTCGGCGATGTTCGTGGCATGGTCGCCGATGCGCTCGAT
Source organism: Alphaproteobacteria bacterium (assembly GCA_028868695.1). GTDB lineage: Bacteria > Pseudomonadota > Alphaproteobacteria > Rhizobiales > Aestuariivirgaceae > Aestuariivirga. The sequence continues at coordinate 59,088 of JAGWTZ010000008.1, read as the reverse complement.
GTTCTTGGTGGCAAACAACAGATGCGTGCAGGCGCTGATCATCCGCGGATCTTCCATCATGTAGGTGAGAAGTTCGCGGAAGATCGAATTGTACAGCGCGTCGATGTCCTCGTCGTGCCGCCACACTTCCATGGCCTTCTCGGCGTCATCCGCGGCAAAGGCATCAAGCACCATCTTGAGCTGGGCCTGCGAAAGCTGGCCCATGCGCTCAAGGCCCGCAGAAAGCCGGCGCGGCAGCGTGTCATTGATGGCGTGCGAGCGCTTGGCGACATTCTTGGCAAGATCGCCAATGCGCTCCAGATCAGAGGCAATGCGGATCGCCACCATGATGTTGCGCAAATCGCGCGCCAGGGGCTGGCGCTTGGCGATGGTCAGAACCGCCTTTTCCTCAACAGCAATTTCCATGGCGTCGATTTTTTCATCTGCCTGGATCACCTGGCCCGCCAGCCGCGTGTCCCGGCGCACCAGTGCTTCCATGCTGTGGTTCAGTTGCTCTTCGGCAAGGCCGCCCATTTCAGACAGCATGGCCTTGAGCTGTGCCAGGTCATCGTCATAGGCTTTGAGAATGTGGTCAGACATTGCAGTGCTCCTCAGCCGAACCGGCCAGTGATGTAATCATGGGTGCGCTTTTCCTGCGGCGAGGTAAAGACCTCGTCCGTGTCGCCGGCCTCGACGAGAATGCCAAGATGGAAAAATGCCGTGAGGTCGGAGACGCGCGCCGCCTGTTGCATGGAATGGGTGACGATCACGATGCAGAACTTTTCCTTGAGTTCGGTGATCAGTTCCTCAATGCGCGCCGTGGCGATGGGGTCCAGAGCTGAACAAGGCTCGTCCATCAGGATCACTTCCGGGTTCACGGCTATGGCACGCGCAATGCACAGGCGCTGCTGCTGGCCGCCAGATAGGCCCGTGCCCGGCTGGTGCAACCGGTCCTTCACCTCATCCCACAGGCTGGCGCGCTTCAGGCTTTCAGTGACAATCTGCTCAAGCGCCGTCTTGTCCTTGGCCAGGCCATGGATGCGCGGCCCATAGGCGACATTTTCAAAGATCGATTTCGGGAACGGATTGGGTTTCTGGAACACCATGCCAATGCGCGCCCTCAAGTCCACGACGTCGATGGAGGGATCATAAATCGCCTGGCCGTCCACATTGATCACGCCGGTGACGCGGCAGCCCGGAATGGTGTCATTCATGCGGTTGATCGACCGCAGGAAAGTCGATTTGCCGCAACCCGACGGCCCAATGAAGGCAGAGACCGCCTTGTCCGGAATGGTCAGCGAGAGGTTCTTGATGGCGTGCTTTTCGCCATAATAGACGTCGACGCCCTCGGCGATGATCTTGGCCGGATTGGTGGCCAGGATTTTCGGCTGCGGCGGGGTAAAGACGGTTTTGAAAGTCATGTCATTCATGGAACTCACCAGCGGCGCTCAAACTTGTTGCGCAGGAAAATGGCCAGGGCATTGAAGCACAGAAGAACAATCATCAGGATGATGATGGCGGCGGATGTGCGCGAACGGAATGCCGCCTCCGGCAAGGTGGACCAGAGATAGACCTGAACCGGAAGCACCGTGGCAGCATCAGTGATGCGGCCGGGCACATCGGCAATGAAGGCGATCATGCCGATCATCAGAAGCGGTGCTGTTTCACCAAGCGCACGGGCAATGCCGAGAATGGTGCCTGTAAGGATGCCCGGCACCGCCAGCGGCATGACGTGATGGAACACCGCCTGCTGGTGCGAGGCGCCAACCCCCAGCGCCGCCTCCTTGATCGAGGGTGGAACCGAGCGCAATGCCGCGCGAGAGGCAATGATGATGGTTGGCAGAACCAGAAGCGCCAGAACCAGGCCGCCAACCAGCGATGAGGACCGCGGCAGGCCAAAGAAATTCAGGAACATCGCAAGGCCTAGCAGACCGAAAATGATCGAGGGCACAGCGGCAAGATTGTTGATGTTCACTTCAATGAGATCGGTGAAGCGGTTCTTCGGCGCAAATTCCTCAAGATAAAGCGCGGCCGCAACGCCAAGCGGCAGGGCTGTCAGCAAGGTGACGAGGATGGTGAAAAGCGATCCGATGAACGCACCGCGCAAGCCCGCCTGTTCCGGCGCGCGTGAATCGCCGTTGGTGAACAAGGCCTTGTCAAACATGCTCTGGATCTTGCCTTGGTCGGTGAAGCGCTGCAGCCAGACGGCCTCAAGGTCGCTGGTGCGGCGGCTGTCTTCGCCGTCCGAGAATTGCAGGCTCTGCCATTGGCCAGCGGCCACCGCCCCGGTTTCATCAGGCGCAACCAAAGCTTCGGCCTTGGCGCCTTCCGCTGATGTTTCAGTGACGCGCAGCGCCCCGGTCGGCGTTAGCACAATTTCACCGGCCTTGAAACCATGGCCCTGCGCGCTGATCTTGAAGGCCTCGCCATCCGCCGCGAGCGACAGTGGTGCCGTGCCCGCAAATTTGGTGGTCGAAGTCTGTTGGCCCTTGAGGAACATGTCGGCATCGGCCGACAGTGTGGCCTGCAGCGTGACATCCTTGCCCACCAGCGAGGGATCGGCCATCACCCGGTGCTGCACTTCATCGGCCACGGAGCCCGACAGCAGCTGGTAGAGCTTCTTCCTGTCAGCCCGCGATTCCACTTTCGGCATCAGCTTGGCAATCGCGTCCTTCACCATGCCCGGGAAATCACCGGAGGCAATGGCCGTGCTGTCAACCTTGTCGGGTTCAACATTGATGGTCAGCGGCATGGCGCTGCTGGTGAAGGCAGGCACTGCCTTGATGCCAAGGTTCATCACCAGGAAGGCCAGAAACACCGCCGTCACCGCAATCGCCGCAAAGCACAGCCGGCGGAAGCGCTTTTCGGTGAGATTGCGTTTGCGGGTCCGCTGCTGTTGGGCCGTCAGAACAATGTCAGGCATAGTGTTCCTTGTATTTGCGGACCACGCGCAGGGCATAGATGTTGAGCGCAAGGGTGATGAGGAACAGGGTGAGGCCCAGGGCAAAGGCTGAAAGTGTCTTGGCGGAATCAAATTCCTGGTCGCCCACAAGCATGGCTGAAATCTGCACCGTCACCGTGGTCACGGCGGCAAAGGGGTTGAAGGTGAGGTTCGGTGCGAGGCCCGCTGCCATCACCACAATCATGGTCTCGCCAATGGCGCGGGAGATGGCAAGGATGAATGCCGAGACAATGCCGGGCAGTGCTGCAGGGAACACCACCTTGCGGATGGTTTCAGACTTGGTGGCCCCCATGGCATAGGAGCCGTCGCGCATGGCTTGCGGCACGGCGTTGATCACGTCATCCGAAAGCGAAGAGATCAGCGGCACAATCATCATGCCCATTACAAGGCCGGCCGCCATGGCCGATTCCGAAGCGATGGAAAAGCCCATGGCCGCGCCTGCCGTCTTGATGAAGGGAGCAACCGTAAGGGCCGCAAAGAAGCCGAGAACCACGGTTGGCACGCCAGCCAGAAGTTCAAGCAGCGGTTTGGCGATGGCGCGGGTCTTGAGGTCGGCATATTCAGCCAGATAGATGGCCGACAACAGGCCCAGCGGCGCCGCAACGGTCAGCGCGATCACCGTGATCAGCAGCGTGCCAGTCAGCAGCGGCACAAAGCCGAAGCTTGGAACGGGCGCGGTGGGAGACCAATCCGTGCCAAACAGGAAGGATTGCATGGGAACCTGCTGGAAGAAGTGCAGGGATTCAACCGCCACCGAGGCAACAATGCCGATGGTCGTGAAGATCGCAATCGCCGAAGCGAGGATCAGCACCGCGAGCACAATCTTTTCAAAGATCACGCGGGCCCGGAGAACGGGCGAGACAGCGAGGAAGACAGCAATGCCACCAGCCGCAGCCGCAGCCGGCGCGGCGATCAAGGCGGGTAAGGCTGGCGTCAGGCCGGCAAGGGCCAGCGCCACAAGCCCGGCAAGCAGAGCCACAACAAAGGCCAGGTAGCCATGGAAGGTCGGGCGCGCCCGCAGCGTCGCCCCGCCCGCGGCCAGCGCGGCAGCGCGCATCTGGCTGGCAAAGTATGCCAGAACGCTGAGCGCGACGATGATGACCAGTGAAACCATGCTGCCTTCAAACACCAAAAGAAGCTGGCAGGGGTGGAGTCCGGTACATCCGCGAACCCACCCCTGCTTCGAACAACCGTTTACTTCAGTTGATCAGCGGTCAAGGCCTTCATGGCCTTGGCGTTTTCGATTTCGGCCTTCAGCTTGTCAGCCGGCAGGGGGATCAGGCCCTTGTCAACCAGATAGCCTTCCGGGCCAATGGCCTTGGCAGACATGTATTCGGCGATGAAGGCGGCCATGTCCGGCGTCGAGGCCAGGTGGTCCTTCTTGGCATAGACGAACAGCGGGCGCGAAACCTTGTACTTGCCCGAAGCCACGCTCTCCATGGTGGGAGCTTCGCCTTCGATCTTGGCAGCCTTGATCTTGGAGCCGTTCAGGGCCACGTTCGAGAAGCCGAACAGCGCGAAGCTGTTGGGATCGGCCTCGAGCTTCTGCACGATGGCGTTGTCGTTTTCGCCGGCTTCCACGAAGGCGCCGTCCGAACGCAGGGTCTTGAATTCAACTTCGAACGCCTTGGCGTCCTTGCCCTCAAGGTCCTTCAGCGAGGCGATGGATTCAGCGCCCGGCTTCAGGATCTGGTCTTCGATCGAAGAGCGGGTGCCCGAGGTGGCCGGGTGGCTGAGGATCACGATGTTGGCCTTGGGCAGGGAAGCGTCAATGTCGCTCCACATCTTGTAGGGGTTGTCGACAAGCTTGCCGTCCTTGTCCGGAACCTGCTTGGCCATGGCCAGGAACAGCTGCTGCTTGGTGACGGCGACCGCCGGGCCGGCCTTGGCGTTGGCAAGCGCGATGCCATCATAGCCGATGGTGAGCTGCACAACTTCCTTCACGCCATTCTTGGTGCAGGTGTCGAGCTCGTCCTTCTTCATGGCGCGCGAAGCGTCGGCGAAATCAACGGTGTCGTCGCCGGCACCGGCGCAGAACAGCTTGATGCCCGGGCCCGAACCCGTGGCTTCCACAACCGGGGTCTTCTTGCCAGTGGCCTTGCCGAAGGCTTCAGCAACAGCAGCAGTGAACGGATAAACAGTGCCCGAGCCCGTGATGCGGATCTGGTCGCCAGCCTGGGCAGCGGATGCAGCAATGGCCAGGGCCGAAGCGGCGATGAGGAAACGTGTCATATCAAAATCTCCATGTCGTTTGACCCAGCCGGGCTTAGGGCTGTTGCGTGAGACTTATGCGACAGCGAGATGACGATGAAATGACAATGTAAGATTATGAAACATAACGGGGAATATGCACTGAGAAGGTGCTGCCCTTGCCCAATTGGGAGCTGATCTCAAGTTTCCCGCGGTGCCGGGAGATGATGTGCTTGACGATGGCAAGCCCCAGCCCGGTGCCACCGCGCGCCCGGCTTTCCTGGGTGGAAACGCGGTAAAAACGCTCGGTCAGCCGTGGGATATGGTCTTCGGCAATGCCGCGGCCAAAGTCCTGCACGCGCAGCACGCCAGAGCCCTTCTGCTCAAGGCAGGTGATTTCAACCGCGCCGCCGCCACCGCCATATTTGATGGCATTCTCAATCAGGTTCTGTGTCACCTGCAGCAGTTCATCGGCGTCACCGGCCACCAGCGTCGAGCGTGAAGCTTCGGTCTTCAAGTCGACATTGCTTTCCTTGGCCAGTGCCATCAGGTTGCTCTTGGCCTGGCGCACCACGTCGAGCAAATCAACCCGCGCATTGGGGCGCACGTGTTCATTGAGTTCAATGCGGCTCAGCGTCAAAAGGTCGTCAATCAGGCGCTTCATGCGGCGGGCCTGAAGCAGCATGGTTTCAAGGAAGGTCTCGCGCGCCTTGGCGTCATTCCTCGCTGGGCCCTGCAGCGTTTCGATGGTGCCAATGATGGCGGCCAGCGGCGTGCGCATCTCATGGCTTGCATTGGCCACAAAGTCTGAACGCATGCGCTCAATGCGCTGTTCACGCGTGAGATCGCGCAGCACCACAAGAATCTCCGGCCCCTTGCCGATAGGGGCAAGATGGGCGCTAAATTGCCTGGGCGGCCGGCCTTGAATTTCAATGTCGGTGGTGACGGGCTGCCCCGCCTGCCGCGCCTCGCCAAGCGCGTTCACAAAGCCGGAATGGCGGATGAGGGTGGTGGCGATCAGTCCCTGGGGAGGAATTTGCAGCGCTTCCTGTGCTGGCGCATTGGCTGCGGAAACCACGCCATCGGCGCCGATGACCAAGGCAGCATCCGGCAAAGCTGCAATGAGTTCTGCCGTCGCCATCATCATCTGTCCCTGACCGGAAACCAATTTGGAAAATTGGAGCGGGCGACGCGAATCGAACGCGCGACCCTAACCTTGGCAAGGTTATGCTCTACCCCTGAGCTACGCCCGCTAAGCGGTTCCGCCCACATGAAGTCCGGGCCGAACGGGTGCCTTATTGCCCAAGCGCCGCATAAATGCAATAGCGAGATTTCAAATCCAGTAAACCGCCCCTGAACAGCCAAAAACCCCATGCCAGCCAGCCGCCAAGACCTCTATGCCCTGTTTGAAAAACTGGGCATCGCCACCACAACCACTGAGCATATTCCCGTCTTCACCGTCGAGGAAGCCAGGAAGGTCCATGATGCAATTCCCGGTGGACATTGCAAGAACCTGTTCTGCAAGGACGAGAAGGGCGCGCTGTGGCTGATCGTGGCGCTGGAGGATGCGCGCATTGATCTGAAGGCCGCCAAGGACCGGATTGGCTCCAAGCGCCTGACCTTCGGCAAGCCGGAGCTGCTGATGGAGATCCTGGGCGTGGAGCCGGGCTCCGTCACCCCCTTCGGCCTGATCAATGACAAGGAAGCCCGCACCAATGTCATCCTTGATGAGGCAATGATGCGCCACGCCATGCTCAACTTCCACCCCTTGAAGAATGACGCAACGACGACCATTTCCGCAGGGGATCTCCAAACCTTCATCCGCGCCACCGGCCATCAGCCGCGCGTCGTGGCCGTCAGTGAACCCGCCTGAGATTTAAGATCATGAACATGCTTGCCGCCAACGCCCCCGACCAGAACCTGATCAAGGATTCCACCACCAAGACCTTCATGGCAGATGTGGTCGAAGCCTCGAAATCCGTGCCGGTGATTGTTGATTTCTGGGCGCCTTGGTGCGGCCCTTGCAAAACCCTTGGCCCCACGCTGGAAAAGCTGGTGCGCGAAGCCAAGGGCAAGGTGAAGCTGGTCAAGGTGGACATTGACCAGAACCCCGAGATCGCCAGCCAGATGCGTGTGCAATCCATTCCGGCAGTCTTTGCCTTTGTCGATGGCCGCCCGGTGGATGGCTTCATGGGTGCTGTGCCTGAATCGCAGGTGCGCCAGTTCATTGGCCGGCTTGGCACCATGGGTGGCCGCGCCGCGCAGATTGAAGCCGCACTGCAGATGGCCCGCGACGGTTTCGCCGCTGGTGATTTTGAGGCGGTGCTTGATATCACCAGCCAGATCCTGGAGGCCGAACCCACCGCCACCGAGGCCTATGCCCTGAAGGCCAGGGCGGAGATGGAACTGCAGCAGCTTGAGGCCGCCAAGGCAACCCTTGCCGCCTGTCCCGCCGACAAGGCCGGCGATGCCAACATCGTCACCGCCAAGGCCGCGCTGGAGTTGCTGTTGAACCCTGTCGACACGTCCGGCATCAGCAAGCTGGAGGCCGCCATTGCCGCCAACCCCAATGACCATAAGGCGCGCCTCGAACTCGCCAATCTCCTGAACGGAACTGGCAAGCGCCTCGAAGCCATTGACCAGCTGGTTTATGTCATCAAAAAGGACCGCACCTTCAAGGACGATGGCGCGCGCAAGCAGCTTGTCACCTATTTTGAACAGTGGGGCCCCAAGGATGAAGCCACGCTGGCGGGCCGCCGCAAGCTTTCATCCGTGCTCTTTTCATAATGACTGGACGCTACCAAAAGCCTGCTGATCTTCCGGGGCAGATTGCCCTGTTCCCCCTGTCCGGCGCCTTGCTGCTGCCGCGCACAGACCTGCCCTTGAACATTTTTGAACCGCGTTATCTCGCCATGGTGGAAGCCGCCATGGCTTCTGAACGCATCATCGGCATTATCCAGCCGCTGCCGGACAGCAAGGCCGAAAAGCCCAAGCTGGAGAAAATCGGCTGTGCGGGGCGCATCACCTCCTATTCCGAGAGTGATGATGGCCGCTTGCTCATCACCTTGACGGGCATCTGCCGGTTTGTGGTGAAGCGCGAGCCGCGCGTGGCAACACCGTTCCGCCAGGCCGTGGTGGATTACAAGCCCTTCGCGGTTGATCTCGTCTCCGGCACCGGCGCGCCCAGTGTCAACCGGGAACAGTTGATCGAGGCCTTCCGGCAATATCTTGAAGCCAACAACATGACCACCAATTGGGAAGAGGTGAACAGCGTCACCACCGAGGTGCTGGTCAACACGCTTTCACTTCTCGCACCTTATCCGCCGCGCGAGAAACAGGCGCTGCTGGAAGCGCCGGATTTGAAATCCCGCGCCGAGGTTCTGGTGGCCCTCACCGAGCTGGCGCTCAAGAAATCCCTCGGTGGCAATTCCACAAGGATGCAATGATGGCCCAGCAACGCCAGACTGACCCAAAGCTTCTAGAAGTTCTCGTCTGCCCGGTGACCAAGACAGCCCTGACCTATGATGCCGAGCGGCAGGAGCTTGTGTCTCCCGTCTCCGGCCTTGCCTATCCGATCCGCGATGGCATTCCGATCATGCTGCCGGGTGAAGCGCGCGAGCTGTCGCGTGACTGAAGCCTGGCCCACCGAAATCAGGCTTGGCGATGGCGGCCGCTTGCTGAGTGTCAGTTTTGATGATGGCACCCTCCACGCGTTGCCGGCAGAATTGCTGCGCGTCGAAAGCCCAAGTGCTGAAGTGAAGGGCCATGGGCCTGGCCAGGAGCAACTGGTCTTCGGCAAGCGCCTGGTTACGATCACCGGCGTCGAACCGGTGGGCACCTATGCCGCGCGCCTGCTGTTCAGCGATGGCCATTCCACCGGCATCTACACCTGGGCCTATCTGGCCAAGCTGGGCCGCGAAAAGGAAACCATCTGGCAGGCCTATCTTGGCAAGCTCAAGGCTGAGGGCCGCAGCCGCGATCCTTGAGGCCCTGTCGGCCTAGGCAGCAAGCCCGCGCATCAGCCGCGGCAATGCCCCGCCAAGTCCCGAGGCTTCCTGCTGGAACAGGCGCTTCAGTGGCGCGATCTTGTCCACCATGCGCAGGCCGGCATCGCGCAACAGGCGCAAGCTTTCATTGTTGTTGGCGAACAGCCCGTGCAACCCATGCATCATCGCCGCGGTGGTGAGCGTGTCAAAGCGCCGCCAGCGCTCATAGGCCTCCAGCACCGCGCCGCCGCCGATGTCCTGGCCCAGGGCGCTGGCTTCCATCACGCAATCAGCCAAGGCCGCTGAATCCTTGAACCCGAGATTGAGCCCCAGCCCGGCCAGCGGGTGCACCACATGCGCGGCATCGCCGATCAGCGCCAGGCGCGGGGCGGTAAAGCTTTTGGCCAGCTGCATCGCCAGCGGATAGGCATGGTGCGGCGTAAGCAGGCTAAGCCTGCCGCGATGGCTGCCAAAGCGGCTGGAGAGTTCGCCAAGAAATTCCGCATCCGGCAGGGCGCAAAGTGCCTTGGCCTTTTCATGTGGTTCGGTCCAAACCAGTGAGGAGCGGTTTCCCGAAAGCGGCAGGATGGCAAACACGCCATCGGGATTGAAATGCTCTTCAGCACAGCCGTCATGCGGCAATTCATGGCCGACTGTCAGAGTGATGGCCGATTGCTCATAGGGCCAGCGGTCCAAGCCAATGCCCGCAGCTTGCCGGGCAGGAGAGCCCCGGCCATCAGACCCGATGATCAACGCGGCCTTTAGCTCTTGGCCATTCTCAAGCACCAGGCTCGCCAAACCCGGCCCAAAAGAAAAACGCGCCACCGCCTGACCAGTCAGGATGCTGATTGACGGGCTTGCCTCAATCTGTTCGAGCAGCGCCTTGAAGATCACGTGATTCTCAAAGAACACGGCGGGTGCCATTTCGCCCTCGTTGAGGAATGAAAGCAGCGGCGGCCGTGCCTCCGGGCTTTTGCCATCGGTAACAATCACCTTGCGCATCGGCTGCGTCAGCCCTGCCATCGCAGGCCACGCTCCCATCGCCTGCAGCATGGCAATGGAGGCGGCGGTGAGGGCCGTGGCGCGGGAGTCATGAGCCGGATCTGCAAACCAGCGCGGATCACCCTTCTCAACCACGCCAACCTTGAGTGGCCGCCGGCAGGCCTTGCCACCCAGGGCCAGCGCCATGGCCAGGCCATTGAGCCCGCCACCCACAATCAAAACGTCAAACCGGATCATGCGCGCAAGGTTACTCCACATCGGCAAACCGGGGAAACGGCACTTGCGCTCCTCAAGGTCGCAGGGCAGCCCCGATCTGATTAAAATATATGCAGGCGTTAATCTATGACCAAATATCAGGCAAACATTTTTGGGCAGATTTCCTTCGCTACGATAAAGCGTTGCAAAATCAATGCGATAAGATTCTTGCCGAACTGGCATGGCGCTTGAGTGCCTTCCCCCCGGATTAGGAGAAAGGCCTGCTCATGAAATATATCATAGCCATCATTAAGCCCTTCAAGCTGGAAGAGGTGAGAGAGGCGCTGGGTGCCATCGGCGTTCAGGGCATCACCGTAACCGAAGTGAAGGGCCACGGCCGCCAGCGCGGCCATACCGAGTTCTACCGTGGCGCGGAATACGCCGTCAGCTTCGTCCCCAAGGTGAAGATCGAAGTCGCTGTTGAATCCGCCATTGCCCCGCGCGTGGTGGAAACCATCCAGGCCGCCGCCAAGACCGGCCAGATCGGTGACGGCAAGGTTTTCATCCTGCCACTTGAAGCCGCCTACCGCGTGCGCACCGGTGAGTCCGGCTCGTCGGCGCTTTGATCCCTCATTTCAAACATTGCAAAAATGATGAAAGGTAAAACAATGATAAGACTCGAAAAAGCCGGAAGGCGGATCATCCCGCCCCTGCTGGGCGCCGTGGGCCTCACCTTGGCAGGCGCGACCCAGGCTTTCGCCGATGCCCCCGTGCCCAACAAGGGCGACACCGCCTGGATGCTCGTCGCCACGGCCCTTGTGGTGATGATGACCTATCCGGGCCTTGCCCTGTTCTATGGCGGCCTTGTGCGTTCAAAGAACGTGCTTTCCATCCTGATGCAAACCACCACCGTCTTCTGCATGGTGGCCATCCTCTGGGTGCTGTTCGGTTATTCCGTGGCCTTCACCAATGGCACCGGCGCCCTTGCCCCCTATGTCGGCGGCTTCTCCAAGGCCTTCCTCGCTGGCGTGAACCCCAGCACCTTGGCGGCCACCTTCTCCAAGGGCGTTTACCTGCCTGAATATGTCTATGTGATCTTCCAGATGACCTTTGCCTGCATCACGCCGGCCCTGATCATCGGCGCCTATGCCGAGCGCATGAAGTTCTCGGCCGTGCTGATCTTCATGTTCATCTGGTTCTGCTTCTCCTACCTGCCCATGGCCCACATGGTCTGGTGGTGGGCTGGCCCGGATTGCTACACGCTCTCGGCCGCTGCTGCCGACATGGTGAAGTCTTGCGTGGGCGACGCCAATGCCAAGACAGCCCTTGATGCGCTCGCTGCCGCTGGTGCCGACAAGGACAAGATCGCCGCTGCCCTGTCCTCCTACAGTGACATGGTTGCCGCAACCAATGGCTCGCTCTTCAACAAGGGTGCGCTTGACTTTGCCGGTGGCTCTGTCGTGCACATCAATGCCGGTGTGGCCGGACTTGTGGCCGCCCTCATGGTCGGCAAGCGCGTTGGCCTGAACAAGGAACCCATGGCCCCCCACAACCTGGTTGTGACGCTGCTGGGCACCGGCCTGCTCTTCGTGGGCTGGTTCGGCTTCAACGCCGGCTCCAACCTTGAAGCCAATGGCGGTGCGGCCCTTGCCTTCCTCAACACCATCCTCGGCACGGCGGGCGCTGCCCTGGCCTGGACCGCGGGTGAATGGGTGACGCGCAAGCACGCCTCGCTGCTGGGTGCGGCTTCGGGTGCGGTTGCTGGTCTCGTGGCCATCACCCCTGCCTGCGGCTTCGTGGGCCCCATGGGTGCCATTGTTGTCGGCCTTGCGGCAGGTTTCGTGTGCCTTGCCGCTGTCACCATGCTGAAGCCGATGTTCGGCTATGACGACGCCCTGGACGTCTTCGGCGTTCACGGCATCGGCGGCATGCTGGGCTCGCTCCTCACCGGCATCTTCGTGAACCCGGCTCTGGGCGGCGTTGGCCTCACCAACTACCTGGCGGTAGATGGCTCGACCTCGGCGGCTGACTATGCCACCTCGGCCCAGCTGTGGATTCAGGCCCAGGATGTGCTCACTGCCATTGTTCTTTCTGGCGTGGTCAGCTTCATCGCCCTGACGATCTGCAAATATACTGTCGGCCTGCGGGTTGACGAGCAGAGCGAACGCGAAGGCCTCGACATCGCCGAACACGGCGAGCGCGCCTACAACTAAATTCCTCCCAGCGAAACTGCACACCTCCGGCCCACAAGGCTGGGGGTGTTTTTTTGTCCATTTACGGCGGGTTAACCCTCTGGCCCCAAACTGGCATTAACCAATTTGAACCCGGGGAGGCCAAGCACCTCCCGCCGGGTGGAGAAGGCCATGGCTGCGCACGACACTTACGATACTGACGAATCAGCGATCCCGCCCGCCCTGCAACGTTTTCTGGCGCGGCGGATGATGGAACTTGCCGGCTTTGCCCTGAGCGCGCTGGTGATCGCCATCGCCCTGTCCCTGGCCTCATGGTCGGTCAACGATCCTTCGATCAACCATGCCACGGGCACCCGGCCGGAGAATTGGCTGGGCAGCCCCGGCGCCATTGTCTCGGATGAATTGATCCAGCTGCTGGGGCTCGGCGTCCTGGCCTTTGTCTTCATTCCGCTCACCTTGGCAGCAAAGCTCTTCCAGCATGAAGCCGTGGAAAGCTTGCGCAACCGCACCCTGTTCTGGCTGTGCACAAGCCTTGCCCTCTCGGCCCTTTTCGCGCTGCTGCCTGTTCCCGCAAGCTGGCCGCTGGCCAGCGGGCTCGGCGGCAGCCTGGGCGAAATCATCACTGCGGCACTGCTGTCAGTCCTCTCGGTAGGCATTAAGGGCCTGGTGGCGCAGGCCCTGCTGTTCTGTGCCTTTCTCGCCCTTTGTCTCTGGTCGCTGCCACCTGCCCTTGGCGTTGAAGCTGCGGCGCTGCATGGCGGGGCGCGCAACCTGTTCGGCACCCTGCTGAACCGCAGCGCCAAGCCAGCAAAGGGAGCAAGGGCAAGGGCCGCCAAGCCGTCTCAGGGCTTTGGTGCCTGGCTGGCGGGCCTTTGGCCAAAGCGCAAGCCGCAAAAACCCGCCACCCGCCGCACCCCACAGATGGAGGATCAGGGCGAAGATGTGCTCAGCCGCTTTGCGCCTCTCAGCCTGCGCAAGCGCGATCTCCAGCCCGAGGAGATCGAAGACCAGCCGGAGGAAGATGCTCCGTGGACGGACGATGCGGCCGATGACACGGAGGATGCCGCCTTCGAAGAGGATGATTTCGCCGGGGATGACTCTGAGCTTGATGAACCCGTGGCCACCAAGGCACCGGCAAGGCCTCAGCCGAGGCCAAAGGCAAAACCTGCCAGGAAAAAGTTTGAGTTGCCGGATCTGGACATGCTGTCAGAGCCCAAGAAGGTCGGCAAGCTGCCCGAGCTCTCGAAGGAGTTCCTTGAGGAAAACGCCAGGCGCCTTGAAAGCGTGCTCGAGGATTTCGGCGTGCGCGGCCAGATCATCAATGTGCGCCCCGGCCCGGTCGTGACCCTCTATGAGCTGGAGCCTGCGCCCGGCATCAAGTCCTCACGGGTCATCAGCCTTGCCGACGACATCGCCCGCTCGATGAGCGCCATTTCAGCGCGCGTCGCGGTGGTGGCTGGCCGCAACGTGATCGGCATTGAGCTGCCGAACTCCAAGCGCGAAACCGTCTATGTGCGCGAGATGTTCACGGTTGACAGCTTCATCAAGAACCACACGGGCCTCACCGTGGCGCTGGGCAAGAACATTGGCGGCGAACCGGTCTTTGCCGATCTCGCCAAGATGCCGCATGTGCTGATCGCCGGCACCACGGGCTCCGGCAAATCGGTCGGCATCAACACGCTGATCTTGTCGCTGCTCTACCGCCTGCCACCCGACAAGTGCAAACTCATCATGATTGACCCCAAGATGCTGGAGCTTTCGATCTATGAAGGCATCCCGCATCTCCTGGCCCCGGTGGTCACCGATCCGCGCAAGGCGGTCGTCGCCCTCAAATGGGCGGTGCGTGAAATGAACGAGCGCTATGCCAAGATGTCGAAATGCAATGTGCGCAACATCGACGGCTATAACGCCAAGGTGGCGGAAATGCAGGCCAAGGGCGGTTTGATGAACCGCACCATCCAGACCGGCTTCAATGCTGAGACCGGCGAGCCGATCTTTGAAGAGCAGCAGGTGGAGCTCACCCACATGCCTTATATCGTCGTTGTCATCGACGAGATGGCAGACCTGATGCTGGTCGCAGGCAAGGACATTGAAGGCTCGGTGCAAAGCCTGGCGCAAAAGGCCCGCGCTGCCGGCATCCATGTGGTGATGGCAACCCAGCGCCCCTCGGTGGATGTGATCACCGGCACCATCAAGGCCAACTTCCCGACCCGCATTTCCTTCCAGGTCACCTCCAAGATCGACAGCCGCACCATTCTGGGCGAGCAGGGCGCCGAGCAGCTGCTTGGCCAGGGCGACATGCTCTACATGGCCGGCGGCGGCCGCATCACCCGCCTGCATGGCCCCTTCGTCTCCGACACCGAGGTCGAGAAGATCACCAACCATCTGCGCACCCAGGGCGTGCCCGAATATGTCGAGGCCGTCACCGAGGAAGAGGATGAAGGCGGCGGCGAGGGCGGCCCCTTGCCGGGCGGCGAAGGAGGCTCCGGCGATGATCTCTATGACCAGGCCGTGCAGGTTGTGCTGCGCGACAAGAAGGTCTCCACCTCCTATGTCCAGCGCCGCCTTGGCGTCGGTTACAACAAGGCCGCCACGCTGATTGAGCGCATGGAGCAGGAAGGTGTCATTTCAGCACCCAATGGCCAGGGCAAACGCGAGATCCTGGTGCCAGGAGACAGCGCCCGGGGCTGACACCGGGCTTCATATTGCCGCCCCATTTTGGCCTGCTTGTGCGCAAACATTCATGATAATAGGCCACTGAAACAAGAGATTCGGAAGGTTGGAATGTTGAAATATCTTCAGGTTGCCCTCCTCACCGCGCTGGTGGCCCTGGGCTTCATGGCCGCCCCGGCCAGCGCCGCCGCAAAGATTCCGCCGATTGCGCTCAATGCCGAGCAGCAGCAGTCGGTGCGCCGCATCAATGATTTCATCAACAGCTTCCAGTCGATGAAATGCACCTTCAATCAGGTAAGCGCCAAGGGCACATTGACCAGCGGCACGCTCTATATCTCCAAGCCCGGCAAGCTGCGCTTTGACTATGCCAACAACCCGCTGCTCATTGTTTCGGATGGCCGCTGGCTCACCATCAAGGACCGCGCCCATGAGCGCGGCGACCAGTTCCCGCTTTCCTCAACGCCACTGCGCCTCGTCGTTGCACCACAGGTTGACCTGCTGGCCGAAACCGATGTCATCGCCTTTGACAGTCATGACGGCCTGACCAGCGTTTCGCTGCAAGACAAGAAGGACAGCCTCGGTGGCTACATCACCCTGATTTTTGACGAGCAGCTGAAGCAGCTGCAGCAATGGGTGGTGGTGGATGGCAAGGACCGCCGCACCACGGTTCAGCTCTCCAACATCGAGTTCGGCGGCAAGTTCGACCCCAAGCTCTTCATTGGTGAAATCAACCGCGAAGCCAAGAAGAATTAGAAGGCTTGCAGGCCTTAAAAGGCCATGTCACAACAGGGCATGGCCTTCAAACTTGCAACCTGGAACATCAATTCCGTCCGGCTCCGCATCGGCTTGGTCGAGCGGCTGCTGAAAGAACACCAGCCCGATATTCTCTGCCTTCAGGAAACCAAATGCCCGCAGGGGCAGTTTCCGTCCAAATCGCTGCATGAGCTGGGCTATTCCCACATCGCCGAATTTGGCCAGAAGGGCTATCACGGCGTGGCCATTGTCTCGCGCCTGCCCTTTGCCGAACAACACTCGCGCGATTTCTGCAAGAAGGGCGATTGCCGCCACGTCAGCGTGCGCTTCGATGGCGCCTCACCCTTCACCTTGCACAATCTCTATGTCCCGGCCGGTGGTGATGAGCCGGACCCCGAGACCAACGACAAGTTTGCCCACAAGCTGGCCTTCCTCGAAGAAATGGAAGGCTGGTCCAGGGCCCATGCCTTCCCGAAGGGCGGTGATGCCATCATCGTGGGTGACCTGAACGTCGCCCCCTTGGAGCATGACGTTTGGAACCACAAGGAGCTGTTGAAGATCGTTTGCCACACCCCGGCTGAAACCGGGCGCTTTGACAAGATCATGAAGGCAGGCAACTGGGTGGACGTGATGCGCGGCCACATCCCTCCCTCTGAAAAGCTTTATACCTGGTGGAGCTACCGCGCCAAGGATTGGGAGGCCTCGAACCGCGGCCGCCGGCTGGACCATGTGCTGGCCACGCCCGGCATTGCGTCGCGCGCCAAATCCACCACCGTGGTGAAGGAAACACGTGGCTGGACACAGACATCCGACCATGTGCCGGTGATCGTGGACTTCGCCTAGCCCAAATCTGAAAAGTTGCGTGACTTGTTGAGCATCAGGCGGATGGCGTCCAGCTCTCGCAAATGCCCGGCCAGCTTGTCGCCGAGGTTGCGCATCACCGCCCGGCCGAAATCAGGATATTCCTTGGCAACGCGGATGAACAGCTCATGAGAGAGGCGCACGGTCTCAACCGGGCCCGAGGCCGTTGCCGTGATGGCATAGGTGCCGGCCCGCAGCATGGCCACCTCTCCCAGCATGGAGCCAGGCTCTGCGAGGCCCAAGTCCTCGCCTTCATCACGCAGCTTCGCCTGCCCATTGAGAATGAGAAACGCGGCGCGGGCCTTCTTGCCTTTGGTGATGATGTCTTCGCCACTGGCAAATTCCTGGCGCTCGGCCGCAAAGGCGAGAATCTGCAAGGCCACGGGGTCACAATCCCGGAACAGCGGAATCTGCTGCAGCGTTTGTGAGTCGGCGCGCACACTCATGCCCGGCGCGCCCGCGGAATTTGCCTGTCCAGCCCCATGCCCCGGTTTTGACCGCCAATGCGGCGAAGATCAAG
The DNA here is from genome assembly GCA_028868695.1 of Alphaproteobacteria bacterium. Lineage (GTDB taxonomy): Bacteria > Pseudomonadota > Alphaproteobacteria > Rhizobiales > Aestuariivirgaceae > Aestuariivirga. The sequence continues at coordinate 41,775 of JAGWTZ010000008.1, read as the reverse complement.
GGATCAATTTGTAGCCGCCGCCTTCGGTCACCAGGATTTCGGCATGCGCCGGGTCGCGCTCAATCTTCTGGCGCAACCGGTAAATGTGGGTTTCCAGCGTGTGCGTCGAAACCCCGGCATTATAGCCCCAGACATCCTGCAACAGGGTTTCGCGGCTCACGGGCTGTTCACCCGCCCGGTACAGGAACTTGATGATCGAGGTTTCCTTCTCGGTGAGGCGGATCTTCTTGTTGTCATCGCGCACCAGAACCTTGGCCGCGGGCTTGAATGCGTAAGGCCCCACCTGGAAAATCGCGTCTTCGCTTTGTTCATGCTGCCGGAGATGCGAACGGATGCGCGCCAGCAGAACCGCAAAGCGGAACGGTTTGGTCACATAGTCATTGGCGCCGGAATCAAGGCCGAGGATCGTGTCAGAATCCGAGCTTTGCGCGGTGAGCATCACAATCGGACCCTTGTAGCCGTTGCGCCGCATGATCTTGCAGGCCTCGCGCCCATCCATGTCCGGCAGGTTCACATCCAGCACCACAAGGTCGGCGTGCTCGGCCTTCAGGGCCTTCACGCCCACGGTGGCGGTGGCGGCATCCTGCACCACAAATTCATCATGCAGCGAAAATTGTTCCTTGAGCGTTTCGCGCAGGGCGTCATCATCATCGACAAGCAGCAGCTTTTTGGCGTTTGACATGGGCTTCCGTTTCTTTCACGTTTTCACTGTGCCGCCAGCGAAGGCGCAAGGCAACACAACTGACCGTGAGCAAAACCATAACATATCTTCACATTCGCGCGATCAATCCGTCATCGCCGCGTGGCGCCCTTGAGGTTAACGGATTGCGGTTTGCCTGTCTGCTTGGAAAGCGCGGCCGCACCCATTTCAAGCGTGAGGGCGATGGCAAGAGCCCGGTGGGCCGCTGGCGGCTGGTGCAGCTCTTTTATCGGCCGGACAAGGTGAGACACCCACGCGGTGGCAAGGCGGTCACTGAGTCCTTCGGCTGGTGCGATGATCGAAATCACGGGCAATACAACCGCGCCGTCAAGCTGCCCTTTTTAGGAAGCCACGAAGCGATGTGGCGGCAGGATGAGGCCTATGATCTGGTTTTTGTGACAGACCACAACCAGCGCCCGCGCCTGCGGGGCCTGGGCAGCGCCATCTTCTTCCATCTCTGGCGTGAAGGGGCAACGGGCACCGAAGGCTGCGTGGCCCTCAAGGCCGCGGATTTCCGCAAAGTGCTCGCCCTTTGCCGTGGCGAAACCTATCTGGTGATTTGAGGGCGTGACCCGAAGATGGCGGAGCCCACGCGCACAAGCGTGGCGCCCTCTTCAATTGCCGTTTCAAAATCCCCGCTCATGCCCATCGAAAGTTCCTTGAGCCCATGCCGTTTCGCCATCTCCGCCAGCGCCTTGAAATGCGGGCGAGGGTCCCCCTCCACCGGGGGAATGCACATCAGGCCAGAAACCGGAAGAGCGTAGTCCTCCCGGCATTGCCTGAGAAAACCATCCAGCGCCTCAGGCGCGATGCCAGCCTTCTGCGGCTCGTGCCCGGTGTTGACTTGAATGAGGCAGCGCAGCCTCTTGCCAGCCTTTTTCATTTCCTTGGCCACGGCCTCGGCGATCTTGGGCCGGTCGATCGTCTGGATCACATCGAACAGCGCCACTGCTTCCGCCGCCTTGTTGCTTTGCAGGGGGCCGATGAGATGCAGTTCAACGCCGCCGAATTTCACCCGCAGGCCCGGCCATTTGGCCGCTGCCTCCTGCACCCGGTTTTCGCCAAAAAGCCGCTGGCCCGCCTGCAGCACCGGCTCGATCTCGCCCGCGCTGAAAGTCTTGGAAACCGCCACCAGCGCGGCCCTGCCGGCAATCCTGGCCTGAATGGCGGCCAGCCGTGAAACTGCATCAGTCATGGCCCCTCTATGAGCAAGCTTGCGGGCCATTTCAAGGACGGTTATGGAACGTCTGAATGATCTGAGGACTGAAGAAATTGGCTGTAGAACGTTACAATCACCGCGAGGCTGAACCGAAATGGCAGGCCCATTGGGCCCAGGCCAAGAGCTTTGAAGCCAAGGAAGATGCTTCCCGGCCAAAATATTACGTCCTCGAAATGTTCCCTTATCCCTCTGGCCGCATCCACATGGGCCATGTGCGGAACTACACCATGGGTGACGTGATCGCCCGCTTCCGCCGCGCCTGTGGCTACAACGTGCTTCACCCGATGGGCTGGGATGCCTTCGGCATGCCTGCCGAAAACGCCGCCATTGAGCGCGGCGTGCACCCCAAGGGCTGGACCTACGACAACATCAAAACCATGAAGGGCCAGCTCAAGTCCATGGGCCTGTCGCTGGATTGGAGCCGCGAATTCGCCACCTGCGACCCTAGCTACTACCAGCATGAGCAAGCCATGTTCGTGGATTTCATGAAGGCCGGTCTTGTTGAACGCCGCGTTTCGCAAGTGAACTGGGACCCTGTCGACCAGACGGTGCTGGCCAATGAGCAGGTGATCGACGGCAAGGGCTGGCGCTCTGGCGCGCCTGTCGAAAAGCGCGAGTTGGCGCAGTGGTTCCTCAAGATCACCGACTACGCACAGGAACTGCTGGAGGCGCTCGACACGCTAAAGGATTGGCCGGAAAAAGTCCGCCTGATGCAGAAGAACTGGATCGGGCGTTCGGAAGGCTTGCGCTTTACCTTTGATCTGGTGGATGGCGCGGGCAAGCCTGTTGAGGGCGGCCTCACGGTCTACACCACGCGGCATGACACGCTGTTCGGCGCCAGCTTCTGCGCCGTTTCCGTCGATCATCCGCTGAGCAAGAAGCTTTCCGAATCCGACAAGGGCCTCGATGCCTTCCGCAAGGAAGTGGCGGCCCTTGGCACTTCGGAGGAAAACATCGAGCGCGCCGAGAAGAAGGGTTACCCCCTCGGGCTCTATGCACTTCATCCTTTCGACAAGACGCGCAAGCTGCCTGTCTATGCCGCCAACTTCGTGCTCATGGGCTATGGCGAAGGCGCGATCTTCGGCTGCCCGGCGCATGACCAGCGCGACTGGGACTTCGCCACCAAATACCAGCTGCCCATCATCCCCGTTGTCGGCCCCAAGGATGGCGCAGCCGTTGATGTGTCCAAGGGCCCCTATCTTGAGAAGGATGGCGAGGAAGCCAAGCTGATCAACTCGGAATTCCTGAATGGCATGAGCGTTGAAGCCGCCAAGTCTGAAATGGCCATGCGCATGGAAGCAACATCCGGTGCCAAGCGTGTGGTGAACTTCCGCCTGCGTGATTGGGGCGTGTCGCGCCAGCGCTATTGGGGCTGCCCCATTCCCGTGGTTCACTGCAAGACCTGCGGCATCGTTCCGGTGCCAAAGGAGCAGTTGCCGGTGACGCTGCCGGAAGATGCGAAGTTCGACAAGCCGGGCAACCCGCTGCTGCATCACCCCACCTGGCGGCACACCCATTGCCCCAACTGCAACCAGCCCGCCGAGCGCGAGACTGACACCTTCGACACCTTCATCGATTCAAGCTGGTACTACGCGCGTTTTACCAGCCCGCAGGATGCCAACCCCGTCAACGCGGTAGCCGGCAAATATTGGCTGCCCGTTGATCAATATATCGGCGGCGTGGAACACGCGATCCTTCACCTTCTGTATTCACGCTTCTATGCCCGCGCCATGTTGAAAGTGGGCCAGCCCAATGTGGCCGAGCCTTTTGCCTCGCTCTTCACGCAAGGCATGGTGACGCACGCCACCTACCGCACCGAGAAGGGCGAATGGGTCTTGCCGTCCGAGGCCCTGCAGAAGGATGGTCATTGGGTTCACGCCACAACGGGTGAGAACCTCGAAGTGGGCTCCATCGAGAAGATGTCCAAGTCCAAGAAGAATGTCGTGGACCCCGACACCATCATTGCCGCCTATGGCGCAGACACTGCCCGCTGGTTCATGCTCTCGGATACACCGCCCGAGCGTGACTTGGAATGGACGGAAGCTGGTGCTGAAGCCTCGTGGCGTTTCACCCAGCGCGTCTGGCGCCTGGTGAATGACGTCGCCGTTTTGCCCAAGGCTGCGGCAGACATGGGGGCCGATGGTCTCGCGCTGCGCCGCGCCAGTCACCAGAACGCAGCGGCCATCACCGAGAATTTGAATGGCCTGAATTTCAACGTGGCCATCTCCAATCTCTACAAGCTGACCAACGCGCTCAGCGCTGGCCTGGGCGATGCCCAGAAGTCGGCGAGCATCCAGGGCGCGCTGCGCGAGGCTGCCGAATTCCTCACCTTGCTGATGGCGCCGATGATGCCGCATCTGGCGGAGGAGTGCTGGCATGTCCTCGGCCACGCAACGCCAGTCGTGGATACGGCCTGGCCTAAGGCGCTGCCGGACTTGGTGGCTGTTGACGAGGTCACCATCGCCATCCAGGTCAATGGCAAGCGCCGTGATGAGATGACGGTGGCCAAGGGGCTTGATCAAAAGGCGGCGGAAGCGCAAGCATTGGCCCGTGAAAACGTGCAGCGCGCCATGGAAGGCAAGCCGCCAAGGAAGGTCATCGTCGTGCCAGACAGGATTGTGAACATCGTATGCTGAGCCTGCTGCGCCTCATCACGCTGGGCCTTGTCGCGCTGTCTCTCTCGGCTTGCGGCACTTACCGTCCGCTCTATGGCAAGGGGCCGGACGGCCTAAGCGTGGCGGGCAGCCTCGCTGGCCTTTCGGTTGAGGAGCAGCACAGCCGGGCCGGGCAGCTGTTGCGTAACGAATTGCTCGATGGCGCAGGCACCGGCCAGGCGCGCTATGCATTGAAGCTGGTGGTGAGCGAACGCACCATGGATGTGGCAAGCCTCTCTTCCTCAAGCGCCACGCGCAAGCGTTACAATCTTTCGGCCCATTATGAATTGACCGACACCAGGGCGGGCAAGATGGTGACCAGCGGCGAAAGCTTTTCCAATGTCGAGTTTGACACATTGAATATCCCTGTCTCAGACTTGACGGCGGCTGACAACGCCCGCTCACGCGCGGCGAAGGAACTGGGCCAGGACATCAAGCTGCGCCTCGCCGCGTTTCTCTCCACCCAAAAGGGCTGAGGCGTGGGCCTTCTGCGCGAGGAGGAGTTTGAAGGTTTTGTGAAGCGGCGGCTTTCTGCCAGCAATGGCCTTCTCATCCATGGCGTGGATCAGGCGGCTGTGGCCATGTTGGCGCGTCAGGTGGCGGCCCAGCTTGGCGGGGAATCGCAGCGTGTGGATATTGCCGCCTGCAAGGCCTCTCCAGGCCTCTTTGCCGATGATTTCTTTTCTCTCTCGTTGCTCGGTGGCCGGCAGCTTCTTGTCGTTGATCCGGCTGATGATGCTTGCCTGAAATTCCTTGAGCCTCTTCTGGCCGCAGACAAGCCGGCCAATTTCGTTTTGTTGCAGGCTGATGCGCTGGGCAAGGCATCAAAGCTGCGCGGCGCTGTGGAAAGTGCCGCGCTGTTTCAGTCTTTGGCCCTGTATGAGGAAGATGAGGCGAAGCTGCGCGCGAGGCTTGGCAAGTTGCTGGCCGCGCAAGGATTGAAATGGGGCGATGGGGCCGAGGAAGAATTCTTTGCCGTGGTGGGCGATGACCGCACGATTGCCACGCAGGAGTTGGAAAAGCTGGCGCTCTATGCATTGGGCCAGAGCGAGATTTCGGCGGCCGATGTCGCGGCAGTGTGTGGAGATACGGCTGAATTTGGCGCTGACGAGTTGATTGACGCAGTGCTGGGTGGCGATCTCGAACTGGCTGACCGGGCCGCCACCAGCCTTGGCGCCGACACCCGCAGCTTCTTTGCGCTGCTGCAAATTCACGTCTCGAAGCTGCAGGCCCTGCGCATGGAGATGGACCGCGGCATGAACGCCGACACGGCGATCCGCAATGCCAAGCCGCCCATCTTCTTCAAGCGCAAGGGCGCGATGATAAATCAGTTGCGCGCGCTGGGCCTGCAGGATCTGATGGAAATCCAAAGCTCGATTCAGGCGGTGAGCTTGCAGGCCCGCAAGTTTGCGGATTTGGCGCCCGCCATCAACAGCCGGGCCCTGTTGTCATTGGCCAGGCTTTGCCGCTCTCGCCAGGTGGCTAGCTGATCTGCCCGCCCAGTTTCTTGATGACGTCGTCAAGCTGGTCCAGCGTCTTGTAGGAAATCACCACCTGGCCGCCCAGCTTGTCCTTGTGTTTGATTGCAACGGCCAGGCCCATCACTTCGCTCAATTGTTTTTCAAGCGCGCGGGTATCGGCATCTTTCTCGGCGGGCGTTGCCTTGCGCTTCGCCGTTGGCGTGGTTTCGCGCGCCAGGTCTTCCGCCTGCCGCACCGTGAGGTTCAGCTTGATGATCTTGTCAGCGAGCTCTTCCGGTGTTTCGGTGGCGATCAGCGCGCGCGCATGCCCGGCTGTCAGGCTGCCGTCTTCAATCTGTTTCTGCGTGGCATCAGGCAGGTTGAGCAGGCGCATGGTGTTGGCAATGTGGCTGCGGCTTTTGCCGATGGCGTCGGCCAGCTGCTGCTGGGTGTATTCATATTGCTCAAGAAGCTGGCGGTAGGCGCGGGCCTCTTCAATGGCGTTGAGATCGCTGCGCTGGATGTTTTCGATAAGCGCGATCTCAAGCGTTTCCTTGTCATCAAGCTCGCGAACGAGAACCGGCAAGTCATGCAGCCCGGCGCGCTGGCTGGCGCGCCAGCGCCGCTCGCCTGCGACGATTTCAAAAGTGCCATCCGCCTTGGGCCGCACCACAAGCGGCTGCAGCAACCCCTTGTCGCGCAGCGATTGCGCCAGCGTGTTCAGGTCATCTTCGGCAAAATGCTTGCGCGGATTGTGCGGGTTGGGCCGCAACAGCTCAATGGGCACATGACGCAAGGCACGGATATCTTGGACAACCGATTCTTCGGATGTGTCATCGCCGATCAGCGCGGCAAGGCCCCGTCCCAGTCTGCGCTTTTGTGCCTGTGTCATGAATAAATACCTTTTCTTGTTTTTGTGCTATGGCTTCAGGCGGCGCGCAAATCGCGTTCGCGCCGGATCACTTCCGAGGCCAGCCGGATATAGGCTTGCGAGCCCACGCAAGCGTGGTCATAAAGCAGAACCGGCTTGCCATGGGACGGCGCTTCGGAAATGCGCACGTTGCGCGGAATCACCGTTTCATAAACCTTGTCGCCCAGCACTTCGCGCACGTCTTGCGCCACCTGGTCAGAAAGCGAGTTGCGCTTGTCGAACATGGTGAGCACAACGCCCTGGATCATCAGCTTGGGGTTCAGCGTGGTGCGCACCCGCTCAACCGTTTTCAGAAGCTGGCTCAAGCCTTCGAGTGCGAAGAACTCGCATTGCAGCGGCACCAGAATGGCGTCAGCCGCAGTGAGGGAGTTGATGGTCAGCAAGTTCAGTGATGGCGGGCAATCCACCAGAATGTAGGAGTAGTTCCGGTTCGGCATGGCCATCATCAGCTGGATGGCATCAGCCAGCCGGTGGGTCTTGCGCGCCATGTCGGCCAGCTCAAGCTCGGCGCCCAGAAGGTCAATGGTAGCTGGCGCGCAGTGCAGGCGCGGTATGGCTGATTCGACGATCACCTGATCAAGGTCGGCCTCACCGATCAGCACGTGGTAGGACGATTTCTGCTGGGCGCGGCGGGTAATGCCAAGGCCCGTCGAAGCGTTGCCCTGCGGGTCAAGGTCAATCACCAGCACGGTTTCTCCCACGGCGGCCAGCGCCGTGCCGAGGTTGATGGCGGTGGTGGTTTTGCCCACGCCGCCCTTCTGGTTGGCCACAGCCAGGATGCGCGGGCGTTTTGCGCTAGTTTCCATCAACATGGGAAATCTCCTTCACGTCCAGGATCACCGCCTTCGAATCAGTAAGGCTGGAATGTTTCTGAGCCGAAATTTTCCAAGATTTAGCAGCTTGCGTCAATTCTGCATCAACATCTTGGCCCTTGTGGAAAAGACCTATGGCTCCCGCCCTGAAGAACGGCTCGGCATAACCCAAAAGCTCCTCCAGCGGCGCAAAGGCCCGGGCGGTGACCACTTGGACGATTGGCATCCCCTTGGGGGCAACGCCCTGTTCCAGCCTTTGGCGGTGCACATGGCCCTGCACCTTCATCTGCCGCAGCGCTTCCTGCAGGAAGGCCGCCTTCTTGGCATTGGCTTCAAACATGTGCACGGTGGCCGGCTGTATGGCCGCCAGAACCAGGGCCGGAAAGCCGCCCCCGGAACCGAGATCAGCGATGGCCCTGGTGCCCCGGGGCAGCAGCGGCAAGAGCTGGGCGGCATCAAGGATGTGGCGGTGCCAGAGGTCATCTACCGTCGAGGGCGCGACGAGGTTGATGCGTTGCTGCCATGCCCCGAGGGTGCCCGCCAGCACTTCCAGCCGCGCCACGGATTCACGTGAAACACCAAGCCTGTCCCAAGTCTCTTGCGGAATGGAATTCATGGCCTCCCCATAGGGCCTGGGCGCGGGCCCAGCAAGAACTCACGCGACCTGTTTGGCCCGCGGCTTCTTGATATGGCCAAGCAGGCAGGCCAGACCCGCCGGCGTCATGCCTTCCACCCGTGCGGCTTGCGCCAGGGTGCCGGGCTGGGCCCGGGACAATTTCTGGCGCAGCTCCATCGACAGGCTGGGAATGGCGAAATAGTCGAGGCCAGTGGGGATGGCGATGCCCTCATCCTTGCGCAGCGCGGCGATCTCGGCCTCCTGCCGGTCCATGTAGCCGGAATAGAGCGCATCGGCCTCCAGCGCTTCCTTGGCGAAGCTGGGCAGGGCGGCAAGGGCGGGCCAAAGCTGTTCAACCCGTTCCAAGCCCACGTCCGGCATCGCGATGAGTTCCATCGCGTTGCGGCTGCGACCATCCTGGTTGACCCTAACGCCCAGCTTGGCCAGCGCCGAGGATGTCATCAGTGATTCACGTGCAACATTCCGCGCCGCGGCGATCGCCTCCATCCGCGCTGCAAAGGCCTTGGCGCGGGCAGGGCCGACCACACCGAGCGCAATGCCCTTGGGGGTCAGCCGCTGATCGGCATTATCCGCCCGCAGTGCCAAGCGGTATTCAGCTCGCGAGGTGAACATCCGGTAGGGCTCTGAAACGCCCCGCATCACCAGGTCATCGACCATCACGCCAAGATAGCCATCGGCGCGGTCAAACAAGGCAGGGCCGGAACCGCCCGCGGAACGCGCCGCATTGATGCCCGCCAAGAGGCCCTGGGCGCCCGCTTCCTCATAGCCTGTGGTGCCGTTGATCTGGCCGGCGAGGTAGAGCCCCGGCAGTTTCTTCACCTGCAGGTCATGCCCCAGCTCGCGCGGGTCCACATAGTCATACTCGATGGCATAGCCCGGGCGGATGATGCGCACCTGCTCCAGCCCCGGCATGGAATGGATGAAGGCTTCCTGCACATCCTCCGGCAGGGAGGTGGATATACCGTTCGGATAGACCGTGTCATCATCCAGCCCTTCCGGCTCCAGGAAGATCTGGTGGGAGGTCTTGTCCTTGAAGCGGTGGATCTTGTCTTCGATCGAAGGGCAATAGCGCGGCCCGGTGCCGCTGATCTGCCCAGAATAAAGCGGCGAGCGCCCGATATTGGCGGCGATGATCTCATGGGTTCGCGCGGTCGTGCTGGTGATGAAGCAAGCAATCTGCGGCGTTGTGATACGGGTGGTGAGGAATGAGAAGGGCACCGGCGGGTCGTCGCCTTTCTGCTCTTCGAGAATAGACCAATTGATGGTCTTGCCATCCAGCCGCGCCGGCGTGCCAGTCTTGAGGCGGCCAAGCTGCAAGCCTGCGGCAGCAAGCTGGCCGGAAAGGCCAAGGGCAGGGGCTTCCCCCACCCGTCCGGCCGGGATTTGCTTCTCTCCAATGTGGATAAGGCCATTGAGGAAGGTGCCGGTGGTGAGCACCACAGCCTTGGCCCGCAACTCGCGCCCATCGCTTATCTTGATTCCGGAAACGGCGCCATTCTCAATGATCAAAGCCGTGGCAGCGCCTTCAACAATTTCTAGGTCAGGCTGCGCAGCAAGGGCGGCCTGCATGGCCTCGCGGTAGAGCTTACGGTCGGCTTGTGCCCTTGGCCCCCGCACCGCAGGGCCCTTGGAGCGGTTGAGCAGCCGGAACTGAATTCCCGCCGCATCCGCCACGCGGCCCATTACACCATCCAGCGCATCAATCTCCCGCACGAGATGGCCCTTGCCCAAGCCACCGATCGCCGGGTTGCACGACATCTCACCAATGGTGGCCCGCTTGTGCGTGAGCAGCGCCGTGGCCGCGCCAAGGCGCGCCGCCGCCGCCGCTGCTTCACAGCCGGCATGGCCGCCGCCCACCACGATCACATCGAAGTTCCCGTTCATGGCCGCGCCACTACTCCAATTCGGCAGAATTGGCGAGTCCTCCGCCGCAATGCTTAATGAAGGGTTAAAATCCTCTGTGCACGGAGCATGCCAACGCCCGCGCCAGTTTCACGTGAAACACTATTTGCCGATGCAGAACTCGCTGAAGATCTTGCCGAGCAAATCTTCAACGTCAACATGCCCGGTGATCGAACCCAGTGCACGCGCCGCGCCGCGCAAATCCTCGGCCACTAGTTCGGCCGCACGGCCGGACTCCCCAAGGCATTTGTTGAGCAGCCGAATCGACTCTTCCACCGCCAGCACATGCCGCTGCCGCACTACAATGGCATCTTCAGCACCAGCCAGTTTCACATGAATCAGATTCTTCAAAACCTCACGCAAGCGATTCAGGCCAAACCCGGTTTTGGTCGAGACGAGCAAGGCGGAATCATTGCGGCTGCGAATCGAGTCGAGGTCCGCCTTGTTTTCAACGAGCAGGTCAGGCTTTCTCGGCGGCCCTACCTTTTCCGCAGCGTCGGGCGCCGAAACCCAAATCAGTATGTCGGCATCCCGCGCCTCGCTCTGCGCGCGCGCCATGCCCATCTGCTCAATCACATCGCCAGAGCCTTCACGCAAACCCGCCGTGTCCGCCAAGGTCAACGGCAGGCCCTCGAACATGATCTGCGCTTCCACCACATCGCGCGTGGTGCCCGCAATGGGCGAAACAATCGCCGCTTCCCGCCCAGCCAGCGCATTGAGCAGTGACGACTTCCCAGCATTGGGCGGCCCGGCAATCACCAGCCGGAGGCCCGAACGGATGGCCGCATTTTGTGAAGACTTCTCGAGCGCATTCCGCAGTTCGGCCACCAGCCCGCCAATCACGGGCCGCGCTGCCTCCAAGGCCTTGGCCGCCACGTCATCTTCGTCGGAGAAATCAATGGCTGCCTCATGCAGGCCAAGTGCTGTGATCACATCACCGCGCCACCGCTCATAGACCGCGCTGGCCTCACCCAGAAACTGGCGCATGGCCAGCCGGCGCTGCGCCTCACCCTGCGCGTTAAGCAAATCAGCCAGACCCTCAACCTCAACAAGGTCAAGCTTGCCATTGGCAAAAGCGCGCCGCGAAAACTCGCCAGGCTCAGCCAGCCGCAAACCCTCCTGCGCCGAAAGCACTTCGATCAGCAGCCGGACAACCGCCGGCGCGCCATGCACATGAAATTCGGCAAGGTCTTCACCAGTGGCGGAGCCTGGCGCGGGAAACCACAGCACCAAGCCTTCATCGATGATCTCGCCATTGGGGTGGCGAATCTTCCGCAAGGCTGCCTTGCGTGGCTTGGGAATAGGGGCGGCCAAAATCTCCACCACTTTGCCTGCCTGTGGCCCGGAAACCCGCAACACAGCCACCCCGGCCCTGCCTTGGCCAGAGCTCAATGCGAAGATCGTGGTGGGGAGGGCGGCGGTCATTCCGGATTCGAATCGAAACCGCCGGCCATCGTCAGGCGTTCATGCTGTCGAAGAAATCGCCATTGGTCTTGGTCTGGCGCAGCTTGTCCAGCAGGAACTCAATGGCATCCACCGTGCCCATCGGATTGAGGATGCGGCGCAGCACATAGGTCTTCTTGAGCACATCCGCCTTGACCAGCAGCTCTTCCTTGCGCGTGCCGGAACGCAGGATATCCAACGCCGGGAACACGCGCTTGTCGGCCACCTTGCGGTCCAGGATGATTTCCGAATTGCCAGTGCCTTTGAACTCTTCGAAAATCACTTCGTCCATGCGGCTGCCGGTATCAATCAGCGCCGTGGCGATGATGGTGAGCGAGCCGCCCTGTTCGATGTTGCGGGCGGCACCAAAGAACCGCTTCGGCCGTTGCAGCGCGTTGGCGTCCACGCCACCTGTCAGAACCTTGCCGGAAGAGGGCACCACCGTGTTGTAGGCCCGGCCCAAGCGGGTGATCGAGTCAAGGAGGATCACCACATCGCGGCCATGCTCAACAAGGCGCTTGGCCTTTTCGATCACCATTTCCGCCACCTGAACATGGCGCGTTGCCGGTTCGTCAAAGGTTGACGAAATCACTTCGCCCTTCACCGAGCGTTGCATGTCAGTCACTTCTTCCGGCCGCTCGTCAATGAGTAGAACGATCAAATAACATTCCGGATGGTTGGTGGTGATCGAATGGGCAATGTTCTGCAGCAACACGGTCTTGCCGGTGCGCGGCGGGGCCACGATCAGGCCACGCTGGCCCTTGCCGATCGGCGCCACAATATCGATGACGCGCGCGGAAGCGTCCTTCCGGGTCGGGTCATTGATTTCCATCTCCAGCCGTTCGTCAGGATAGAGCGGCGTGAGGTTGTCGAAATTGACCTTGTGCCGCGCCTTCTCAGGATCTTCGAAGTTGACGGTATTGGCCTTGATCAGGGCGAAGTAGCGCTCGCCATCCTTTGGCCCGCGAATCTGGCCTTCAACCGTGTCACCGGTGCGCAGCGAATATTTGCGGATCTGGCTTGGTGAAACATAGATGTCGTCTGGCCCTGCCAGATAGTTGGCGTCAGCCGAGCGCAGGAAGCCAAAGCCGTCTTGCAAAACCTCAATGACGCCCTCGCCAATGATCTCGATATTGCGGTTGGCATAGGCCTTGAGGATCGCAAACATCAGCTCCTGCTTGCGTAAGGTCGAGGCCGCTTCCACCTCCAGCTGTTCGGCCAACGCCAGAAGCTCCGCCGGGGTTTTGCGTTTGAGTTCGGAGAGTTTCATCTCCTTGATTTCAGTCGTGTCAGTCATTTCACATCTACTTCAGGAAAAGGCGGCGAGCATCGGCTCAGCCATGGCCCGGACGGGCTGCGTGGCGAGCCATAGCACACTTCTGCCCGCCACAAAACGAATTTATGAGAAGGGCTTCACCACCACGAAAATCACAATCCAGATCAGCAGCACTGTGGGGATCTCATTGATGATCCGGAAATAGCGTTCGCCCTTGACGCGTTCACCTCGGGCGAATTCCGCTAGGTGCCTTTCCAGAATCAGATGATAGCCAACCATCCCAGCCACCCCCAACAGCTTGAGCGAAAGCCACATGCTCGCCCAGGAAAAGCCTGCGGCCCAAACCGTCGCAACGCCTGCCAGAATGGCCACAATGCCCGCCGGCCGCATGATGGCTTTCATCAGGCGCCGCTCCATCATTTTGAACAGCACGTCCCCTTCCGAGCCCACGGCCTGCCTTGTGTGATAGACAAACAGCCGCGGCAAATAAAACAGCCCGGCCATCCAGGCGATGACGGCAACCACATGCAAGGCCTTGAGCCAAAGATATGCCATCAGCCCGAAGCCCTCACCTCAGCCACCAGCCGTTCCACCATCCTGATTTCAGTCTGCTGCTGAATGCCGTGGCCAAGGTTGAAAATGTGCCGGTCAGCCGGAACCGCCGCCAATATTTTCCGCGCCTCGGCAACCATTGCTGCCTCCGGCCCCAGCAACAACTCATTTGAGAGATTGCCCTGAACGCCAACATGCTTCGGCAAAGACCGCAGCACCGCCCCAATCTCGGCATCTTCCTCGAGCCCGACACAATTGGCGCCCGTGCCAACGGCCACTTCAGCATGCGCATTGCCCACGCCCCGTGCAAACACAATCACCGGAAACCCTGGATGAGCCGCCCTGATGCCCGCAACAATACGCGCAATGGGCTCAACCACCACCCGCTGCAGCGCTTCTGCCGGCACATCGCCCGCCCAGCTGTCAAACACCTGCACCGTCTCCGCCCCCGCCGCAATCTGGCCCAGCAGATACGCAGTCGAGGTCTCCACCAGCCTGTCAATCAGCCGCGAAAACCACGCCGGGTTTTCCGTGGCCACGGCCAAAGCCTTCTGCCGCTTCGAACTGCCGCCCTCAATCATGTAGCTGGCCACTGTCCATGGCGCGCCACAAAAGCCGATCAGCGTCTGCTTCGCCGAAAGGCCGTTCTTGACCAGCGAAACCGTTTCATAAACCCGGCTGAACTGTTCACTGCTTCGGCCATCGCTCAATGCATTCACGCCCATCAAATCTTTGACTGTCTCGAGCACAGGGCCCTCGCCCTCTTTGAAATCAAGCGCCAGCCCCATGGCATGGGGAACCACAAGAATATCCGAGAACAGGATCGCCGCATCAAAATCAAAGCGGCGCAGTGGCTGCAACGTCACTTCACAAGCCCATTCGGGATGGTAGCAAAGATTCAGGAATGACCCGGCCTTGGCCCGCAACTCCCTGTATTCCGGAAGATAGCGGCCTGCCTGCCTCATGATCCACATTGGCCGCCGCTCTGGCTTGCGTCCGTTCAACACGTCGAGAATGGGTTTCAAACACGTCCCCTAAATAAAGAAGAGATAATCTTAAGTGATACTATTGTTGGCCCGTGATTTGGATGAAAATCGTGGAATGCCAACCGGCACCCCTGACAACATGTGGATAAAGCCCTGAAGGCTCTCCGCGCCGGGAAAAGAACTCCTAGAGAATCAACAAATTACTAAACGCCAACCGCAAACGAAAACCCTCCACAGCTTTCGGTTTGCCAGCCAATTTGGGCAGGTGATGTGGAAAACTTTGTTGAGAAGCCTTGGCACTCCATGCCATAGGCTGGCCAAGCCCGATTTTTCAACAGGCATTCCCCACATGGCGGTGAACAACTCCCCCCTCATTTTGGCCTCTGCCAGCAAGACCCGCCTGTCTGTTCTGACAAAAGCCGGGATTGCCGCCGAAGTGCTCAAGCCAAGTGCGGATGAAGCCGCCCTGCAAGACCAGTGGCAACACCTGCTGCCACGCAGCTTGGCTATTGAACTTGCCAAGGCCAAGGCCCTTTCCATTTCTGGCACCCAGCCCGGAAGGCTGATATTGGGTGCCGATCAAAGTCTCGATCTCGATGGAAGTGTTCTGCACAAGGCGCGCAATACCAGCGAGGCCCGGGAAAAATTGCGCGCACTCCGCGGCCGCACCCACCAGCTTCATTCAGCCTTGGCCATGGCCCGGGATGGCCAGATCATGTTCTCCCATGTTTCAACGGCAACACTCACCATGCGGCAGTTCAGCGATGCCTTCCTTGAGGACTACCTGGCTCAGTCAGGCGCGGAGGCGCTCTCGGCAGTTGGCTGCTATTTTTACGAAGGCCCCGGCATCCAGCTGTTCGAAACCGTCGAAGGCGATGTTTTCACAATCCTGGGCCTTCCGCTCTTGCCCCTTCTCGCCTTCCTGCGCCAACAGTCTATAATCCTCTCATGAAAAAAGCCTGCGTCATCGGATTTCCCATTTCCCATTCCCGCTCGCCTTTGATTCACAATTATTGGCTCAAGAGACTGGGGATTGCTGGCCTCTATGAAAAGCGTGAAGTGCGCCCAGAGCAGCTAGCCCATTTTCTCAGCCACCTGCGAGAGGAAGGCTATGAGGGCTGCAATGTCACCATTCCCCACAAGGAAGCGGCGCTTCGGCTCATTCCCAATCTCGATGCCGTAGTGCGCAAGACCGGCTCGCTCAACACGGTATATTTCGATGGCGGCAAGCTGAGCGCCACGTCCACGGATGGAGAAGGCTTCTACCAAAATCTCCTGTCGGCTTACCCGCGCTTTGACGCCAAAGCCCAGAAAGCCATTATTCTTGGCGCCGGTGGCTCGGCCCGTGCCATCATCGAACGGCTCCTCCGGGCTGGTATGGCTGAAATTGCCATCGTCAACCGAACTGTCGCCCGCGCGGAAGAGCTGGCGGGACTGTTCGGCCCTGCCGTACGCTCTGTAGATCCGGATCATTTCGACAGCGAATCGAAAACAGCAACACTGCTGGTCAACACCACATCGCAAGGTATGGCCGGGCAGCCTGGGCCAGATGTAGAGCTCTCCAGTCTGCCGTCTTCAGCGATCGTGGCCGACATTGTCTATGTGCCGCTCAAGACCGAACTGCTCAGGAGGGCTGAAGCCCGGGGCCTGGCCACTCTCGGCGGCCTCGGCATGCTGCTGCATCAGGCCGTGGTGGGTTTTGAGAAATGGTTTGGCCAGAAACCAGCCGTGACGGAAGAGCTCTACCGCCTGGTGGCCCGCGATGTTGATCCGGAGTTCCGGTAATGCTGGTCATTGGTCTGACTGGCTCCATTGCCATGGGAAAATCCGAGGCCGTGAAAATGTGCCGGGAGTGGGGCCTGCCGGTTTTCGATGCTGATGCCGAGGTGCACCGTCTCTATGACAGCCCGGAAGGTGCGGCCCTCATTGCTCCATTCGTTCCGGAGGCGACTCAATCCGGCAGGGTGGACCGGAAAATTGTGACTGAAGCAGTACTCAAGGATTCCACGCTCCTCTCCCGGCTGGAAACAAAGGTGCACGCCGAAATCCGCCGGAGGCGCGAAATCTTCTTGGATGAGGCGCGCAAGGCAGGTCACCGGGCAGCTATCCTGGATGTGCCGCTGCTGTTCGAAACCGGCGGCGAAAAGACTGTCGGCAAGGTAATCGTCATTTCTGCGCGGCCCGAGCTACAGCGCGCCCGCGCCCTCAGCCGGCCGGGCATGACCGAGGAACGCCTGGCCATGATTCTCGCCCGCCAGATGCCCGATGCCCAAAAGCGCCTGAAGGCCGATGCGGTGATCGAAAACAATTCAACACTTGCTGAAATGAAGAACTCTCTCTTTAAGGTTTTGCAGGATTGGAAGGCTCTTCCCCATGCGTGAGATCGTTCTGGACACTGAAACAACCGGGCTCGACCCGGCGCAAGGCCACCGCATTGTGGAAATAGGCGCCGTGGAATTGCTCAACCACCTGCCCACCGGCCGCACCTATCATGTCTATCTGAACCCGGAGCGCGACATGCCCAAGGAGGCCGAGGCTGTGCATGGCCTGAGTGCGGCCTTCCTGAAGGACAAGCCGGTCTTCTCAGCCCAGGTGGAGGAATTCCTTGCCTTCGTCAGCGATGCCACGCTGATCATTCACAACGCCGGCTTTGACATGAATTTCATCAATGCTGAGCTGGGGTATACCAACAAGGTTGCCATCCCGATGTCCCAGGTGGTGGATACGCTGGCCATGGCGAGGCGCACCCATCCCATGGGCCCCAACAGCCTCGATGCCCTGTGCAAGCGTTATGGCGTCGACAACTCAAGGCGCACCAAACACGGCGCCTTGCTCGATGCCGAGCTGTTGGCTGATGTCTATCTTGAGATGATCGGCGGCAAGCAGACAAGCTTTGGCCTGGTGGGATCAGTGACCAAGATCAGTGCTGTCGCCAGCTTTGAACAGCGATCCATCGGCGGAAGGCCCAATGCCCTGCCACCGCGGCTCAGCGAGGATGAGCTCAAGGCTCACGAAAGCTGGATTTCAGGCCTTGGTGAGGCCGCCCTCTGGAAACAGTGATCAGGCCTGGCCCTGCGCCTGGGCCTGCATGCGCTTTTGGTACATGCCGGCAAAATCAATCGGGTCCAGCATCAGCGGCGGGAAGCCGCCATTGCGCGTGGCGTCAGCCAGGATTTGCCGCGCAAAGGGGAACAGCATGCGCGGGCATTCGATGAGAACCGCGGCCTGCAGCAGTGCTGCCGGAAAGTTCTCCATGCGGAACATGCCGGCATAAAGAATCTCGGCGGCAAAAATCACCTTGCCTTCGCCGGTGGCCTTGGCGTCGAGATGCAGTTCCACCTCGAAATCGGAAGGGCCAAGGTTGCGGGCGTTGACGTTGACGGAAATGTTGATGTCCGGCTGCTTGGCCTGCGGGCCCAGCGACAGCGGCGCATTTGGGTTCTCGAAGCTGAAATCCTTGAGATACTGGCCAAGGATGCGCATCGACGGCTGGGTGCCCGGCTGCGGTTCAGGCGCTGAAAGTTGCACGGGTGCTGCTTGCGCGGCGGGGGCCACGGCGGGACGCGCGGCGGCGGCCTGCTTCTCGCTGCTGCCGTTGCCGGATTTGGGTTGAGCCTTGCGCGGTGCCGTCTTGATCGCCTTTGCCATGTCTGCCTCTTGATTTCCGGTCAGCAGCTATCAGAAAGGCCACTGAGCCGCAAGGGAAGCGCCTCAATTGAAATCCTGCCATCGAAATGCCAAATGATGTTCATGGCCATTTTCGCAGACCCGCTGAACATCATGATATTTGCCGTTGCGGCCATCGCCGCCTTCAAGCTCTGGCAGGTCTTGGGGCGTTTGCCTGGCGATGAGCCTCCGCCGCCGCCCCAGCCGGATGAGGCCGGGCCCGTTCGCATTGAGCCAAAGCCTTCCGATCTGGTTTTGGAGTCTCAGCCTGTCAAACCCGTCTGGCAAGGCTATGCACCGGAAGGCTCAGACTTGGCCCTGGCCCTCCTTGCCATCGCCGCGCGGGATTCGGCCTTCAACACCGATGAGGTTGTGGCCGGTGCCAAGCTGGCGCATGAGCGCATTCTTGAAGCCTTTGCCCGTGGCGATCTGGCAAGCCTGCGCCCTTTGCTCACGCCTGCCACGCTGAAAACTTTTGAAACCGAAATCGCCCGACGCACCGCAGCTGGTGAAAGCGCCAGCTTCAATTTTGTCGGCATCAAGTCAGCCGGGCTGCGCCAGGCGCGGTGCTCCGGCAATCTCGCGGAGCTGGACATTGCCTTTGCCAGCGACGTGGTTTCCGCCCTCAAGGGCAAATCCGGCGAAACGCTCAGTGGTGATGAAAAGCGCGTGGTCACTGTCAGGGAGTTGTGGACCTTCGCGCGGGATTTGAGCTTGCCGGACCGGGCCTGGCTGCTTGCGGAAACCCAAGACGATGCCTGAACGGCTGCGCGCCATCACGCCAGCTGAAATTCCGGGCTGGCGGGAAGATGATCTGGCCCCGGCCCTTGCCGCTTTCCAGCGCTCTGCCATCGAGATTCTGCAAACCGGCCACGGCTTCAAGCGTCCGGCCCACTTTGGCGGCTTGAAAGAAGAGTGGCTGATGGTCTGTGATCTCGCGCTCAAGGCAAGTGATCCCCGCACCTTCTTCGAATCGCAGTTTCAGGCCCTTGAAGTGAGCGACACGGAGCGGCCCGAAGGCTTGTTCACCGGCTATTATGAGCCGGAAGCCGAAGGCGCCCTTGCGCCGAGCGCCGATTTCCCCGTGCCCATCTATGCCAGGCCGGATGATCTGGTGGCGTTTGCCGAAGATGAAGCAAAGGCCACAGGCTTGGGCTACGGCCGCCGCGTCAATGGCCAGCCAATGCCCTATTTCACCCGACGCGAAATTGAAGGCGGCGCTCTGGCGGGCCGGGGGCTTGAGATTTGCTTCCTGAAAAGCTGGGTGGATGCCTTTTTCATTCAGGTGCAAGGCAATGGCCGTGTGCGCCTGCCGGATGGCCAGATCATCCGCCTCTCCTATGCCGCCAAGAATGGCCGGCCCTACACCGGCATCGGCTCGGTTTTGCTGGCGCGCGGCGTGGGCACACGGCAAACCATGTCCATGCAGCTGTTGCGGCAGTGGATGCAGGATCACCCGGAGGAAATGCGCCAGCTGCTGTGGTGCAACGAGTCCTTTGTGTTCTTCCGGCCAACTGAAATCAGTGACTCCGCCCTCGGCGCCATTGGCGCGGCCAAGGTCAATCTGACGCCGCTGCGGTCGCTGGCGGTGGACCGCACCTATTGGATGTTTGGCACGCCCCTTTTTGTTGGCACGCATGAACCGCCGGAGGCCCACGGCGGCGCAAGACCCTTCCGCCACCTGATGATTGCCCAGGATACCGGCACGGCCATTCGCGGGCTGGTGCGCGGTGATGTCTATTGGGGCTGGGGCAAAAATGCGGCGCTTAATGCAGGCCACATGAAATCCCCGGGCAGCATGGTGGCGCTGTTGCCCAAGGCCGTGGCAAAAGGCTTGCTGCCATGAGCAAGAAACCCTTCGAGGTGCCGGACCAGAAACTGTGGGATGAGGTGAAAACCTCCGTGGCCCCGATCAAGGCCGCGCGCCGCAGCAAGGCGCATCCCGCACCTAAGTCAGCCGCACTTCCGCTGGCCTTGGCCCATATCAAGACGATTGCCGCGGAGATGCCAGTGCCGCCACGCGGGCCCAAACCCTCTGGCCCGCCTGCTCTTGCCAGTTTTGACCGCCGCACCACTCAAAAGCTGGGCCGCGGCCAGATGGAGCCGGAAGCCCGCATCGACCTGCATGGCGAGACAATTGAGAATGCCCGCTTCGCCTTGCTGCATTTCCTGTCGTCCCGCCGCATGCAAGGCTATCGCCTCGTGCTGGTGATTACCGGCAAGGGCGCTTCGCCCTTTGCCCGGCACACGCTGCATGGCCACAAGCATTTCCACACGCCTGAACGCGAAGGAAAGATTCGCCGCGAGGTGCCGATGTGGCTGGAAGAAGCGCAATTCCGCATCCATGTGGTGGGCTTCCAGCCGGCCCACCCGCGCCATGGCGGCGGCGGCGCTTTCTATGTCCGCCTGCGCAAGCATGGGGGCGAGGGCGCATGACACCCTTTGGCGCCAGGCTGCGCAAGTTGCGTGAGGAACGTGGCATCACCCAATCCCAGATGGCCAGGGCCATCCAGGTTTCCCCAGCCTATCTCTCGGCGCTGGAACACGGCAAGCGTGGCCGCCCCTCCTGGCATCTCATCCAATCCGTGATCGCTCACCTCAACATCATCTGGGATGAAGCCGAGGATCTGATCCGCCTTTCGCGCCTTTCCCACCCCAAGGTCACCATCGACACCAGCGGCCTCTCGCCGGCCGCCACTGAACTGGCCAATGAATTGGCCCTCAGCATTGGCAAGCTGGATGACAAGACGCTGGCTGAAATCCTGCAGCGCGTGAAACCACGCCGCAGCCAGCCCTGAGCATATAAAGATATCTTTATATAGCTCTTGCCGAGTCCCGCCCGCCATGCTATCCGCGCGCAATCCCCATTTGTTCAGAGGTGTGCCCATGTCCAAGTCCCATGACTATCACGTTGCCGATATCAAGCTGGCCGAATGGGGCCGGCTGGAGCTCGACATGGCCGAAATTGAAATGCCGGGCCTGATGGCCACCCGCGCCGAATTCAAGGCGCTGCAGCCCCTGCGCGGCGCACGCATTTCAGGCTCCCTGCACATGACCGTCCAGACCGCCGTGCTCATCGAAACGCTGGTGGAACTGGGTGCCGAAGTGCGCTGGGCCTCCTGCAATATTTTCTCCACGCAGGATCATGCCGCCGCCGCAATTGCCGCCAAGGGCATTCCGGTGTTCGCCGTGAAGGGCGAAACGCTCAAGGAGTATTGGGAATACACCGCCAAGATCTTTGATTGGCCGAACGGCCAGCTCTCCAACATGATCCTCGATGATGGCGGCGACGCCACCATGTACATCCTCCTGGGCTCCAAGGCCGAAAAAGACCCAACCCTCATCGCCCACCCGACGAATGAGGAAGAAGAATGCCTCTATGCCCAGATCAAGAAGCGCATCAAGGATCAGCCAGGCTGGTTCGACAAGGTGAAAGCATCGATCATCGGCGTATCGGAAGAAACCACCACCGGCGTTCACCGCCTCTATGAATTGCAGAAGAAGGGCGAACTGCCTTTCCCGGCGATCAACGTGAACGATTCGGTCACCAAGTCGAAGTTCGACAACAAATATGGCTGCCGTGAATCACTGGTGGATGCGATCCGCCGCGGCACCGACGTGATGATGGCCGGCAAGGTGGCCGTGGTTCTGGGCTATGGCGACGTGGGCAAAGGCTCAGCCGCATCGCTCCGTGGCGCTGGCGCGCGCGTTGTCGTCACCGAAGTTGATCCGATCTGCGCCTTGCAGGCCGCCATGGACGGCTATGACGTGCAGACACTGCAGGACGTGGTGAAGACGGCAGACATTTTCGTCACCGCCACCGGCAACAAGGATGTCATCACCGCAGAAGACATGCGCGAGATGAAGGACATGGCGATCGTTTGCAACATCGGCCATTTCGACAATGAGATCGATGTCGCTGGCCTGCGGAACCTGAAGTGGACCAACGTGAAGCCGCAGGTTGACCTGGTGCACTTCCCCAAGGGCAACCGCATGATCTTGCTGTCTCAAGGCCGCCTGGTCAATCTCGGCAACGCCACGGGCCACCCCAGCTTCGTGATGTCCGCCTCCTTCACCAACCAGACTCTGGCGCAGATCGAACTCTTCACCAATGCCAAGACCGGCAAATACAAGAACGAAGTTTACGTCCTGCCCAAGCACCTCGATGAAAAGGTGGCCAGCCTGCATCTCGCCAAACTGGGCGCCAAGCTCACCACCTTGAAGGACGCGCAGGCAACCTATATCGGCGTGGACAAGAACGGCCCCTTCAAGCCGGACTATTACCGCTATTGAGTTAGACATTACTGAAACTGCAAAACCTCCCCGGTCGAAACCGGGGAGGTTTTTTGTTGCAGGGGGAGGGATTAGTTGGTCTGTACCTTGGTCAGCGCCTTGGCGAAGCGCCCTGCCAGCGCAGTGGCGGCTTCATCATAGGCCGCCTTGTCGGGCCAAGCTTCACGCGGATCAAGGAGTTTCGAGTCGACTCCGGCAAGCTCAACCGGAATTGCAAATCCGAAATTGGCATCGATTCGCGTCTTTGCCTGTTCCACGCTGCCATCAAGAATGCTCTTCAGCATGGCGCGCGTGGCTGAAAGCTTCATGCGGTGGCCCACGCCGTAAGCCCCGCCTGTCCAGCCGGTATTGAGCAGATAGCAGCGCGTGCCGTGTGCATTGATCTTTTCCCGCAGCAGATCGGCATAGGCTTGAGGCGGCAGCGGCAGGAAGGGTGCACCAAAGCAGGAGGAAAAAGTGGCCTCAGGCTCTTTCACGCCGCGCTCCGTGCCCGCCAGCTTGGCGGTGTAGCCGATGAGGAATTGCTCCATCGCCTGCTCCGGCGTCAGCTTGGCAACCGGCGGCAAGACACCGAAGGCATCCGCCGTCAGCATCACCAAAACATCCGGGTGCGCACCCATGGCACCGGGCACGGCATTGGCAATCTTGGAAAGCCCATAGGCGGCACGGGTGTTTTCGGTGCGTGACCCATCCGCGAGGTCAACTTCGCCTGTGGCAGCATCCATGCCCACATTTTCCAGCACGGTGCCAAATTCATGCGCCGCCTTGTGAATGGCGGGTTCAGCCTCGGCGCTCAGGTTGATCACCTTGGCATAGCAGCCATTCTCGATGTTGAAGATGCCGTCATCGCCCCAGCCATGTTCATCGTCACCAATCAGCGCGCGCTCCGGGTCTGCAGAAAGCGTGGTCTTGCCAGTGCCGGAAAGGCCGAAGAACAGGGCTGTACGGCCGTCGGCACCGATATTGGCCGAGCAATGCATGGGCAGCACGCCATGGGCCGGCAGCAAATGATTGAGGACGGTGAACACCGCTTTCTTCATCTCGCCGGCATAGGCCGTGCCGCCGATCAGCACCGTGCCTTCCGCCAGATTGAGAGCGATCACGGTTTCAGACGAAGTGCCATGCCGCGCCGGATCAGCCTTGAAGCCGGGCAGGCAGATGATGGTGAGTTCAGGACGGAACTCACCATCCTTGGCGTCAGTGGGCTTCAGGAGATGGCGCATGAACAGCGCAGACCAGGCGGCTGAAACCACCAGCCGCACCGGCAGATTCTTCGCCGCACCCGGACAGGCCTCAAGGTCCTGCACGAAAATGTCCTTCATCCGCGCGAAGGCCAGCATATCGGCCTTCAACACCTCGAAGTGGCGCGGGCTCATGGGCTTGTTGTTGTCCCACCAGATTTGGCTTTCTGTCGATTCGTCCCGGACAATGAACTTGTCCTTCGGGCTGCGGCCTGTGTGGGCGCCGGTTTCAACAACCAGGGCACCCGTGGCCGAAAGTTGGGCCTCGCCACGGGCCACCGACTTTTGTACCAGCCGCCAGTTGGCCTCATTCCATGAAATCTTGGCCAGCCAGGAAAGGCCGAAGCGCGAAAGCTCGCTGCGGATCAGGCAATCGCGGGCTTCATCACTGGCAGTGACGACATGCGGGGCAGGGGCAATGGCGTTCATGGCGCTTCTCCTTTTCAGAAGCCACCATCACCACACAAATTGAATGATGTAAAGATGGTTTTACATCATATATTGCTGTGTGCGTACATCATTTTGCGATGTGGTAAACTCACTTGATGCGATAAAACAGTTTGGCGGTTTTGCTGAAAACCTGGGCGTGATGTTTGGAAGGCACAAGTCTCTGCGCCGCCGCAAGCCAGCGGTCATAGCTGCCATTGAGGTTGAGCACCGGCCAGTCAGAGCCCCACATCACGCGTTTGGG
This sequence comes from Alphaproteobacteria bacterium, assembly GCA_028868695.1. Classification (GTDB taxonomy): domain Bacteria; phylum Pseudomonadota; class Alphaproteobacteria; order Rhizobiales; family Aestuariivirgaceae; genus Aestuariivirga. The sequence continues at coordinate 17,312 of JAGWTZ010000008.1, read as the reverse complement.
CCCAAAGCAGGCCAGCACATGCTCCACATAGGGCCGCAACGTCTCCACCTTCCAGCCTGCCGCTGCCTCCGTCGCCAGCCCCGAAAGCTTGCAATAGACAGCGGTCTCCCGCCCAATTCGCGCCATGCCCTCCGCCCAAGGCTCAAACTGTCCCTCGCGGATCACCGGCTTCATGCAATGGTCAATCACCATCCGCATTTTGGGGTAGCGGTTGAACAGGCGCAAAAAGGGATCGAGGTGAACCGGAAAGCCCAAAGCATCAAAGGTCAGGTCATGGTCAATGATCGCCTCGTAGGCCCACTGGACATCCTTGCGGTGCATCCAGGCGGGGTCCGGCAAGTCCTGGATCATCGGCCTGACGCCTGAAAACTTCGGATGTTTCGCCAGCCGCGCCATCTGCTTCGCCTCATCGCGGCTTTCAAAATCCACCCAGCCTACAACCTTGGCCACATGGTCCGTGGCATCGGCAAGCCCGAGCATGTATTCCGTTTCCGCAACTGTGGGTGCGGCCTGCACCAGCACAGTCTTGCCCACGCCATGTTTCCTCAGAAGCGGCGCCATTTCCGCAGGGCCAATGCGCTTGGCAATGGGTGCAACGCCCTTGCCCACCATCCAGAAATAGTCGCCGCGCGCCGGGTTCCAGAAATGGTGGTGGCTGTCGATGATCATTTTAAGTGTTCCTCTGCGCCTGCGCCTGCTATTCTTATGTCATACAAAAGCATTTGGAGATTGATACATGAGCGCTGTGACACATCAAGCCCCGGCCATGCTGCGGTTGCACGCATCTGACAACGTCGTGGTGTCCACCCGCATCGTTGAAAAGGGCGAGAAGGTGGAAGGCGTTGTCACCAATGCCCGCATCATGCGCGGCCACAAGATGGCGGCAACAGCCATCGCCAAGGGTCAGCCCATCCGCAAGTTCGGCCAGATCATTGGCTTTGCAAAATCCGATATTGCCGCAGGAGACTGGGTGCATGAGCACAACGTGGAAATGGGCGAACTGGCGCATGACTATGCCTTCGCCCAGGGTGCGAAGCAGGAGTTGCTGCTGCCCGAAGACAAGCGCGCCACTTTCCAGGGTTTTCGCCGCGCCAATGGCAAGGTGGGCACGCGCAACTACATCGGCATCATGACATCGGTGAACTGCTCGGCCACTGTGGCAGCACACATTGCCCGCGAGGTCGAAAAGCAGGGCTTGCTCGACCCCTATCCCAATATCGATGGCGTGATTGCACTCACCCAGGACAATGGCTGCGTGATCGACTACCGCGGCGTGATCTTTGACACCTTCAAGCGCACCGCCTGGGGCTATGCGACCAACCCCAACATGGGCGGCGTGATGATGGTGGGCCTCGGCTGCGAAGGCTTCCAGATCCCGCGCTTCAAGGAGGCCTACAAGGTGGAAGAGAATGACCTTTTCCGCACCATGACCATCCAGGAAACCGGCGGCACCCGCAAGACGGTGGACAAGGGCCTTGAGTATGTGAAGGAGATGCTCGCTTCGGTGAACAATGTGAAGCGCGAAACCTGCCTGGCCTCCGACCTTGTCGTGGCCCTGCAATGCGGCGGTTCCGATGGTTATTCAGGCATCACCGCCAACCCGGCACTGGGCGCAGCGGTGGATTTGCTGGTGGAGCAGGGCGGCACCGCCATACTTTCCGAAACGCCGGAAATCTATGGCGCTGAACATCTGCTCACCCGCCGCGCCGCCACAAGGGAAGTGGGCGAGAAGCTGGTGGGCATCATCAAGTGGTGGGAGGATTATACCCGCCGCAACAACATGGAGATGAACAACAACCCATCGCCTGGCAACAAGCTGGGCGGCCTCACCACCATTTTGGAAAAATCGCTGGGTGCTGCAGCGAAGGGCGGCACCACCACCATGCGCGCGGTCTACAACTATGCCGAGCCCGTCACGTCCAAGGGCTTCGTCTTCATGGATACGCCGGGATATGACCCAGTGGGCGCCACGGGGCAAGTGGCGGGCGGGGCCAATGTGATGTGCTTCACCACGGGCCGCGGCTCTGCCTATGGCAACAAGCCGTGCCCGTCGATCAAGCTTGCCACCAACACGCCGATCTACAACCAGATGATCGAGGACATGGACATCAACTGCGGGGATGTCATCGAAGGTGTTTCCTTGGCTGACAAGGGCAAGCAGATTTTCGACCTTATCCTCAAGACAGCCTCGGGCCACAAAACCAAGTCGGAAGCCCTGGGCTACGGCGAGAATGAATATGTGCCCTGGTATATCGGCGCGGTGATGTAGCCGCCGCAGGCCCGCCATGATTCCACCCTTTTTCGCCCAACTTGGCGGTTCATGAAACGGCAAGGTTTTAAAGGGTAAATCTGGGTCCATGGGGCTGTTCGGCAGGAAAAAGACAAAACGCACGGGCAAGTCCCGCAAGATCGAACCGCGCCTTTTCGATGATGAAGGCGAAGACGCGCCTTCCCCTGCAAGACGGCCCGCCAAAAAGCGCCGGTCTTGGTTCTGGCGGCTGGCTGGTTTTTTCCTCGTTGCCGGTTTTTGGTCAGCTGTGGCCGGTGCCTTGGCCTTCACCTATATCTGGTTTTCGCTGGATCAGCGCGGCCTGCTGCAAATCCCCAAGCGCGAGCCGGGGGTGATGATCCTCGCCAATGATGGCACGCCGCTGGCAGAGGAAGGCTCCTTCTTTGGAGACGCCGCGCGCATCAGCCAGCTGCCCGACTATGTGCCCAATGCGGTGATCGCCATTGAGGACCACCGCTTCCGCCAGCATCACGGCATTGACCCGGTGGGCCTCGCCCGCGCCATGGCCAAGAACCTGACATCAGGCCATCTGCTGCAAGGCGGTTCCACCCTCACCCAGCAGCTCGCGAAGAACCTGTTCTTGACGCAGGAGAAAACCCTCACCCGCAAGGCGCAGGAAGCGGTCCTCGCCATCTGGCTGGAATCGAAATTCACCAAGGATGAAATCCTCCAGCTTTATCTCAACCGCGTCTATTTCGGTTCCGGTGCCTATGGCATCGAGCAGGCGGCCCACACCTATTTCAACAAATCCGCCGCTGAACTTTCAATTATTGAAGCCGCGCGATTGGCGGCCTGCCTGAAAGCTCCCAGCAACTACGACCCTGCCACCCACCCCGATGAAAGCACGGCCCGTGCCAAGCTGGTGTTGGCGGCGATGCAGGAGCAAGGCTTCATCACCGCGGAAGATGCGGCCGATGCGATTGACCAGCCTTCCAGCGTCGTCACCGCAGACCACTTGCCCGCCCGGCAATATGCGGTGGATTGGATCGACACGCAGCTTTCGCAGCTGGTGAAGAACTATGATGAATCTATTGTCATCGAAACCACCATCGACCCCGCCATCCAGGCCAATGCCGAAAAGGCGCTGCGCACAAGGCTGCAACAGAATGGCAAGAAGCTCGGCGTCTCGCAGGGCGCCATGGTCGTTCTCGACAACACTGGCGCTGTGCTTGGCCTCTTGGGCGGCAAGTCCTATGAGAAAAGCCAATACAACCGCGCCACCAAGGCCGAACGCCAGCCCGGCTCCGCCTTCAAGGCCTTTGTCTATCTCACCGCTTTCGAGCATGGTTTCAAGCCTTCCTCGGTGGAGGTGGATGAGCCGGTGAAAATCGGCAATTGGGCGCCGGAAAATTACAAGCACAAATATCTCGGCCAAGTGACGCTGGAACAGGCCTTCGCCCAGTCGATCAACACCGTGGCCGCCAAGCTGGCGGTGAATGTCGGCCCAGCCCAGGTAGCCGAAACCGCCCAGCGCCTGGGCATCTCCTCGCCCTTGGGCCATGATGCTTCTCTGGCCCTGGGCACATCGGAAGTGACCCCACTCGAAATGGCCGCCGCCTTTGTGCCCTTCGCCAATGGCGGCAACGCCGTTTCACCCTATGTGGTCAAGCGCATTGCCACGCGTGACGGCAAAGTTCTCTATGAGCGCAAGGGCGATGGCCTGGGCCAGGTGGTGGGCGCTGATGCACTGGGTGAAATGAACCAGCTGTTCCGCGCCGTGGTGCGCCAAGGCACTGGCACCAAAGCCCAGTTCGGCAATTGGGACATTGGGGGCAAAACCGGCACCAGCCAGGATTACCGCGACGCCTGGTTCGTGGGCTTCACGCCCTATCTCACCGCCGCTGTCTGGCTGGGCAATGACGACAACACGCCCACCAAACAGGTGACGGGCGGCTCACTCCCAGCCCTCATCTGGCGCGATGTGATGGAACCGGCCCATCTGGGCCTCGCCTGGCTGCCCTTGCCCGGAACGCCGGAACAACCGGCAGCGCCTTCCGCCGCAATCACAGCCAAGCTGGATCAGAACGGCGAAGGCAACCAGCCAGACATGGTGACCGCACCGCCGCCTGTTGATGACCAGCCCAAGAATCTCTTTGACCTTCTGTTCGGCAGGCACAAGCCACAGGCCCAGCAGAACACCGGAATCTATTGATGCGCCGCCGCCCCGCTTGGGCGATTAGACAAAGCCCATGATCTTGCGCACGTCGGCCATCACAGGCGCCGCAATGGCCCGTGCCCGGTTCGCGCCATCCTTCAGAACGCCCTCGATATAGCCGGGGTCGGCGATATAGCGGTTCATCTCTCCGGCGATGGGCGCCAGCTTGGCCACCGCCAGATCAGCGAGCGCATTCTTGAAGGTGGAGAACTGTCCGCCGCCATATTGCTTCAAGACGCCTTCAACGCTGTTGCCATCGAGTGCCGCATAGATGCCGACGAGATTCTCGGCCTCGGGCCGCCCCTTGAGGCCCGTGGCCTCGGTGGGCAGGCCTTCAGCGTCAGTCTTGGCCTTGCGGATTTTCTTGGCGATGTCTTCTGCTGAATCTGTCAGGTTGATGCGCGAGAGGTCAGAGGGGTCGGATTTCGACATCTTCTTGGTGCCGTCGCGCAGGCTCATCACGCGGGTCGCCGGGCCGGAGATCATCGGGTCTGGAAGCGGGAAATAAGCATCGCCAAAACCCTGCTCACGGATCGAGTCGGCAAAATCAATGTTGAACTTCTGGGCAATGTCGCGCGTCAGCTCAAGATGCTGCTTCTGGTCATCGCCCACCGGAACCGAGGTGGCCTTGTAGATCAGGATGTCGGCGGCCATCAGAACGGGATAGTCATATAGGCCAACCGAGGCCTTCTCCTTGTCCTTGCCGGCCTTTTCCTTGAACTGGGTCATGCGGTCCAGCCAGCCGATGCGGGCCACGCAATTGAACACCCAGGCCAGCTCGCTGTGTTCGGCAATCTGCGATTGGTTGAAGATTGCCGATTTCTTCGGGTCCAGCCCGCAGGCGAGATAGGCGGCGGTGACATCGCGGATGGCGCGGCGCAGTTCATTTGGCCCGCCCCAGACAGAAATCGCCTGGGTGATGGCATGCAGGTCCACAACGCAATAGAGCGTCTCATGCGTGGCCTGCATTTTCACCCAGTTCACCATGGCGCCCAGATAGTTGCCAAGATGCAGGTTGCCGGTGGGCTGCATGCCCGAAAGCACGCGCGGGGTGAAACTGGTTTTCGCCTCAGTGGTCATCGCTCAAGTCCTTTTCAGGGCCGCCTTTAGCTCAGAAAAAGTCCAAGCTCCAGTCAGTTGTGATGCTCCGAAATAGCTGATGAGACCCACCGCAACCAGAACCGTCAAACTCCACAAGGCATGGGCAAAATGCGTCTCGGGCAGGAAATTGTCATGCAGCACCAGGTAAACGTCGAACAATGCCGCCGCCATGATGGCGGTGGTGAGCAGCATCAGCGGAATGCGCCAGCGCGCGCTGTCATCAAACTGGAAATGGCCGAGCGACCTCAGGCGGAAATAGAGCTGCCCGGCGTTCACCCAGGCCGCCACGGTGCTGGCCAGCGCAATGCCCACATGACCCATCACAAGGGAAAGCCCAAGGCTCAGCACCACATTCACCACGACAGAGACAATGGCGAAGTTCATCGGCGTGCGGGTGTCTTCGCGGGCATAGAAGGCGGGCTGGAAAACCTTGGTGAGCGAATAGGCCGGAAGGCCTGCCGCATAGGCCGCCACCGCGGGCGCCACGGCGTAAGTGTCTGCCGCCTTGAAGGCGCCATGCTCGAAAACCGTGTGGAGAATGGGAATGCCGATCACCATCAGCGCAGCCGCGGCCGGCAGGGTGAGGAACAGCGAAAATTCGATGGCCCGGTTCTTGGCTTCAAGTGCGCCTGCATGATCTCCCGCCCGCAGCTTGCGCGAGAGTGTCGGCAGCAACACCACGCCGATCGCCACGCCAATGACGCCGAGCGGCAGCTGGTAAAGCCGGTCGGCGTAATAAAGATAGGCCACGGCGCGGTCGAGGCCGGTGGCGATCATCGTGCCGATCACCAGATTGATCTGCATGATGCCGCCCGAGACAATGCCCGGAACCGAGCGCCTCACCACCAGCCGCACATCCGGCGTCAGCCTTGGCCAGGCGGGAAGCAGCCCCATGCCGGCCCGGCGGCAAGCCACCGCCAGCAGCGCATATTGGGCAAGCCCCGAGACCGTCACGCCAAAGGCGAAGATATAGCCGGTGAGCGGGCTGTTGCCGGAGCCGATGGCCCAAACGACGGCGTTTGAAAGGATCATCACCACATTGAGCAGGATCGGTGCGGCGGCGGCGGCAGTGAAGCGGTTGAGGCTGTTCAACACCCCGCCCTGCAGGGCCGTGAGCGACATGAACAGCAAATAGGGAAAGCAGATTTGCGTGAGTGCCGTTGCCAGCGCCACCTTTTGCGGCGAGCCGCTGAAGCCCGGCGCGATCACATAGATCAGCCAGGGCATGGCGGCCATGGCGAGAACCGTGAACAACAGCATCCAGGCAAGCAAAGCCGAAAACACTTCATGGGCGAAGGCGTAGGCGGCGTCCTCTCCTTCGCCTTCCACCTTGCGGGCGAACAGCGGCACGAAGGCCGAGTTGAAGGCCCCTTCGGCAAACAGGGTGCGGAACAGGTTGGGGAAGCGCTGGGCCACGAAGAAGGCCTCGGCCACGCCGCCCGTGCCAAGTGAAAACGCCACCAACTGGTCGCGGATGAAGCCCAGGATACGGCTTATGGAAGTGAACCCGCCAACTTTCGCGGCGGATCTGATGACCGACATGGAAATTACCTAAGGCTTTGCCTGTTCACACAAAATAAAGGCAATACTGCGAAATGCTTAACAGACTCAAACCGCCGCCATTTGCTCCGGCGCGGGCGCCAGCACCGCATGCAGCGATTTCTCGATCTGCCCGATGCGCGAAGGGCTGGTGATCTTGGCGCCAGTCAGATCCGTCACATAGAACACGTCCACCGCCTTTTCGCCAAAAGTGGTGATATGCGCCGAGGCGATGTTGAGGTTGAGGTGGAACAGCGCCTCGGTAAGGGCGTGCAGCAGGCCCACCCGGTCCATGCCGTTGATTTCCACGATGGTGTTCTTGTTGGAGGAGGCGTTGTCCACCACCACGCGCGGCACAACGGTGAAGGCCCGCGCCCGGTCCGGCATCTGCTGCACCCGCGCCAGCTCTTCGCGCAGGCGGATTTGCCCATGCAGCACGCGGCGGATGGAATCACAGATGCGCGCCGCCCGCCGCGCCTCGTCGTCCTCGGCCTTGAATTCGCGGGTGAGCAAGATGGTGTCCAGCGCCATGCCATCGGTGGTGGTGAAGATATGTGCGCCAATGATGTTGCCGCCCGCCGCCGCGCAAGCCCCGGTGATCAGCGCCAGAAGCCGCGGGTGGTCGGGCGCAAAAACCGTGATCTCAGTGATGCCGGCGAAGCCATCAGTGGCAACGTCAGTCAGCACCTCGCCTTTCACCGCCTTGGCCATCAGCTGGTGGTGGCGAAGCTGCCGCTCGGTGGCGACATTGAGCCAATAGGCGTCATAGTGGCGGCTGGCGATCTTCTGGCGCGCCGCTTCATCGGCCACGCCGAGCTTGGCGAAAAACGCATCCTGCGCCAGATGCACGCGGGCATCCCGGCTGGTCGCCGAATGGCCACCGGAAACAACCGGCTCCGCCTCAAGATAGAGCGTGCGCAACAGCTGGCCCTTCCAGCCATTCCACACACCCGGCCCCACGGCGCGGATGTCAGCCACCGTGAGGATCAAGAGCAGCTTCAGCCGCTCCGGGCTTTGTACCACTTGCACGAAATCCAGGATGGTTTTGAAGTCGTTGAGGTCGCGCATCTGCGAGGTTTCGCTCATCAGCAGATGGTTGCGGATGAGCCAGGCCACGAGGTCGGTCTCCTCCGGTGAAAGCCCCAGCCTTGGGCAAAGCTCCAGCGCCACTTTTTCGCCGGCAACGGAATGGTCTTCCTTGCGGCCCTTGGCGATGTCATGCAGCAGCGTGGCCACATAAAGCGCCCGGCGCGAGGAGAGCGTGGGGAAAATCTTGGCAGAGAGCGGATGGTCCTTGGCGAAGGTTCCGTTTTCAATCTGGCTCAGCACGCCAACCGCCCGGATCAGATGCTCATCAACAGTATAGTGGTGATACATGTTGAACTGCATCATCGCGACGATCTTGCCGAACTCCGGAATGAAACGGCCCAGAACGCCTGCCTCATTCATCAGCCGCAGGAGGGATTCCGGCGCCTCGCTCTTGCACAGGATGTCGAGGAAGATGCCATTGGCTTCCCTGTTCTGGCGCAGCCTGTCGTCAATCAGGCGGAAGGACTTGCGCATCAGCTTCAGGGCATCGGGGTGGATTTCAGTCAGCCCTTCGCTGGCCAGCTTGAAGATGCGCAGCATGTTGACGGGATCTTGCGCAAACACCTGGTCATTGACCACGCTGATGCGGCCGTTCTCCAGCTTGAAGGCGGAGGGAACGCCCCGCGCCCGCGCCCGGCTGGGCAGGAACTTTGAGATCAGCCGGGAAAGCCGCGGCGCTTCCTTGAAATGTTTCTGCTCCAGGCTGGCGCAGAAGATGCGGGTGAGATCGCCCACATCCTTGGCGATCAGGAAATAGTGGCGCATGAAGCGCTCGACGGCCTTCAGCCCGCCATGGGATTTGTAGCGCAGGCGCTGGGCAAGTTCGGCCTGCCGGTCAAAACTCAGGCGGTCTTCGCCGCGTTTGGCAATGAAGTGCAAATGGCAGCGCACCGCCCAGAGGAAATCCTCGCATTTGAGGAAGGTGTGCAGCTCGGTCTTGGAGAAGGCGCCTTTTTCCGCCAGTTCGTCGGGCGAATTGGCGTTGAAGATGAACTTGGCGATCCAGAACAGCGTGTGCAAATCGCGCAGGCCACCCTTTCCGTCCTTCAGGTCAGGCTCCACCGCATAGCGGCTCTCGCCGGACTTGGCATGGCGGCCATCGCGCTCAGCCAGTTTTTCGGTCACGAACTTTTTGGCGCCGGTGGCCACGATCTCTGCCTTGAAGCGCTCCGAAAGCTGGGTGAACAGGGGCTTGGCGCCGCAGATGTAGCGCGCCTCCAGGATGGATGTGAGAATGGTGTTGTCGGTCTTGGCCAGGCGCAGGCATTCATCCACCTGTCTCGTGGCATGGCCCACTTTCTGCCGTGCGTCCCAAAGGGCATAAAGCAGAAACTCCACAACCTCGTTCACCTTCGCGGAGGCCTGCGCTGGCAGCAGGAAGAGGAGGTCAATGTCAGAGCCGGGCGCCAGCGTGCCGCGGCCATAGCCGCCCACCGCCACCACAGAAAGCTCAATGGCCCCGGCCGAAAGACGCGTGCAGGCAAAGCTGAACAGGTTGCGGATGATGAAATCCTCGGTCTGCGAAAGGAATTCGGCGCAAGCCGTGCCGTGCCCATCTTTCAGGAGCTGCGCTTCAGCCGTCTCGCGCGCGCTGGCCAGGCAATCACGGACAAGGCCCGAAGCCTTGTTGCGCAAGGCGAGCACATCTGGCGCCTGAAGTTCGCCAAGCAACTTGGCAAATTGGGTTTCAGCGGCAATCATGAGTGATCCTTTGCCAGGAGTTTGAGATCATAGAGCAGGCTCAAGGCCTCGCGCGGGGAAACTTCATCAGGCAGCAGGGCTTGCAGCTTCTGGCGCAGTCTGTCTGGCTTCTCTTCGGGCTTTGGTTTGGGTGCGGCGGCAAACAGCGGCAGCTCGGCGGCAATATCTGGAATGCGGCTCTGCCCCTTGCCCTGTTCCAGCCGCTTGAGAATTTCGCCGGCGCGGTGAATGACGGCGGGCGGCAGGCCAGCGAGCCTAGCCACCTGGATGCCATAGCTGCGCTCTGCGGTTCCAGTGACGATTTCATGGAGGAACACGATGTCGCCCTTCCATTCGCGCACTTTCATCGTGGCGCAATGCATTTGCTTCAGGCTGGCGGCAAGAGCTGTCAGTTCGTGATAGTGCGTCGCAAACAGCGCCCGGCATTGGTTGACGTCATGCAGCTGCTCAAGCGTGGCCCAGGCGATCGAAAGCCCGTCATAGGTGGCGGTGCCCCGCCCGATTTCATCGAGGATCACCAGGGAGCGCGGCGTGGCCTGGTTGAGGATGGTGGCTGTCTCAATCATCTCGACCATGAAGGTGGAGCGTCCGCGCGCCAAGTCATCGGCAGCGCCCACGCGGCTGAACAACCGGTCCAAGACGCCAATATGGGCCGCCGCAGCCGGCACGAAACTGCCCATCTGCGCCATGATGGCGATCAGCGCATTCTGGCGCAGATAGGTGGATTTGCCCGCCATGTTGGGGCCGGTGAGCAGCCACAGCCGCTTGTGCCCGGCGTTGAGGTCGCTGTCATTGGGGGCGAAGGCGCGCTCACCCTGGGCCCGCAACACTTGTTCGACGACGGGATGGCGCCCGGCCTTGATTTCAAAGGCAAGGCCGTCATCCACCACCGGCTTCACATAACGCTGCTTGCGCGCCAGCACCGCGAGGGATGAATGAAGGTCCACTGCCGCAAGCGCCGCTGCCGCCGCCGAAAGGGCGCGCCGTTCTGCCATCACCGCTTCGCCAAAGCGGCGGAAGAACTCCAGTTCGAGCGCCAGCGCGCGCGCGCCAGCCACGGCGATCTTTTGTTCAAGCTCACCCAGTTCCACCGTGGTGAAGCGCACCGCGCTGGCAATGCTTTGCCTGTGAATGAAGGACTGTGCAGCAGGAGACGCCTTTAGACTTTCGGCTTGCTGGGCGGTCACCTCAATGAAATAGCCCAGAATGTTGTTGTGCTTGATCTTGAGGGCTTTGACACCCGTGGCCACGGCATAGGAAGCCTGCAGGTTGGCGATCACCTGTCTTGTATCGTCACGCAATTGGCGGTGTTCATCAAGCTCGGCTGAATGGCCCTTGGCGATGAAGCCGCCATCCCGCGCCAGCAGCGGCAGCTCTTCGCCCAAGGCGCCGCGCAGCTCCTGCCCCAGCGCGTGGGGCGCGGCATTAAGCTGGTCAAGAACATCGGCCAGAATTTCCGGCACGCCCGCAAGCCCGTTCTGCCCGCGCAGCAGGCTCTGCAAGTCCCTGGCGGCAAACAGGGCATTGGCAATGGCAGCAAGGTCACGTGGCCCGCCACGCCCGCTGCTCATGCGCGCCAGCGCGCGCTCCAGGTCCGGGATGCCGCGCAAGGCCAGCCGCACTTGCTCTGTCAGGCCCTCGTCTTCGAAGAAGTGTTGCACCACGTTGAGCCTGGCATTGATCGGCCCCGGCAACGCAAGGGGGCGGGACAAATGCTCGGCCAGCAGCCGCGCACCCGCCGCCGTTACCGTCTGGTCCATCGCCGCCAGCAGGCTCCCCTGCCTGTCGCCACCAAGCGTGCGCTGCAGTTCGAGATTGCCGCGCGTGGCCGCATCGATGAGCAGCCCCGCCTCCGGCCGTTCCAGCCGTGGCGGCCGCAAATGCGGCATATGGCCCACCGAGGTGATCTTCACATAATCGATGAGTGCACCAAGTGCCGCAAGATCAAGGCGCCTGAAGGTGCCGAACACTTCCAGCGCCTCAACCTCGAACTGGGCCTTGAGAACATGGTCCGCCGCGGTGCTGTCAAACCGGCTGGGGCTCAGCGGAGTGACGGCAGCGCCGCAAGCGTCAAGCATCTGCTGCAGGCTTCCTTGCGCCAGCAGGGATTCATTGACCAGGATTTCCGAGGGCGAAAGCCGGGCCAAATCCGCCACGAGGCGTCCCCCATCGCTGGCCATCACGGCAAGCTCGCCCGTTGAAATGTCGGCAAAGGCCAGGGCCAATTCGCCGGTTGCGGCAACGCCGGTGAGGCAGGCCAGGAAATTGCTGGCGAAGGAGTCGAGCAGCGCGTCTTCCGTCAGTGTGCCCGGCGTGATCAGCCGCACAATGTCCCGCGCCACAACAGATTTGGAGCCGCGCTTGCGCGCTTCTGCCGGGTCTTCCACCTGTTCGGCAATGGCGGCGCGGTGGCCATGGCGGATCAGCTTTTGCAGATACTGGTCCAGGGCATGCACCGGAACGCCGCACATCGGAATGTCGAGGCCTTTGTGCTTTCCGCGCTTGGTCAGAGCGATGCCCAGCGTTGCCGATGCCTTCTCGGCGTCGTCAAAGAACAGCTCATAGAAATCGCCCATGCGGTAAAGAAGCAGCGCATCGGGGTGCTGCTTCTTGATCTCGAGATATTGCGCCATCATGGGCGTTGCCGGGCTATCGGCCTCAGGCTCATGCGGCGGGCGGGGGGCGTCCATGCCCATCCCATAACAAAGGGCAGGGCGGACAGCAACAAAGCCCGCTGGCTAGTTCGCGGCTGCGGCCTTTTCCGTGGCAGGCGCCCCAAAGCGGGCGAAGTAGCGCGGGTTGATCTGCGCCACGGGCAGGACCACCAGCACATCGATGGAGTTGAATTCCGGGTCCAGCACGCAACCTTCCCCGAAATAGCAGCCCAGCCGCAAATAGCCCTTGATCAACGGCGGCAGGCTGTGCAGCAGGCGCTTGTCGGCCTCTGCGCCAGGGGAAGCCACATTGGGCAGGGGGTGGTGCCGCTCCGCCTTGGGCCGCACCTGCCATTCCACAGGGGCCGGGCGGTGCCGCGCCAGAAATCCTAGCGCTTCGCTGTGCCTCGCAATGTCGAGGCCCTCGAAGCTGGCGCAACCCAGCATCACGTCGATTTTCTGGGCACGCACAAAATCCCAAATGCCTTGCCACAGCAGTTCCACCACCGCCGAGGCGCGTGCCCGCTTCAAAACGCAAGACCGCCCAAGCTCAAGAAAGCGCAGGCCTGGGTGCCGCACCAGCAGGGGTGCAAGGTCAAACTCCTGCGCGCTGTAGAAGCCGCCGGCCTGATCGGCCCCAGCCCGGGTGATGAGCCGGTAGGTCCCCACCAGATTGCCGTCCGGCAGGCGAAAAGCGGGTGCGCCCTCATCGGTGTTTGCCGGTTCAATCACCAGCAGGTGCTGGGCAACGGCGTCATAGCGGTCGGCATCCAGGCCTTCATCGCCCGCCAGCCTTGCCCCGAATTCCTCATGGAACACATGATAGCGCAAGCGCTGCGCAACCTGCACTTCGGCAGGAGACTGGGCGAGCCTGATGATCATGGTCTGCCGCTTAAAGCCTCACGCATTTCCACAGGCAAGTGAAATCGGTTTCAACAATGACGCGGTGATGACGGCGGCAGGCCCCTGGCCTCAGGCGGCGTTGCGGCCCTTGATCAGGCCTTGGATCTTCTCCTGCAGGTCGAGCCGGTCAAACGGTTTGGCGAGGTGATCGTTCATGCCGGCGGCAGCGCATTCGCGAAGGTCTTCCGCGCCAGCATTGGCGGTGAGCGCCAGCAGCGGCAGGTTGCGCACATGCGCAAGATCCTCGGCGCCACGGATGGCCCGCGCCACCTCAAGGCCGGAAAGCCGGGGCATCTCCACATCCAGCAAGGCCATGTCAAAATCCGTGCCGGATTGAAGTGTGGCCAGCGCCGATTGGCCGTCACTGACAAGGCTCACGCGGTGCCCCGCCCGCTCAAGAATGGTGCGCGCCAGCAGCGCATTCACCATGTTGTCTTCGGCCAGAAGGATGTGCAGAGAAGATCGCGGCCGGGCACCGGCCTTGGTTTTGCGCTTGGCGCTGGCCTTGCCGAGCAGCTGCCGTGCCTGCTTCAGCGCCTTGCTGTCATGCGCGGCAAGCTGGCTCAGCAATGAACAGCGCCGCAACGGCGTGAGCAGGTAGCCCGCAAAGGGCGCCTGCAGCAGGTCCACGTGATCCTTGCGCTCTTCAGCCTTGAGCAGAACCCAGACTGCCGCATGCGAGGCTGGGGCAGCTGATTGCCTCTTCAGCCAGCCGCGCAGCACTGGTGCAAAGACTGCCGAGCAAATGAAATGGCGAGAGGGGGCAGCTTCATCCAATTGCGCCGCCAGCGTTTTGTCATCATCAATGAATGTCACATCCGCGCCCAGCTCCCGCAGCGTTTGGGCGAGGTGGTCGCGCGCAAAGCCATGCGGAATGGCAAGCGCATAGCTGCGGTTGGCCAGCGGCTGCTTGTCAGGTGCCGCCGCCGGAGTGCCTTCCACGGGAATGTGGAATGTGAAACGTGAACCCTTGCCGGGCTCGGACTCAACGCCGATGCTGCCACCCATGGCCTCCACCAGCTTGCGGCTGATGGCCAGGCCAAGCCCGGTTCCGCCAAACTTACCCTGTGTTGAATCATTGGCCTGAACGAACTCAGCGAAGATTTTGCCGCTTTCCTCTGGCGTCATGCCAATGCCGGTGTCACGCACCCGCACCATCAGCCGCCCAGGCTCAGGCATGGCGGCCTCAATGGAGATGCCGCCCTTCTCGGTGAATTTTATGGCATTGCCCGCCAGGTTGAACAGGATCTGCCGCAGCCGCAATTCGTCAAGCTTCAATTCGGCTGGCACGGATGAAGCGACATGCGCCGAAATCTCAATGCCCTTGGCATGGGCACGCGGCGAGAGAAGCTCGGTGACGCTTTCGATGAGCGCACGGGGATCAAGCTTTGTCTGCCCGCGGTGGCTTTTGCTTTCCAGCTTTGCCGTGTCGAGAATTTCATCAATGATCGACAGCAGCGTGCGGCCCGAACCATGCGCCGTGGCAACATAATTGTGCTGCTCCGCCGAAAGCGTGGTTTCACCCAGCAGGGCCAGCATGCCGATCACCCCGTTGAGGGGTGTGCGGATTTCGTGGCTCATGGTGGCCAGCATGCGGGATTTCTCGCGCGATGCCGCCTCAGCCTGGGCGCGGGCCGCTTCTGCGGCAACCATGGCTGTCAGAAGCCGGTGCTCGCGCTGGTTTTGCTGGCGGCGCAGGAATTGATACATGATCGCCAGCAGGAAAATCGAAGCGCAGATCAGGATGTAAGTCGGCAAGGCGTTGCCGTTCGACAGAATAGCCGCCGCCGCCGCGGCAAAGGCAAACAGCGCAGCAGAGCTTGCAAACAGAAGCGCCGTGAGCGTCAGGCTTTGCTCGCCCGCGCCAAGCGTTGAAGTGGCTGTTTTCTGGCTTTTCCGTTTCATGCAGCGCCAATCACTAGCGCCAAGTTGGTATCAAACCGGTGCAGAAATTTGGCCGCCTGCAATTGCGGTGAACACCTGCTGAATGGATTGAATAAAATTTTAGGCAATCAGGGTAGGGCCCGGGCCAGGGTGATGTGGCCGCGCAATTTGCAGGGTTTGCGGCGGCCCTCCCGCAACTCCGGCCAGTTCACGCAGCCTGCCGCAGGGCGGCGGGCTTTTGCCTGTAGCTCAGGGCCTCGGCCAGGTGCACGCGCAGCACCTGATCACTGCCGGCAAGGTCGGCAATGCTGCGCGCCACCCGCAACACCCGGTGATAGCCGCGCGCCGAAAGATTCATCACCTCGGCAGCGTCCCGCAGCAGGGCAAGGCCCGCGGCATCCAGTGGCGCGATGGCTTCAAGCACGTCACCGTCGGCCTCCGCATTGATGCGCAGCTGGGCAAGCCCCAGCGCCTGAAAGCGCGAAGCCTGCCGCTGCCGGGCCGCACTCACCCGTGCGGCCACATCAACGCTTTTCTCCTTTGGGGCGGGAAGCGAGAGGTCCATCGCCCGCACTGCTGAAAGCTCGAGCTGGATGTCGATGCGGTCGAGCAGCGGGCCGGAAATGCGGCCCTGGTAATCCGCGGCACAGCGTGGGCCCTGCCGGCATGTATGGCCCGGCTCCCCGGCCATACCGCACTTGCAAGGGTTCATCGCCGCCACCAGCTGAAAGCGGGCCGGGTAGGTCACATGGTAGTTCGCGCGGGCCACCAGCGCCTCGCCGGTTTCCATCGGCTGGCGCAGGGCTTCGAGAACCCGCGGCTGGAATTCCGGCAGCTCATCCAGAAACAGCACGCCATGATGGGCCAGCGCCATCTCGCCGGGCTTGGGTTTGAGGCCGCCACCCACCAACGCCGCCATCGAGGCTGAATGGTGCGGGCTGCGGAAAGGGCGGCGCTTGGTCAACTGCCCGTCTTTCAGCTCGCCTCCCAGCGAGGCGATCATCGACACATCCAGCATCTCGCGCGGATCAAGCGGCGGCAGGATCGAGGGCAGGCGCTGCGCCAGCATGGATTTGCCGGCCCCCGGCGGCCCCACCATCAACAGGTGATGGCCGCCCGCGGCCGCAACTTCCAAGGCCCGCTTTGCCGCTTCCTGTCCCTTGATTTCACCGAGGTCAGGCAGGGCCTCTTCCAGAATGGCCAAATGCGGGCTCGGCCGGGAGAGAACCTGCGCGCCCTTCACATGGTTGATCAGCTGCACCAGATTGTCAGGCGCAAGAATGTCCAGCGCTTCGCCAGCCCAGGCTGCCTCGCGCCCTGAAAGCTTGGGGCAGATCACACCCATGTCCTGGGCATGGGCGGCCATGGCGGCCGGCAAGGCCCCGGCCACAGGAAGCAGGCTGCCATCCAGCGCCAATTCACCAAGCACCACATAGCGGGAGAGAAAATCCGGGGGGATCACCCCCAGCGCCGAAAGCACGGCAAGGGCGATCGGCAGGTCATAATGGCTGCCTTCCTTGGGAAGATCGGCAGGCGAGAGATTGACCACCAGACGCTTGCCTGGCAGCCCCAGCCCAATGGCATGGAGAGCGGCGCGCACCCGTTCGCGGCTTTCGGAAATGGCCTTGTCTGCCAACCCCACGATATTGAAATTCACCTGTCCGGAGAGGAACTGTGCCTGCACATCCACAGGCACCGCCTCCACCCCCTGAAATGCCACTGTTGCAACCCGCGCTGTCATTTTGCGCTCCCCACACTCGGAGCGACGCTAGCGCTTGGGTTGCAGCAGGTCAAGAACATTTAAAGAACAAATTGTCAGACTTCCCACAGCGCTTGCAGGCGCAAGGCGGCCGTGCGGGCAAAGCTCTGGGTCAAAGCCTTGCGCCGCGAGGCATGCAGGGCATGCTCGGAGGCGGCCCTCAAAATCTCCGCCCCCCACTGGTCGGCAACAATGAGCCCGGCTTCTTCCGGCATCAGCGCCTGGTCCATGTGGGCG
>JAGWTZ010000007.1 GCA_028868695.1 Alphaproteobacteria bacterium | reverse complement strand
CGCCAGCGAAGGCAGGCCTGCCGAAGCGAGCAGCGAAACCGGGCAGCCTTCCCGGCGCGGCAGCACCAGTGTCAGCGGCCCCGGCCAGAAGCGCGCAGCGAGTGTGAGCGCCGCGCCGGAAAATTCCGCCAGCGCAAAGGCCTCATCCACTTCGGTCACATGCGCAATCAGCGGGTTGAACTGCGGCCTGCCCTTGGCCGCATAGATCTTCGCCACCGCATGATCCTGCGTTGCATCTGCCCCAAGGCCATAGACCGTCTCGGTCGGGAAGGCGACAAGCCCCCCGCCCCGAAGGATCTCCGCTGCTTTCTTCACATCTTGCATGTTGCGGCAGGCTATAGCATCCATCCGCAACATCGGCTACTCACCCTCCATGCCCACTTTCATCTATTCCCACCCCTCCAGCCTGGCCCATGAAACCCCGCCCGGCCACCCGGAGCGGATTGACCGCATCCGCGCCGTGCATCAGGTGATCCGCTCGCCACATTTTGCCTCGGCCCGCCATGTTGAATGCCCGCTAGGAACCGAACAGCAAATCCTCCGCGCCCACACGCAGGAGCATTACCAGCGCATCCTTTCCGCCGTGCCCGAACATGGCTTTGAATATCTCGATGCCGACACGGTGCTCTCGCCCACCTCGCTGCCTGCCGCCTTGCGCGCCGTGGGCGGGGCCTGCGCGGCAGTCGATGCGGTGATCGATGGCGAGGCCGACAATGCCTTCATCGCCATGCGCCCGCCCGGCCACCACGCCGAGGCCAACCGCCCGATGGGCTTTTGCTATTTCAACCAGGCGGCAATCGCCGCCCTGCACGCCCGCGCCGCCCATGGCCTCGCCCGCGTGGCGGTGATGGATTTCGACGTGCACCACGGCAACGGCACGCAGGACATCTTCTGGAGCGACGAGAACCTGTTCTATGGCTCCACCCACCAGATGCCGCTTTACCCCGGCACGGGCTCACGCTCGGAAACCGGCGTGGGCAACATTTTCAATGCGCCGCTCAAAGCCGGCGATGGCGGCCCCGCCTTCAAGGCCGCCATGCAGGACATCATTTTGCCTGCCCTCAACCTGTTTGAGCCGGAGCTGCTGATCATCTCCGCGGGATTTGACGCCCATGTGCGCGACCCCCTGGGCAGCCTTGAACTGGTGGAGGAGGATTTCGCCTGGGCCACGCTGCAGCTGATGGAGATCGCGAACACGCATTGCGATGGGCGAATTGTTTCAGTGCTGGAAGGCGGCTATGATTTGCAGGGCCTGGCTGGCGGCGTGGGCGTGCATGTGCAGGCGCTGATGCATGGTTCGGCTGTGCTGGGCGACAACGGGGAAGATGAAGACAATGGCTGAGGCCGCGGACATTCAGGCGATGAACTTTGAAAAGGCGCTGGCCGAGCTGGAAACCATCGTGGCCAAGCTCGAATCCGGCCGGGTGGATTTGGAAGAATCGATCAAGATCTATGAGCGCGGCGAAGCCTTGCGCAAGCATTGCGAGGCCAAGCTGGCCGAGGCCGAGGCCCGCATCGAGAAGATCACCCTTTCCCCGCAAGGCAAGCCCACGGGTGTGACCAAGCTGGATGTGGAGTGAGCAAACTCCGCCTTGATGAAGCGCTGGTGGAGCGCGGGTTTTACCCCTCACGCGCCCGGGCGCGCGACGCCGTGCTGCGCGGCACGGTGCTGGTGAATGGCGAGCCGGCGCGCAAGCCCTCGCAAAACATCTATCCGGAGCAGGAACTGCGCGTGGCCGACCAGGCGCAGGCCTATGTCTCGCGCGCCGCGCTGAAGCTGATCACCGCGCTTGACCACTTCGCCATTCCCGTCACGGGCCGGGTGGCGCTGGATATTGGCGCCTCCACCGGCGGCTTCACGCAAGTGCTGCTGGAGCGCGGTGCGCGCCTCGTCATCGCCATTGATGTGGGCCATGGCCAGATGATGCTGCAGGATGAGCGCTTGCGCCTGTTCGAAGGCGTCAACGCCCGTGACCTCACGCGTGATGAAGTACCGGAGGATGTGAAGCTGGTGGTGGTGGATGTGAGCTTCATTCCGTTGCACATCGCGCTGATGCCCGCGCTGGACCTTGTGGCCGAGGGTGCGCATCTTGTGGCCCTCATCAAGCCACAGTTTGAGGTGGGCCGCGAAGGCATTGGCAAGGGCGGTCTGGTGAAGGACGAGGCGGCGCAGCAAAAGGCCTGCGCAGACGTGGCCGCCTTCATCTCCGCCCAGGGCTGGCGCGTGCTGGGCATCATCGCCTCGCCCATTGATGGCGGCGACGGCAATGCCGAATTCCTGCTCGCCGCCGTGAAGTGATCAGGTTTTCGCGCCGAAAGAGCGCAGCGTCTCCGCCGCCGCCTGCTCCATGGGTGTCACCACAAATTCAAAAGCCTTGAGGAACTTGCTGGCATCCACGCGGTAGGGCCTGTCCCACTGGAAGCGCATTTCCAGAAGTTCGCGGAACAGCGGCACAAACACCCCGATGGCGCGGATCATGCCGGGCGATAATACCCGCATCCGCAAGGCAAGGCCTTCGGCCTTGGCGCCCATCGCCAAAATCTCCCGCACGGTGCGAATGGGCGCGCAAGGCATGTGCCAGGCCTGGTTGAAATGCCCATCATCCGCCTGCAGCAGGCACAGCACCGCCCGGCCGATATCCGGCACATAGGCAAAATCATGCGGCATGTCCGGCGGCACAACCAGCGTGGCCTTCTTGCCTTGCGCCAGCGCCTGAAAGCCGGTGGTGCCCAGCATGGACGTGGCGGCAACGCCGGGGCCAAAGAAATCCGGCGCGCGCAAGGCTGCCACCCGCACCGCACCGGCCTTGGCCGCCGCCATCCACATCCGCGTCACCTCGGCGCGCACCGCCGGCTTGCGCGGCATGGATGTGAGCGGCATGTCTTCGCTGAGCGGCTTGTCCTGCGGGCCATACATGTAAAGATTGTCGAAGAACAAAAGCCGCACCTTCTCCGCCGCACAGGCCGCCAGCACATTGCGCATCAATTCCGGCCAGGCTTCCTGCCACAGCTTGCCGGAATAAGGCAGGCCCACCGCAAGCACCGCCTGTTCAGCACCCTTCACCGCCTGTGCCACCGAGGCAGCATCCAGCACGTCACAGGCGCGGAAGGCAACGTCTTCGGGCAAATCCGTGGGCCGCTTCCGCTGCGCCACCACGGCATCAAGCCCCGCCTTGACCAATTCCAAAACCGTGGCGCGGCCCACCGCGCCATAACCCAGAACCACAATGCTCATGTCTCTCTCCCTGGCTGATGGCGGCAAACTAGCCAAGTCTTGATTATGCTTCCAATGCATGGATATGATAGTCATCATGCGTAAAATGAATATACATGGCATAGACCTGAACCTGCTGCCGCCGCTTGCGGCACTGCTGCAACACCGGCACATCACCAAAGCGGCGCAGGAGGCGGGCATGAGCCAGCCTGCAATGAGCCGCGCACTCGCCCGCCTGCGCGCCCTGTTGCAAGACCCGGTGTTGCAGCGCGGCCCACATGGCCTGCTGCTTACCCCGCGGGCCATCCAGCTTTTGCCGCAGCTGCTGGCCACGCTGCAGGGCGCGCAAGGCCTGTTCCGCGTGGAAAGCTTTGACCCGCGCCATGTGCAGCGCCGGGTGCGCATTGCCGCGGCGGATGTGCAATCGGTTCTCATCCTGCCGCGGCTTGCAAGGCTGCTGGCCCGCGAGGCGCCGGGCCTTGATGTGCAGTTCGTGCCCTTCACCCGCGACATCAAAACCCGCATGGAACAGGGCGAGGTGGATTTTGCCTTTGCCCTGGCTTCAACGCCCTTGCCGCCCGGCGCCAAATCCATGGCGCTGGCCGGTGAAAACCTTGTGCTGGTAATGCGTGAGGGCCACCCGGCGGCGCGGCGGCGCTGGCAACTGGCGGACTATGCGCGCCATGGCCATGTGGCCATTTCCGTGCTGGGGGACGGCGCTTCCGACATCGACAGCCAGCTTGCCGCAGCGGGCCTGCAGCGGCGCATCGCCGTCACCGCGCCCAGCTTCACCGCCGCGCTTGCCGTGGTGGCGGAAACTGATTGTGTCACCACCATCTCGGAACATTTCGCCCGCCGTTTCGCGCCGCTGTTTGGCCTGACGCTGAAGAAAACCCCGCTGCCGCAAGCGCGGCTGGATCTCACGCTCGTCTGGTCGCAATTGCAGGACCAGGACGCAACACTCACCTGGCTGCGCGGCCGGCTGGCCGCCGCCACGGCCGAGGCCTTTGGCAAGCGCCGCTGAAGCGGGCCGCTAATGCGGATGGGTGATGATGAGGTTGGGCAGGCCCACCGGTGTCACGCCATGGTCGCGCGCCATCTGCCCGAAGGCCTCTGTCTCGATCAGGTCCTTGTAGGGCAGGTCAGTAAAGCGCAGGCCGGCACGGTGCACATCTGCCTGCACCAGCAACATCGTGCCGCCCACGCCATTGAGCCTGATGCGATCAAGATAGCGCACATCGCCCAGGTGAATGCGCCGCCCGCTGTTCTGCGGCGGCTGATAGAGCCCGCCAATCACATGCTTGAAATAGAACGTGTCCCGCCAATCATAAACCGTGGTGAAGGTGTTGAGGTCAAAGGTCTTGCCGCTGCCATCATCGCGCAGGCAATGCGGCACCACGATTTTCTCGCGCGCCGCCAAAAGCTGGCGCAGCACATCTGGCGGATAGGCGTTCACGTCCGCGTCTATCCACAAGGCCCATGAGGCGCTGGCCGGAAGGCCCTGGTCAATGAGCGCGTTGCGCACCCGCGCAAGCCCGCCGCGCCGGCTTTTCTGGATTTCCGGCAGCCAGCGCCGCTCACGCTCAAAGCGCGTGCCCACCGGGTGGTGAATGACGCGCAGGCTGCCAAAGCCATGCACATTCTCGCGCGCCATCTGCTGCAGCAGCGCCGCCGTGCCATCCACGCTGTCGCCCTCGCAGAAGGTAACGTGCAACTGGCGCCTGGGCCAATCCAGCGCCGCCAGCAAGTCCAGGCAGCGGGGCAGATGCGCCTCGGCATCGCGCACCGGAATGAGAACGGCAATGTCTTCCTTGCCCGTTACAGCAGGCAGCGGGGCAGAAAGCCGCGTGGCATCCACCTTCGGCTTGTATTGCCGGCCGCGCTTGAGATCGTAGATCCAACGGCGCACATAGCTCTCGATCTTGTCGCGCAGCGGATATTTCTCGCGCTCATACCAGCTGCCCACCCAATGATGGATGGAAAGATCATGCCCGCCATAGTCACCGTGGCGCGGATCGGGCAGCGGCGCGCCATTTGACCCTACACCGCAGAAAAGATGCGCCGAGTTCAGGGAAATTTTGCTTTTCGGCTCATAGGCGTTGAAAACACCCGTGAGGAAATAAGGTCCGGTGCTGTCAAGCACAGAAACAGTCTTGCTGTTCCGGACCAGTTCCTTCAACAGGCGTTTCCAGAACGGATGCCCCGGCGGGCTTGCCATCGTGCCATTGAAGAGAAGGTGATTGAGGCCCCGCGCCTCCACAACGAATTTCCAATGGTGATGCGGCTCCTCGCAGAACACGATGCGGTCTTCGCCGCACAGCATGTCCAGCGGCATGAGGCATTGCGTGTCGATGTCGGCATAAACCCCGCCGAAATGGTCCAGCAGCAAATAGCGCCCGGCATCGGCCCGCTGCACCCCAGCGGGATAGGCGCGGAAAATGGGCAGGAAATCAGGGTAATGCGCGGCCACAAAGGCATCGAGCTCGGCGTCCGGCCAAAGCCTGTATTCCCAATCCGGATGCAGGGCTTTCCATGTCGCCACATGCGCCACACAGTTCTGCGGCACCTCATGGGTTTTCCATGTCTGATGAATGATTTTCGGAATCACGAAACGGCTGAATCCCCGGTCTGACTTGCGCAGCCTTGGAGTGCCGCCAGGCGCGACTTCTTGCACAATTGCATTTCATTCGCCAAGCGAATTTGTATAGGCTTGCCAGAAACGCGGAACGGATCACATGCTGCAATTCATCCGCAAGCTGTTCAAATCCAGTCCTGAGCCAAAGGGCCAGCACGTCATTGCGCAAACCGGATACGGCCCGATGATCGTCAACGCCCATGATGCCTATGTGGGCCGCGATATCCTGCGCTATGGCGTCTGGCAGCGGAATGAGATTGAAACACTCCTGAAGCTCGCAAGATTTCTCATCGCGCGGCATGGCGCCATCACCGCCTATGACATTGGCGCCAATTTCGGCATGCACAGCCTTGCCCTTGGCAGAACCTTCGGCCCTGCCATCACCATCCGCGCCTTCGAGGCGCAGGAACCAGTCTTCAACATGCTGTGCGGCACGCTGGCGCTCAATGGCCTGCAAAACGTGCACTGCCACTGCAATGCCGTGGCGGCGGAGGCCGGCCAGGTCTTGCGCCTGAACCTGCCGGATTATGACGTGACCAACAACCTCGGCAGCTTCGAGGTGCTGCCGGCACTCCGCTCAGACAACAACTTCCTGATCCGCTCCGGCCGCATCCAGGAGGTGAAGACGCTGACGGTGGACTCCTTCGCCGAACCCGTGCACCTGATGAAGATTGATGTTGAAGGCATGGAGGGCGATGTGTTGCGCGGTGCGGCCAAAACCATCGCGGCCTACCGCCCCGTTTGCCATGTGGAAATACTCAAGGGCGATGCCCGCGTCATTCATGCCTTCTTTGCCCAGCACAACTTTCTGGTCCTGCCCAATGGCGCTGATGCGCTGGCAATCCCCGCGGAAATGAGCGAAGAGCTGGCGCAGGCCTGAGCGCTAAAGCCCGGCCAGCGCCTGTTCAATGTCGGCCACCAGGTCATTGACGTTTTCAATGCCGATCGACAGCCGCACCAGATTGTCAGGCAGCGTGCTGGTGGGGCCTTCCACCGTCTTGCGGTGTTCGGCGAGGCTTTCAACGCCACCAAGTGATGTGGCCGGCGCAATCACCTTCAGCCGCGTGCAGAAGCCCTGCGCGCCCTTGAAATCGGTCTTGAGCAGCAGGCTCATCATCGCGCCATAGCCGCCCGTCATCTGCCGCTTGGCTGTGGCGTGGCCGTTCTGCGTGGCAAGGCCGGGGTGCAGCACGCGCTCCACCTTCGGGTGGTTGGAGAAATGCCGCGCAATCGCCATGGCATTGTCCGAGGCGGCGCGGAAGCGCACAAACAGCGTGCGCAGGCCGCGCAGCAGCAGCCAGCACTCAAAGGGCGGCAGCGGATTGCCCAGCGCGGTGCGCAGGCGCGCAATCTCCTTCCAGCGCTCATCCACCGCGCGGGTGACCAGCACGCCGGCCAGCACATCGGAATGGCCATTGAAAAATTTGGTGGCGGAATGAAACACCATGTCGGCCCCCAGCGTCAGCGGGTTGCAGGCCACCGCGCCGAGAGACGTGGCATCCACCACCAGCATGGCACCCACCTTGTGCGCGGCGGCGGCGGCAGCGGCAATGTCGATCACATCCCATGTCGGGTTCACCGGGGTTTCAATCCACACCAGCGCCGTTGCGGGCGTGAGTGCGGCGCTGATTGCGGCAGGGTCGCTCGCCTCAACCAGCGTCAGGCTGATGCGCCCTTTTGCAGCAAGTTCCTGCAACCAGGCGCGCACGCCGTAATACATGGTCTTTTGCGAAACCACATGCGCGCCCAGGGGCAGCGTTTCGGTGAGCGTGGTCACCGCCGCCATGCCGGAGGAAAAGGCCAGCGCTGCCGCACCCTTTTCCAGCGCCGCGATGGTTTCCTCCACAGCCCAGAGATTGGGCGTGCCGTTGCGCTGATAGTTTTCCTTCAGCCGCGGCAGATAGGCTTCATCGCGCGCATAGGTGGTGGTGAGATAGAGCGGAGGAGAAACCGCGCCACTGTGCGGCTCAATGCCGGAAACGCTTTGTGCGGCGATGGTTTCAGGGCGGCGTGTCAGATTTGCTTTCAAGATTGCGCTCAACGAGTTGGTCATGTCCGTATTTGAACAGCACGTTGCCAACAAGCGTCTCGAAAGTCACCCCCTGCGCGCGTGAAATTTGCCGCAGCCGCTGGATGGATTCATGGTCAAGGCTGATGATCAGCCGCTCCGGCCCGCCGTGATGTTCGAGAACATCGATCCAGGCCTCGCCGCGCTGGGTGATCTCCCGCGCTGAAACCGGGTCATGCCCGCCCTCATTGATGAGCCTGTCGAGATCCGGCTGATCCTGAACCCGGCCCGCGGCCGGCTTGTGTTGAAGGACATGCATGGTCTGCCTCCATCCAGTTGTGAAAGGCAACACTGGCGCAGGCATGTGGCCTTCTGATGGCGGGTCTAAGGGTAGAGCCTGGCCTTGTTCCACGCGTCCTGCGGGCTGGCGCGGCGGAATACCACGCGGTCATGCAGGCGGAAGGGCCTGTCATGCCAGAACTCGATGGCCACCGGCAGGATGCGGAAGCCGCTCCAATGCGGCGGCCGGGGCACATTGCCGATGGCGTATTTCGCGGCATACATCGCCACTTGTGTTTCCAGCTCAAATCGCCCCTGCAAGGGCCGCGATTGCGCGCTGGCCCATGCGCCAATGCGGCTGTCGCGCGGGCGTGAGGCGAAATAGTCATCGGCCTCCGCCGCCGACACCTTCTCCACCAGCCCGCGCACCCGCACCTGGCGGCGCAGGCTCTTCCAGTGAAACACCAGCGCTGCCTTCATTGTGCCGAGGATTTCCTGGCCCTTCTGGCTTTCATAATTGGTGTAGAACACGAAGCCCTTGGCGTCATAGCCCTTGAGCAGAACCATGCGCGCGTTGGGCAGGCCTTCCTCATCCACCGTGGCCAGCGTCATGGCGTTGGGGTCATTCGGTTCGGACTTTTCAGCATCGGCCAGCCATTCGCCGAACAGCGCAAAGGGGTCATCGCGCTCGGTGAAGCCCTGCTGCGCTGTCGTCACTTTCAAGCGTTCAAGATCCATTATTTCTCCACCTGGGCGCGCAGGTTGGCGAGGCCCGCCTCAAAATCCTTGCCCACCATCTTGTCCATGTCCATCACCAGGCCCATCACCCGCATCATGAAGGGCTTGTGGCCGCGCATTTCCCATTTCACATGCGTGCCGCCAGTGGCGGGGGAAAGCGTGAACTCGGTCACATTGTCGGCCTGGAACGGCTTGATGAAATGCAGGTCAAGCTGCATGCGCCGCGCCGGCTCCGAGGCGGTGATTTCCATGTTGCCCTCGCCCACCTTCTTGTTGCCCACCCAGGAATATTTGGCGCCAACGCCCGACGAAGCGCCGGAGAATGAGCGTTGCATCGCCGGGTCCAGCTTCTCCCACGGGCTCCAGGCGGACCAATGATGAAAATCATTGATCTGCGCGAACACTTCGGCGGGCGAGGCCTTGATGTCAGCCTCGCGCACCACACTGAAGGCCGATGGCTGGGCGGAGCCATAGATCAGCACAAAGGCAACAATCAAAGCGGCAAGCAGCAAAATCCACATCATGGCGGCACCTCACGGGGTTGTTGTTGCGGCAAGCATAGTGCGCGCGCCGCCTGTCCGTCCAGCCCAGCCTTCAACCGGCGCGTGAATTGACATAGACGAGATGCAGCGCGCCCTCGCCCGGCACGGTTTTCACATTGCGCAGGCCAAGCCCGGCAAGATCAATGCTCTCGATCAGGTTCTCTCCCGCCCCGAGGATGAACGGGCAAACGACCAGATGCAGATAGTCAACCAGCCCCGCCTTCAGGAAGGCGCGCACGGTTTCAACGCCGCCACTGATGCGGATGTCCTTGCCCTTGGCCGCCGCCTTGGCGCGGGCCAGCACCTCATGCACATCATCATTCACGAATTCAAACACCGTGCCGCCCTCCATGGGCAGCGTGGGGCGCGCATGATGCGTCATCACGAAAACCGGCGAATGATAGGGCGGGTTCGGCCCCCACCAGCCCTTCCAGCTTTCATCAGCCCATGGCCCGCGCTGCGGCCCGAACATGTTGCGCCCCATGATGCAGGCGCCAATGTTGTCAAAGCCGCGCGAGGCGAAGGAATCATCAACGCCCGTGCTGCCGCCTGCCTTGCCGAACATGGTCTGGAAGGTTTTGGTCTGGAACGCCCATTGCGTCAGCACACGGCCACCCACACCAAAGGGATTTTCCAGGCTTTGCTCCAGCGCGGTTCCAAAGCCATCCACCGAAATCATGAAACTTTCGACACGGACCTTGCTCATCATCATTCTCCCTTCGTCAAATAGCTGTGCAGCGCGTTGAGCGAGCCTGTCCACCCGCCCGTCATGCCCGCATGCGCGGCATGGAAGGTGGCGGCCTCGGCATCATCCACACCGGTGTAGATCCAAGAAACCCGCAACCTGGCCTGCTTCGGCCCTTCCGCGATGAAATCCATCACCGTGAGCATTTCCTTCGGCCAGCTGGGCGCCATGGGATGCGCCGCCAGGTTGCCCTCCTTGTCGGCGAAGCTCTGGCGGTAAACCAGCCGCGTGTTCGGCGTGATCTCCTTGAAGGTTTGCCGGCCCCACATTTCAACGCCGTTCGGCATCACATTGCCATAAAGGCAAATGCCGCCCGGCCGGAAATCACGCGAGGTGATGATCACTTTCGCACCCGCCGGGGCCATCCAATGCTTGAGGTCGCCCTCCTCCGTGCAGGCCTGATAAAGCCGCTCCACCGAAACCGGGAAGGACCGTTCGATGACAAACAGGTTCTTCTCCGCCGCCATGGGCGCCACATAGGCGGCCACGCGGTCAAGGTTCTGCAGGCCTCCTTCCACCGCGAAGGTGGCAAGCTGGTCGCGCGTGGCGATATCGGCGGTGGTCAGGCGCATTTCCATGCGCGTCTTGCCCGCCTCATCCCTCAACTCAATCTCGTTGAGGAAGCGGTGGCCCGGCGCGCCGTCCTCGCCGCCATCATGCTCAAAGCGCAACAGCTGCGGCGGCTTCACGTCCAGAAAGATGAAGCGGTTGGGATAATCCGTGCCGTCCGGCCCATGCATGGTGAACAGCGCCTGCCCGCCCACCTTGAGGTCAAACTGGCGGTAGCTGTTGGTGAAGCCATCCGGCCCCCAGAAATGCTTCAGGTGTTCCGGCGAGGTCAGCACTTTCCACACCAGCTCGCGCGGTGCCGCGATCAGCCGCGTGCTGATGATCTGCGGCTTGTCCTGCGGCAGGACGGAATGGGCAAGCAATGACATGGGCTACTCCTTGATCGATTTGAGATAGTCTTCGAGGCGGTCCAGCCTGTCGAGCCAGATGTCGCGGTAGGCCTTCATCCAGTCATCAATCTCTTTCAGCCCGCCGGGTGAAAGCTGGCAGGGCCGCTGCTGCGCGGCGCGCGAGCGCGTGATCAGGCCCGCCTTCTCCAGAACCTTGATGTGTTTGGAAATGGCCGGCAGCGAAATGGCGAAGGGCTGGGCCAGCTCATTCACCGTGGCCTCACCCCTCGCCAGCCGCGCCAGCATGGCGCGCCGCGTCGGGTCGGCCAGGGCGTGAAGCTTGATGCTGAGGGGATCTTCGGTCATGGCCTTGCGCCTTCAGCCTGCCGCCCGGGCTTCAACAAAGCGCTTGAAATTGTCCAGAATGGCTTGCCAGCCGCCGCGCTGCATCTCGATGGGGTTTTCCGTCTCGGCATCAAACACCACGCGCACGCTGACAGCGCCATCCGGCCCGGTGAAATCCACCGCAGCCTTGCGGTCACCGAAGTCATAGCCGATGTGTTTGAGCGGGATGATCCTGGTGTAGGTGCCCGCGAAATCAAATCCCATGCTGCCATCCTTGGCTTCCATGCGCGAGGAAAAGACCCCGCCTTCGCGCAAGTCCACCACCGCCTTGGTGGTGTGCCAGCTTTCCAGCGCGGTGTTCCACACCATGATGTCCGCAGGCGTGACATAGGCCCGCCACACATCCACAACCGGCGCGGCGATGGTGGTTTCAACTGTGATCTGTGGGGCGTTGGTCATGGAAATCCTCCTGATTGGTGTTTGAAACTATTTCATCCAGCCGGCGCTTACGGCCAGCAGGCGGCCGGGCCCGCTCACGGCGCCGAACAAAAGGCCGGCGGCCATCGGAAAATGGCTGACGAAGGCGCCGAATTGAAGGCCCTCGGCATCTGTCCAATGGCTCGGGCCATGGAATGCGAAGGCCAGAAAAATCACATAGGCCGCCGCAACCAGACAGGCCTCACGGAACCACGCCCCGCTGAGGAAGGCCAGAACCAGCGCCACTTCCAGCAATGCCGCCAGCCAGTTCAGCACCATGGGCATGGGAAAGCCGGCGGCGGCAATCTGCTGCGCCACCATGCCGGACATGGCAACCTTGCCCGCCACAGCCATGGCAAACAGCGCCGCAAAGATCAGCCGCCCCAAAGCCAGCGCCACATTTTTCCAGCCTGTGCCCTGCGCGCTTGCATCCATCATCCGGTCCATTATTTCACCCACTGATTAATTAACCCGTGAGTTAAATATACGGCCTGTAACCAACTGTCAACCGCTGCGCCCTTTCCAATGCATAATTTCTGTGCCAATAGGCGAATCCGCGCCCTGAGGGGCGCACACAATGGGCAATTCGAGGTTAAATAATGAGCGGAAACAAGGGTTTGATGGCTGGCAAGCGCGGCCTCATCATGGGCGTTGCCAATAACCGCTCCATCGCCTGGGGCATTTCCAGGGCTTGCGCCGACCACGGCGCCGAATTGGCCTTCACCTATCAGGGCGATGCGCTGAAGAAGCGCGTGGAACCGCTCGCCGCCGAAGTGAACTCCAAGATCGTCTTGCCCTGCGATGTTTCCGACATGGCCTCCATCGACGCCACCTTCGCGGCCATCAAGGAGCAATGGGGCTCGATCGACTTCCTCGTCCACGCCATTGCCTTCTCCGACAAGGATGAACTGACGGGCCGCTATGTCGATACGACGCCCGACAACTTCACCAAGACAATGTTCATCTCGATCTATTCCTTCACCGCCGTGGCCCAGCGCGCCGAGAAGCTGATGACCAATGGCGGCTCCATGCTCACCCTCACCTATTACGGCGCCGAAAAGTGGATGCCGCATTACAACGTGATGGGCGTGGCCAAGGCCGGCCTTGAAGCCAGCGTGCGCTACATGGCCGCTGACCTTGGCGAGAAGAACATCCGCGTCAACGCCATCTCGGCTGGCCCGATCAAGACGCTGGCCGCCTCTGGCATCGGCGACTTCCGCTACATTCTCAAGTGGAACGAATACAACTCTCCCCTGCGCCGCACGGTGACGATCGAGGAAGTGGGCGATTCAGGCATGTACATGCTCTCGGACCTCTCACGCGGTGTGACCGGTGAAATCCTGCATGTGGACTCTGGCTATCATGTCGTCGGCATGAAGAACCCCACCTCGCCGGACCTGACGCTGGACAAGGGCGAATAAGCCGTGGCGGCAGGCACCCCAAATTTGCCGCCCATCTATTTCATCCGCCATGGCCAGACTGACTGGAACGAGCAAGGCCTGATCCAGGGCACGGTGGAAACCGACCTCAACGCCACCGGCATCCGCCAGGCCCAGGCCGTGGCCAGCGCGCTGGCCCACCGTGAGCCGCTGCTGCGCGGCTTTGATTTTGTGGTCTCGCCGCAACAGCGCGCCCAGCAAACCATGCAGATCATCTGCGCTGCCCAGCCGCGCGATTTCGCCAGCGTGAAAACCGAGGCGCGGGTGCGTGAACTGGGCTTCGGCATCTGGGAAGGAAAACCCTTCTGGGAGCTGAAGGACAGCCCGATCTATCCCGCGGACCCCGAGGGCCATTATGAATGGCGCCCGGAACTGGGTGAAAGCTATGCCGATGGCGTGGCGCGGGTGGATGGCTTCCTGCGCGGCCTTGCAAGGCCCACGCTGATTGTGGCGCATGGCGCGGTGGGGCGTTGCATCATCGGCTATGTCTGCGGCCTGCCGGGGCCAGACCTCACCCACCTGCCAACACCGCAAGGCTGTTACTGCGTGCTGGAAAACGGCCGCTACCAATGGTTCGACGAAAGCCACCAGCCGCAATAACTTCTTCAGCCTGCAAAGCAGGACGAGGCTCTTTGCAACGCGACCGTTTTTCCTTTATCACCTAGCCCATGTCCCACAACACATTTGGCCATCTCTTCCGCGTCACCACCTTTGGCGAAAGCCATGGGCTTGCCATCGGCGCCGTGGTGGATGGCTGCCCGCCCAATTTGAAAATCTCGGCTGAGGAAATCCAGTCCTTCCTCGACAAGCGCAAGCCGGGCCAGAACCGTTTCACCACGCAGCGCCAGGAAGCCGACGCCGTGAAAATCCTCTCCGGCGTGTTTGAAGATGAGCGCACCGGCGGCTTGCGCACCACTGGCACGCCCATTGCCTTGCTGATCGAGAACACCGACCAGCGCTCGAAGGACTATGCCGAAATCCGCGACAAGTTCCGCCCCGGCCATGCCGATTTCACCTATCAATCCAAATATGGCATCCGCGACTATCGCGGCGGCGGCCGCTCCTCGGCGCGTGAAACCGCCTGCCGCGTGGCGGCGGGTGCGGTGGCGCGCCTCGTCATCTCGCAAGTGAAAGTGCGCGGCGCCCTGGTGCAGATGGGCCCGCACAAAATCGACCGCAAGAACTGGGATTGGAGCGAGGTGGAGCGCAACCCCTTCTTCTGCCCCGATGCCGAAGCCGCCAGGAAATGGGAAGCCTATCTCGATGGCGTGCGCAAGGCGGGCTCGTCCTGCGGCGCGGTCATCGAGGTGACGGCCTCGGGCGTGCCCGCCGGCTGGGGTGCGCCGCTTTACGGCAAGCTGGACGCCGAACTTGCCAGCGCGCTGATGAGCATCAATGCCGTCAAGGGCGTGGAGATCGGCGATGGCTTTGCGTCCGCAGCCTTGAGCGGCGAGGAAAACGCCGATGAAATCCGCATGCATCATGGCAAGCCGGAATTCCAGTCCAACCATGCGGGCGGCATTCTGGGCGGCATTTCATCTGGGCAGGATCTGGTGGCGCGCTTTGCCGTGAAGCCCACCTCCTCCATCCTCAACACCCGCAAGACCGTGACCAAGGATGGCGAGAACGCCGACATCATCACCAAGGGCCGGCATGACCCTTGCGTGGGCATCCGCGCCGTGCCGGTGGGCGAAGCCATGATGGCCATCGTGCTGGCTGACGCCTTCCTGCGCCACAGGGGCCAAGTGGGCTAACCCAGCCGCGCGGCCTTTACCCACCAGGCGGGATGGGCCGCCGAAGCAACACATTCTCCGTCACCCCTGCGAAGGCAGGGGCCCAGCTTTCTTGACACCGGCCATTTGGAGGATAGCGTCCCTCCATGCATGATGAGAAGTGGCCTGCTGTCTACATCACCGCCAACCGTTATCGCGGCACGATCTACGTTGGCGTCACAAGTGCCCTGTGGAACCGGATTTGCGATCACAAGAACAAGACCTTTGAAGGCTTCACGGCTGAACACAATGTGCACCTGCTCGTCTGGTACGAACATCACCACACCATGGAAACGGCAATCCGCCGCGAGAAACAGCTGAAGAAATGGAAGCGGGAATGGAAAATCCGGATCATTGAACAAATGAACCCTGATTGGCGCGACTTGCACGGCAACATTGATGCTATGGCAACGCTTGTTCCACCGCAAGCTGGGCCCCTGCCTTCGCAGGGGTGACGGAGTTTGTGGGTGGTCAGACTGCCGCCTAACCCAGCCGCGCGGCCTTTACCCACCAGGCGGGATGGGCCGCCGAAAGCTTGGCAGCCACGGCTTCGGCCTCTTCCAGGCTGTTGGCGATGCCAAAGCAGCTGGCGCCGGAGCCGGACATGCGCACCGGCCACAGCGCGGTTTTCTCTAGCGCCGAGAGAACATCGGCAATGCGCGGCTGCACCTGCACGGCGGCGGCCGTCATGTCATTGCGCAAATCGGCCCGCGTGGCAAGCACCTCGCCCGGCTTCAGCCCCATGGCCTTGAACACCTCCGCCGTGCCGCAAGGCGCCAGCGGGTTCACCAGCACCAGCGCCGGCGGCAGCTGTTCGCTCAGGACACTGATCTTTTCGCCAATGCCTTCCATGCGGCAGGGCTTGCCGACGAAACACACCGGCACATCAGCCCCGATGGCAGCGAGCCCCGCCACCTGCGCCTCACTCAAGCGTGCGCCTGCCAGCCGCAACAAGGCCCGGACCAGTGCTGCCGCATCGGCCGAGCCGCCGCCAATGCCCGAGGCCACCGGCAGGTTCTTCTCGAGGATAACCGAGACGAAAGGCACGTCCAGCAACCCGCGCACATGCGCCCAAGCCTTCCAGATGATATTGCCTTCGTCTGCCGGAACATCCGCGGCGAAAGGCCCTTCCACCAAAAGCGCGTTGGCGGAAGCAGGCGCCACCGTCAGCCTGTCGCCGAGATCAGCGAAGGCCACGATGGAATCGAGCTCGTGATAGCCATCGGCGCGGCGGCCCAGCACATGCAGGGCCAGGTTGATCTTGGCCCGCGCGGCTTCAACAACCGGCTGCATCAGCCTTTCTTGGGCTGGTCTGCGGCCGCGCCATCGGCCGGGGCGGCGGGTGCGGAATTGTCCGCAGGCTTGGCGTCCTGCGCGTCCGGCAGGCCATCCTTCAGCTTTTTCTCAATGCGCACCAAGTCTTCACTTTCGGGGTGATTGTCCTTGGCGTGCTGCCATTGGAACTGTGCCTCCAGCTTGCGGCCCACTTTCCAGTACACATCGCCGAGATGTTCGGCGATGATCGGGTCAGATGGCACAAGGTCCACCGCCCGCTCGCAATAGGTCACCGCCTGGTCATAGTCGCGCAGCGTGTAATAGGCCCAGCCCAAGCTGTCGGTGATATAGCCGTCATTGGGCTTGAGGCTCACCGCCTTCTTCACCATGCCCAGCGCCTCATCGAGATTGACGCCACGGTCAATCATCGAATAGCCGAGATAGTTGAGAACCGAGGCGTCATCCTTCGACAGCGCCAAGGCCTTGCGGAAATCCGGCTCGGATTTGTCGAATTGCTTCAGGTGGTCATAGACGATGCCGCGGTCATAGAGCACGTGCCAGGTGGCGTTGTCGCTGTCGGGCAGCAGGGCCAGCGCCTTGCTATAGGTGTCCGCCGCTTTCACGAATTCATCATTGGCGCGGTAAACGCCTGCCAGCGAAATCAGCGCGTCAGTGTCCTTCGGCGCCTTGGCCACCACGGCTTCGAGCTTGGCCATGGCGTCCTTGTTCTTGTCCATGCGCTCAAGGTTCACGCCGATTTCCGTGTCGGCATAGGTGCGCAGAACCGATTGCTGTGGCACCTGGTCAAAGGCGGCGTTGGCGTCTTCGTAAAGCTTGAAGCCGGAAAGCACGCTGCCCAGCGTAGTCAGCACCACCGGCTTGTCGGCGGTGAAGGCCAGCGCAAGGCGCGCATAGGTCAGCGCCGCAGTGGCGCTCTGGTCCACGTTCAGTGCCGAGGCGATGGAAAACAACACCTCGCCAGCGCCTGCCGCAGGGGTTTTGACGAAAGCCTCAGGCTTGGCGCCGGAAGAAAGCTGGTCCAGCGCATGCTGGATCAGCGTGTCGCGCTGGCCGTCAGCGAGATAGTTGCGGTAGATCTTTTCGGCCTGGTCCTTGTGGCCGTTGCGCTCAAGAAAATTGCCATAGGCCTGCACGATGCGCAGCGACGTGGGCGCCAGCCCGTAAGCCTTCTTGTAGGCGGCTTCGGCGCGCACCGAAGAGCCGAGATAGTCGGCAATCAGCGCCGCGTGAAACGCCTTGTAATTGGCAAAGGCGTCCTGGCCGTCCAGCTTGTCCAGCTCATGCAGCGCGGCATTGAGCGAGCCTTCGCCCGCATAGCTCCAGGCATTGAGCAGCGCCGAGGTGAGGGTTCCAACCGAGGTGTAGGCCGCCTCGTCGAAATGGTTGCGCGCCTCGGGATAGCGCCGCGCCGCGAATTCCTTCAGGCCCAGAACCAGCCGCGCCGTGCGCTGCTGGCTGTTGAACTTCACCACCTGGGCGGCCAGCGGCTCAGCCTTGGCCAGATCGCCCTGCATCACTTCAGCCTCGAACAGCCGCTCGATCAGCGCGCCGTTGTTGGGGTCCTGCTTCAGGGCGGCGCTGGTGAAATCAATCGTCGCCCCAAGGTCCATCAGGTGGCTGGCGGTGCGCGAGGCCAGATAGGCGCCCGACAGCGTGACAGGCTGCGCCTCGGCGAGCGCCGGCAGGCTCAACGCCAGGCTGAGGGAAATGAGCGAAAGACCGCGAAGCAACATGAAACATCCTTGAACTGGCCGGAAACGGCCCCGATTCAGCGCAGGATTACGGTTTTTATGCGCCCCCGCAAGCAAAAAGGGCGGCTGGTTTCCCAGCCGCCCCTTTTGTTCAGGTCCGCCTTCGGATCAGTTGGTCAGGCGCAGCGACACCAGGTTCTGTGCCAGCGACTGGAACACATTGTTGAGCTGCGACTGGTTCGACGCGTTGAGGATGTGCGAGGCATCCGTGGCGCAGGAATTCACCAGGCTCACGCGCTGCGTGTAGGACGTGTTGAGCTGGAAGGTGATCACATACACCTCAACGCCAGACTGCTTGATGGCACCGCACATCGAGGTGGCCTGGGTGTAGGAGTTGCCCAGCGAAGACGAGCAGGGGATCTGGTAGCTGTAGGAACCCGAACCCGACAGGCTCGACGGATAGGAGATCACGCCGTTGCAATAGGCGCTGTTATATTCGCCGTCAGTCATCAGCACCATGATCTTCTTGACCTTGGAGGCGGCGTCGGTGGTGGTCAGCTTGTCATAGCCCGAAGGCACGCTGGTGCCGGACCAGATGCCCACATTGGGCGACAGCGCATACCAGCCCCAGGCAATGCCCACCTGGCCAGCAGTGGATTGGCCGGCGGCCATCGAGTTGATGGTGTTGACGAGCGCGGTCTTGTCAGTGGACAGCGGCACCATCGGCACAACGCTGCAATCATTGTAGCCGGGCGGGCCATACATCAGGCCAACCGGGGCGGTGGACATGGCGGCATCAGTATAGGCCTGCGCGCCCTGCCGCTCCGTCACGCAATTGCTCGACGGATAGGTCATTGTCTGGTTCGATGCGCTGGTGAACTTGAAATTGCTGTAGCCCGGCGTCGTGCTGGTCGAAGGGTTGGTCAGGATCGCCCCGCGCGCGGCGGCAGCCAGCGAAGCGCTGCCCAGGTTCACGCTGTTGTTGTAGGGAATGACGGCGATCTTGGTGTAATAGGGCGTCTGGTTGGAGCCCATCACGGTGGAGACAAAGCTGGCCGCCGCCGTCTTGAGATCGGTGATCGGCGCATTCGGCGTGGAACCGTCGCTGGTGTTCATCGAGCCGGTGTTGTCCAGCACCATGGACACTTCCAGGTTGATGTTGCGGCCGGTGCCCACATGCAACGCTTCCGAAGAGGCGGTGACAGACAGGGTGGTGATGCCGACAGCGGCCATGAACCAGGTGTTCATCTTGACCACGCCCGTGGCCTTCAACGTGTTGGTGCCCGAGCCTGCGGTGACGGCATAGGACTGCAGCGTGGCATCGCCGCTGTTGTTGTAGTTTACATCCACAAACGGCTTGGACACGGTGGTCAACACCGTCAAGTCATCTGTATTCTGCGTGGAAGCATAGAGCACCGCGGAATCAAGCGAAGCCATCAGCTCGGTCTTGGCATTGATGGCGCGGTCATAGTCAATTGCCGCACCCCCGGCGATCACCATCGGCACGGCCGCAAGGCCGGCCATCATGGAAATGCTGCCGCGCTTGTCAGCCCACAGGCTCTTCAGCGCGCCAAGCACTTTCTTCGGCTTTGATACCTTCGTCATGGCTCAGACCTCTTCCCCAGTCTTGGTTCAACCCCAGATATAGGTTTGGAGGTCTCAACAACATGTTGCGAAATCAGGTTGCTTTTTAACGAACGCCCTTCCAGGCCAATAAGTTGGCCCCAAGGTTAACAATCGTTTAAGTTACATGTTGGGATAGTTTGGCCCTTCGCCGCCCTGCGGAACGGTCCAGTTGATGTTCTGCGACGGGTCCTTGATGTCGCAGGTTTTGCAGTGCACGCAGTTCTGATGGTTGATCTGGAACCGCGGCTCCTGTCCCTCGGCGCGCACCACTTCATAAACACCGGCCGGGCAATAGCGCTGGGCCGGCTCATCCCATTGCGGCAGGTTCACGGCAATAGGGATGGACTTGTCCTTGAGCTTGAGATGCGCCGGTTCATCTTCCTCATGCGCCGTGTTGGAGAAAGCCACATTGGTGAGGCGGTCAAAGGAAAGAACGCCATCCGGCTTGGGATAGTCAATCGGCTTGCAGGCCGAGGCCGGCTTCAGCGTGGCGTAATCGGCCTTGCCATGCTTCCATGTGCCCAGGCCAAAGCCGAACAGGGTGTTGAGCCACATGTCCACAGCGCCCAGCGCGGCACCACCCAGGAGGCCAAGCTTCGACCACATCGGCTTGACGTTCTTGACCTTCTTGAGATCCTCATAAACCCAGGAGCCTTCATAGGCGCTCTGGTATTCGCTGAGCGTGTCAGCCTCGCGGCCGGCCTGCAGCGCCGCCACGGCGGCCTCGGCGGCGAGCATGCCTGTCTTCATTGCGTTGTGGCTGCCCTTGATGCGCGGCACGTTCACAAAGCCTGCCGAGCAGCCGATCAGCGCGCCGCCGGGGAACGCCAGCTTGGGCACGGATTGGAAGCCGCCCTCGGTGATGGCCCGCGCGCCATAAGCCACGCGCCGCCCGCCTTCCAGCACTTGCGCGATGAGCGGGTGATGCTTGAAGCGCTGGAACTCCATGTAAGGATAGAGATGCGGGTTCTGGTAGTTGAGGTGAACCACAAAGCCGATGGAGACGAGGTTGTCTTCCAGGTGATACATGAACGAGCCGCCGCCCGTCTTCATGCCCAGCGGCCAGCCCATGGTGTGGGTCACCTGCCCCTGGTGGTGATTTTCAGGCTTCACCTCCCAAAGCTCTTTCATGCCGATGCCGAACTTCTGCGGCTCGCGGCCTTCGGAAAGATTGAACTTGGCGATGATCTCCTTGGCCAGCGAACCGCGCACGCCCTCGGCGATGAACACATATTTGCCGCGCAGTTCCATGCCCGGCTGATAATCGGCCTTGTGCGTGCCGTCCTTGGCGATGCCCATCACACCCGCCACCACGCCCGCCACCGATCCATCCTCGCGGAAAAGAACTTCCGAGGCCGCAAAGCCCGGATAGATCTCAACGCCCAAGGCCTCTGCCTGTGTGGCCAGCCAGCGGCAGACATTGCCGAGCGAAACGGCATAGTTGCCGTGGTTGTCCATCAGCGGCGGCATGAGGAAGTTGGGAATGCGCAGCGCCCCCGCCTTGCCCAGCACATAGAAACGGTCTTCCTTCACCGGGGTGTTGAGCGGCGCGCCCTTTTCCTTCCAGTCGGGGATCAGCTCATTGAGGGCGATGGGGTCAACCACCGCGCCCGACAGAATGTGGGCGCCAACCTCGGAACCCTTTTCCAGAACGCAAACCGAAGTCTCGGGGGAAAGCTGCTTGACGCGGATGGCAGCCGCCAGGCCCGCCGGGCCCGCGCCCACGATCACCACATCATATTCCATCGCTTCGCGTTGTTGATCAGACACAGTTCTGGTTCCTTTGTTTCCGTCAATGTTATAGGCTAGGGCAAATCCCGAATAGAAGCCAATTCAGACATGGAATCGAAGCCAGCCGACACCCTTGAGGGCAGCGGATTTGCCAGCGCCGCCGATGCGCTGGCTTGGCTTGTGGCCCTGGGTGCCGACGAGATCACCCTGGATCAGCCGGTGGACCGTTTCGCCGAAAGCGCCAAGGCAGCAGCCCCTGCGCCAAGGCCCGCCCCGGCCTTCCAGCCCGCGCCGCCGCCGCCCGCCCCCGCCGCACCCGCCATTCCCATGGGTGAGGCCGCAGGCCTCAACTCGATTGCTGAAATTGCCCAGGCCCTGAATTTCTTCGAGGCCCACCCCTTGCGCAAGAACGCCATGAAGCTTTCCTTCTTCGAGGGGCCGGAGCAGGCGCGCGTACTGGTCATCTCCGATCACCCCCGCAAGGAGGAAGACCGGCACGGGCTTGTCTTCGCCGAGAAAAGCCGCCTGCTGCTCACCAACATGCTGGCCGCCATAGGCTTGCGGCTGGAGGACGTGGCGCTGATGAACCTGATCCCCTGGCGGCCCTTGGGCGGGGCGGCCCCGAAGCCCGCCGAGCTGAACCCGGTTCTGCCCTTTGCCAAGCGGGCCATTGAGCTGGTGCGGCCCAGCGTGATCCTCGCCTTCTCCGCCTTGCCCGGCCAGCATTTGGCGAATGGCGATGCCTCGATCCTGCGCCAGCGCGGCCGCTGGATGCAGGTGGCGGGCATTCCCATGCTGGCCACGCTGCACCCCGAAGAGCTGCTGAAATTCCCGCAGCACAAGCGCCTCGCCTGGCGCGACCTGCTGGCCTTCAAAGAGAAACTGCCATGACTGAGCGCGCCTTCATCCCCATGGGCCTTGCCGTGATCACCGTGTCGGACACGCGCACCTTGGCCGACGACAAATCCGGCCAGACGCTGGCCGACCGCATCACCGCATCAGGGCACCGCCTTGCCGGCCGTGGCATCGTAAAGGATGAGGTGGAGGCCATCCGCGCCGCGGCGCATGGCTTTCTGGCCGACAAGGCCGTGGATGCGCTGATCACCACCGGCGGCACCGGCCTCACCGGCCGCGACGTGACGATCGAGGCCCTGCAGCCCCTGTTCGAGAAGGAGATTGAGGGCTTCGGCACGGTGTTCCACATGATCTCCTTCCAGAAGATCGGCACATCAACCATGCAAAGCCGCGCCACCGCCGGCCTGATCAACAGCAAATATGTCTTCTGCCTGCCCGGTTCCCCCGGCGCCTGCCGCGACGGCTGGGACGAGATCCTGGCCAAGCAGCTCGACTACCGCCATAAGCCCTGCAACTTCGTGGAAATCATGCCGCGGCTGGATGAGCATTTGCGGAGGAAATAGCGGCTCATCCTTCGAGGCTTTGCTGCGCAAAGCGCCTCAGGATGAGGCGGGGTTTGAACTCAAGTCTTTCCTCCCCTGCGCTTCGCAAGCTCAACCAGTCTCTTCCAGTCTCCATTCATCATTGCGATCTTCTTGGCGCGGCTCCATCCCTTGATGCGGCGCTCGGCTTCTATGGCATTGACGATGGAATCATGGAACTCCGCATAAGCAAGCCTGACAGGCAGCCGTGTTGAGGTATAGGCATCTTTGTAAATGCGGTTGTTGTGCTCCCACAACCGCCCTTCTGGCTCCTGCTTCGTGAGGCCGGTGTAGAAACTGCCATCACTGCATTCCAGAATGTAAATCCATGCCCCCGTCATGTTCAGAGCCTCGCATGTTCCGGGCCTGCAGTACATGGTGCGCCTGTCGTGATGAGGTTTTGTGCTCCACCTCATCCTGAGGTGCTTTGCGCAGCAAAGCCTCGAAGGATGCGTCGCCTTGTGCTATCCTTCCCACATGCCCCTCCCTTATGAATACCGCCACCCCGGCGAGGAGTTTGATGCCTTTCTGCGCGAGGTGATGGAGGCTTGCAATTTCGCCACGCGCAACCCGGCCTATACCACCACCGAGGCGGTGCTGCGCACCTTCCGCCGCCGTCTTTCTGTGCGTGACGGCTTGCGCTTTGCCGATGTGCTGCCGCCTGTGCTGCGCGCCTTGTTCGTCAAGGAGTGGGCCATTGATGAAAAGCCCCTGCCCTTTGCCTCGCGCGAGGAACTCACCGCCGAGGTGAAGGCCTTGCGCCGCGATCACAACTTCTCGCCCGACACCGCCATTGCCGATGTCGCGCGCAGCTTGCGCAAGCATGTTGACGAGATGAAGCTTGATGCGGTGCTGGCCACCTTGCCGCAAGGCGCTGTGGAATTCTGGAAGGCGGATTAGGCTGTTTTGAAGCGCCTCGGCACGCCCACGCCATTGACGATGGCGAGGCCCAGCATCAGCACCGCGCCGCCGATGAGCTGAACGGGCGTAATGGTCTCGCCCAGAAACACCACGGCACCCACCAATCCAATCGGCGTCATCAGCAGGATGAAGGGCACGGCCTGGTCCACACTCACCCGCTTCAGCAGGGTGAACCACGTCATGTAGGCCACATAGAAGCCGAAGACGCCGACAAAGCCGAACAGCAGCCATTGGAATGGCGTGGCCGTCATCACCGCCTGCCATTGCCCCTGCTCCAAAAGCAGCGTGGCCACCACCAGCTGCGGCGTTGCAAACCAGGCATTGGCCTTGAGCACCATGAGCCCCGAATCCTGCGACAGCACCCGCGCGAGAACCTGGCCCGCCGCCCAGACAAAGCCGCTGAGCACGATGGTGAGCACCGGGATGAGCGGCGGCTTCTTCTCCGGCAGGCCGATGACGATGACCACGCCCAGCACCGCCACCAGCATGCCCACGATGCGCGACGGGTTGAGCGGCTCCCCGGCGATCAGCCAGCCGAGGACTACACCTGCCGGCACCTGCGCCTGCAGCACGAGGTTTGAGGTGGTGGCGTCAACCTCCTTCACTGCATAGAACAGCAATCCGCCCTGGATGGTAA
Organism: Alphaproteobacteria bacterium; assembly: GCA_028868695.1. Classification (GTDB taxonomy): domain Bacteria; phylum Pseudomonadota; class Alphaproteobacteria; order Rhizobiales; family Aestuariivirgaceae; genus Aestuariivirga. The sequence continues at coordinate 53,625 of JAGWTZ010000007.1, read as the reverse complement.
CTGATAAGGCCGAGATCAGCAGCAGCTTGGGCCAGCCGGTCTTGAAAGGGGTGCGGTGCGTGGCCGCCATCACCAGACCGATGCCGGCATAGACCATCAGCATCATGAACAGCGGCGGGAAATGCGTCACCACCGGCTTGGCCAAAGTGAAAGTGAGGCCCCAGCACAGCGGGGCCAGAATCGCCAAACCAAGGTTGCGCGGGCTCATGCCCCCACCCATGGCGAAGCCGCCGCCGCGCCGCAAGAGCCTGATTTTTCACCCTTTGTGGCCAGATCAAATTGTTCTTGCTTTGTTCCATGTTCCGGATTATAGTCTCATTCATGGCAACGCTTCTTGATCACACCCGTTCTTCCGCCCTTGACCTTGCGGCCCTGGGCGCCGGCAAGCTCACCTCGCTCCCGCAGCTGGAGCGCGGGCGCGGCGCCAAGGCCAACCCGCCGCCGCGCTTTGACAAGCACGCCAGCGCCTTCAGCGATGACGGCTGGGAAAGCCTGGCCGAACTGCCGCGCCGCAAGACCGAGGTGTTCACCGAAACCCCCAAGGTGATCATCACCCGCAATGACTCGCCCGACATTTCCTTTGACCGTTCCATCAACCCCTACCGCGGCTGCGAGCATGGCTGCATCTACTGCTATGCCAGGCCGACCCATGCCTATATGGGCCTTTCCCCCGGCCTCGATTTCGAGAGCAAGCTTTTCATCAAGCCGAACGCGGCGGCTCTCCTCCGGGAGGAATTAACCGCGACCACCTACCAGCCTGCCACGCTGGCGCTGGGCGCCAACACCGATCCCTACCAGCCGATCGAGCGGGACTACCGCATCACCCGTTCGGTGCTGGAAGTGCTGCAGGAATTCAGCCACCCCTTCGGCATCGTCACCAAATCCGCCACCGTGCTGCGCGATCTCGACATCCTGCAGGACATGGCCGCCAAGGGCCTTGTGAAGGTGGCGATCTCGCTCACCACGCTGGATGCCGATCTTGCCCGGCGCATGGAGCCGCGCGCCTCAACGCCGATGAAGCGGCTTTCGGCGCTGGAGATCCTCTCCAAGGCCGGAATTCCCACCGTGGTGATGATGGGCCCGATCATTCCCGGCCTCAATGACAGCGAGATCGACAACATCCTGAAGGCGGCGCGCAATGCCGGCGTGAAGGAGGCGGGCTACACCATGCTGCGCCTGCCGCTGGAGGTGAAGGACGTGTTCAAGGATTGGCTGGAGAAGGAATACCCCGACCGCGCCGCCAAGGTGATGGCGCTGGTGAAATCAGTGCGCGGCGGCCGCGAGAATGACCCGAACTTCGGCACCCGCATGGCCGGCACCGGCCCCTATGCCTGGACCATCGGCCGCCGATTCCAGCTGGCCTGCCAGCGCCTCGGCCTCAACGCCAGCCGCGTGAAGCTGCGCACCGACCTGTTCAAATGCCCCCCGCAAAAGGGCGAACAGATGGCGCTGTTTTGAGTGCAAAGGACCCCGTGACACTTGGCCGGGCGCGCGCCATGCGCCAGGACATGACGCCCGCGGAACAAATCTTGTGGAACTGCCTGCGCAACAAGGCGCTGGGTGGTTTCAAGTTTTCAAGACAGGTGCCCATCGGTAAATTCATTGCCGATTTTGTCTGCCGCAGTGAGCGGCTGGTGATTGAGGTGGATGGGGCCACGCATTCTGAGGCCCACGAACTGAAGCATGACTGGCAGCGCAGCCAGTGGCTCAGGTCCCGGGGCTATGAAATCCACCGCGTCTGGAACCAGGATGTCTACGAAAATCTCGCCGGGGTTCTGGACACGGTCTTGTTGAAGCTCAACACGTCCCCTCACCCGCGCCTGCGGCGCTCCCTCTCCCCTGAAGGGGAGAGGGGCAGATCAGCCACTTCACCCTTCTCCCCTTTAGGGGAGAAGGTGGCGCAAGCGCAGCGGCGCGCCGGATGAGGGGCCGGGCCGCTGGCGCAGCATCTCAATCTTCCTTCGGCGCAACGCCCTTGAGCTTGGCGAAAACGGAATCGGCGTCATAGGTCTTGTCATCATCGCGTGAGGGTGGCTGCGCGGCGGCTTCGGCCTGGGCCGCCTTTTGCTTTTCAGCTTCGGCGGCGGCATGGGCGGCAGTGCCCGCCACTTCATGGGCCGGGATCAGCGTGCGCGGCGCGGCAGTGTCGCCCGCCACCTTCTTGCCCTTGGAGGCCGCCTTCTGCACGGCAAGATCAAGCTCCAGCTGCGAGCACAGGCCCAGCGTCACCGGATCCACTGGCTTGATGTTCTGGGCGTTCCAATGGTCACGGTCACGCACCGAGGCAATGGTGTGCTTGGTGGTGCCAACCAGCTTCATGATCGCCGAATCCGGCAGCTCCGCGTGGTTGCGCAGCAGCCACATGATGGCGTCCGGCCGGTCGCCGCGGCGCGACACGGGCGTATAGCGCGGGCCGGCGGTGGAGCGCTTCACCGGAATGTTCACCTTGGAAACCACCATCTGCAGGCGGTAGTCCGGGTCGCCCTCACCCTTCAGGATTTCCTCGCGCGTCAGCTGGCCGGCGGTCACCGGGTCCATGCCCTTGATGCCGGCGGCCACGTCGCCATCGGCAATGCCCTTCACTTCAAGTTCATGCAGCACGCACAAATCGGCGATCTGCTTGAACGACAGCGAGGTGTTCTCAACCAGCCAAACGGCGGTGGCCTTGGGCATCAGGGGTGCGGACATGACTTCTCTCCTTTTCGGAGCCGGTTGCGGGCCCCGAGGCGCGATTGACATAACAGTGTCTGGGATGGGCGCTATATAGTCGTGGCGCCGGAAAAAGGCAATGGCGGCGAAGGCCAGCCAGTCTCACCGCGAAAAGGCCCCATCCTTGGCGGCCAGCGCGATGGGGTCCATCTCCACCAGCCGCAGCGCCTTCACCATGGCCAGCGTGCCCTGCTTGTATTTGAGAAAATGCGGCGTGGTGATGTGCTGCTCATAGGCGGCCTTGCTGGCATAGCATTCAATCACCCGGATGCGGGCCGGGTTCTCCTGCTCCGCCAGCGCCTGCAGGAACAGCACGCCAGGCTCCAGCCGCAGCGAGGCCTCGATCTCCTCGGCCAGCAGCGCGCGGTAGGCCGCCAGGTGCTGCGGATCGATCTCCAGTTCGGCAACGCGGAACATCATCTCAGGCTTGGTCATCATCATGGCTTGGCGCTCATTTCGCGGCCGAATCGGATTGCCCCGTTACGGCACGAGAACAATCTTGCCCATGTGGGCGCCGCTTTCCATCATGTGATGCGCCGCCGCGGCCTCGGCCAGGGGAAAGGTGGTGAAGACATGCGGCTTGCAGCGCCCCTGCGCCAGCAGCGGCCAAACCTTTTCCTTGAGCGCGTGGGCGATATGGGCCTTTTCCGCCACGCTGCGCGGCCGCAGGGTGGAGCCAGTGTAAGTCAGCCGCTTCACCATCAATGCCGTGAAATCGGCGCTGATCTTCGAGCCTTCCTGGAAGGCAATCTGCACAATGCGCCCGCCCAGCGCCGCCACCGCCATGTTGCGCGCCACATAAGAGCCGCCCACCATGTCAAGCGTCACATCGGCCTGAAGGTCATGCGCCTTCATCACTTCGGCAAAATCCTGCTCACGGTAATTGATGGCAAGGTCAGCGCCCAGCTCCACCGCGAACTGCGCCTTCTCGGCGCTGCCCACCGTGGTGATCACCCGGCCCGCGCCAAAGGCCCGCGCCAGCTGGATGGCGGTGGAGCCGATGCCGGAAGAGCCGCCATGCACCAGAAACGTCTCGCCCCATTTCAGCCCGCCGCGCTCAAACACATTGGTCCACACAGTAAAATAGGTTTCGGGCAGTGCGGCCGCCTCGGTGAGGGAAAGCCCGGCCGGCACGGGCAGGGCATTGCTTTCAGCCACCGCCGCAAACTCGGCATAGCCCCCGCCCGGCACCAGCGCGCAAACCTCGTCCCCCAGCTTGAAGCGCGAGCTGCCATCGCCCCGCCCCACCACGGTTCCGGCAATTTCCAGCCCCGGCGTGGCGGGCGCGCCGGCAGGCGGCGGATAGCCGCCCCTGCGCTGCAGGCAATCAGGCCGGTTCACCCCGGCCGCCGCCACCTCAACGAGGATTTGCCCTGGCATGGGAATGGGCCTGGCAATCTCTGTCATCCGCAGCACATCGGGGCCGCCAAAGCCCGCAATCTCGATGGCGTGCATTTGCGTCATTTCCGGATTCCCTTGTCTGGCAACCACCCCCCGGTGCATCATCTTAACACAACTTGTGAGGCTGACATGGATATTGATGACCTGCCGTCTAAAAAACCCGTAATGGTTATTGGCGAAAACCTCGAGGCAATCTCCGTGGCCGAATTGGAACAGCGCGTTGGGGCTTTGGAGTCCGAGATCGCCCGCCTGCGCGCCGAGATCGCAAAAAAGCAGGCTTCCAAGGCCGCCGCCGCGAGTTTTTTCCGCAATTAGAGGCGATTTCGCGGGCCGCCATTAAGCATTGGGTAATAATTAACGTTTAGATTCACCATCAGCCCAGAGCTTCTGGGTTTCTCCGAGTGGTTGATTCCACTCTGTTTGACGCCTCCCTGTTAGAAACTCAAAGCCGCGCATCCCGCGGCTTTTTTTTGGCCCCGATCTTGCTCCCCCTCTTTTCGGTTGAAGCTATTGACGCTGCGAGGCAAGAGAGACATGATTAACAAAAATAAAAACGGTGTGTGGGGTAAGGGGTCTTTGGGCATGCGCAGTGCTGTGACAAATTCCGGTGCGATTGATTTTCTCGTGAAGTTCACGGGATCGGAGAATTTCGAGAAAACCTTCAAGGAAGGCATGGGCCTTGTGGAGGAAACCGCCAATTACCTCGACGGCGAAGGCCGCATCGATGCCCGCGCCCTCGACCGCACCGGCGCCATTGCCTATGCCACCGAGAGCATGCGCCTGACCACCCGCCTGATGCAGATGGCCTCCTGGCTCTTGTTGCAGCGCGCCATGGCGGCGGGCGAGCTTTCCAGCCAGGACGTGCAGCGCGAAAAGCACCGCATTAACCTCGCCGAAATCGGCCGTGGCCACAGCCTGAAGGGCGGCGAAACGCTGCCGGACGGCCTGCTCGCCCTGGTCGAGCGTTCACTGCGCCTCTTGGAGCGCATCAAGACGCTGGATTCCATGATCAGCGCCGCCAACAAGGCCGACAATGCCGAAGCCGCCGCCAGCCCGGTGACAGCCCAGCTCTCCATGCTGGAACGCGCCTTCAAGGTGGGCTGAGGCCAGGGCGCCAATCTCTGCTGTTTCTCGCTGGCCCAATAGGCGCTAGCCTCACATCCGCCGGGGCAGCGACAGGGGAGAAACACATGCACCATAGATGGGTGATCATGCCAGCCTTCGCATGGATGTTGGCCTGCGCGCCGCACGCGCTGGGCCAGTCCGTGCAAGCGCCACAAGGCAAAGCCATTGCCGGAGACTACAAACAGCAGTTTGCCAATTGTGATGCCACCGACGCTTTTGATGGGGTGCAGTTGCCCATCAAGAACGCGGCCGGAAAGACTATTTGGTATGGCTGCAAGTCAGACCCAAGCCGCCTGACTCGGCTTGAACAGATCCGCTCCAAGGACGGCAAGCACACAGCCATTCTCTGGCAATCGAAATTGGCACGCGACGATGACGGCTCGCAAAAGGCCTGCGGCGGCGCCAAGGGACCAACCGACCAGTGCACGACATCACTGATGCTCGACCCGGACGCAAGCCATCCATGTGCCGTCCCCAAAGTTGGAAAGAGCAAATGTGTGCCCGTTGATGCAGGCTTGATTCCCTACGCCGTCATCCCCATGGCGGCACCGCCCGGCATGGAAAGTGGCGCTTTCAGCAAGATCACAGGCATCAAGGTGGGCGACTATGGGGCTGTCATCTTCAATGGCAAAACCGTTCCGGTGATCTTTGCCGACGAAGGCCCGGCCTACAAGATCGGCGAAGGCTCGGCTGCGCTTCTGGCCGCCCTTTCCAACGACGGCAAGCCGCACACCCAATCAAGTGGCGTTGTTTTCGTGGCCTGCGCCAACTCTGCCGACAAGCGCAAGGACCTGAAGCCAGGAACACTGGCCGCCACCGTGGCAAGCAAGGGCAAGGCCTGCCTGAATGCCGCACTCAAATAGGCACCGGCCTAGAGACATAAAAAACCCGGCCGCTTGGGCCGGGTTTTTCAATTTCAAAACGCGAGGCGCCTTACTTCTTCTTGTTGAGGAAGGCGAACTTGTCGTTGAAGCGCGACACGCGGCCACCGCGGTCCATGATCTGCTGCTGGCCGCCGGTCCAGGCCGGATGGGACTTCGGGTCGATGTCCAGCGCCAGCTGGTCACCGGCCTTGCCATAGGTCGAGCGGGTGATGAACTTGGTGCCGTCGGTCATGACAACGGTGATCGGATGATAGTCGGGATGCGTATCGGCCTTCATGGGACAAACTCTTTGATAATAAAAACGGGCAAGGCCGAAAGCTGCACTTCCGGCCATTTCGGAGGCGGTCTATAGGGGAAAACCATTGCGGGCACAAGGCCCGGCCGAAAGTGTTGAATGTCTGTCGAAAAAGCCTCCGGAACCCCTGCCCGCCGCACCAATTTGCGCCCTCTTTTGCGCCTCCTGCCCTATCTTTCCGCCTATCGCGGGCGCGTGGTGATGGCGCTGGTGGCCCTGCTGGTGGCCTCGCTGGCAACACTGGTGATCCCCATCGCCGCGCGCCGCGTGGTGGACCATGGCTTCAATGACCAGGACGCCACCGTGGTGAATTATTACTTCGGCGGCATGTTCCTTGTGGTGGCGCTGCTGGCGCTGGGCTCTTCAGTGCGCTTCTACTATGTCATGTGGCTGGGCGAGCGCGTGGTGGCCGATGTGCGCGACGCGCTGTTCCGCCACCTCCTCACCCTCACGCCTTCTTTCTATGAATCACAGAAGACTGGCGATGTTGTCTCACGGCTGACGGCAGATACCACGCTGATCAAATCCGCCTTTTCTTCCACCGCCTCGATTGCCTTGCGCAACGCCGTGATGCTGCTGGGCGCGCTGGCCCTCATGATCTACACCTCGCCCGGCATGTCGGGCCTTGCGGCACTGGCCATTCCCGCCGTGGTGCTGCCGCTGGTGCTTTATGGCCGCAGGGTGCGCGTCCTTTCGCGCGCCGCGCAGGATACGCTGGCTGCCTCCGCCGCCTTCGCGCAGGAAAGGCTGGCCGGCATCACCGCCGTGCAGGCCAACACGCAAGAGCCGCAGACCATGGCGGCCTTCGCCCGCTCCACCATCGAGGCCTTCACGGCCGCGCAATCGCGCACTTTTTCCCGCGCCGTCCTCACCTTTGCGATCTTCGCCATCGCCTTCGGCTCCATCGTCGGGCTTCTGTGGTTCGGCGCCCATCAGGTGATCGCCAAGACCATGACGGGGGGCACGCTGGTGCAGTTCCTGATCTATGCCATCCTGGCCGCAAGCTCGCTGGGCCAGCTTTCTGAGGTGTGGGGTGAGCTGCAACAGGCCGCGGGTGCCGCCGAACGCATCTCCGAACTGCTGGATGAACAGCCGGCCATCACCTCGCCCGCAATGCCCATGGCATTGCCGCAACCCTTGCGCGGCGAGATCGCCTTTGATGACGTGAGCTTTGCCTATCCCGCTGCGCCGGGCACGCAAGTGTTGAAAGACATCAGCTTTGCCGCCAAGCCGGGCGAGGTGATCGCCATCGTCGGCCCATCGGGTGCCGGCAAGACCACGCTCTATGCCCTGTTGCAAAGGTTCCAGACACCGAGCGCCGGCAGGGTGACGCTGGATGGCATCGACATTGCCGGCTTCAAGCTCGAAGACCTGCGCGGCGCCATGGCCAGCGTGCCGCAAGACCCGGTGATCTTCTCTGGCACCATTGCCGAAAACATCCGCCTTGGCCGCCCCGGCGCCACGGATGCCGAAGTGGCCGCCGCAGCCAAGGCCGCCCGCGTGGCCGAATTTGTGGAGAAACTGCCGCAGAAATATGAAGCCCTGCTGGGCGAGCGCGGGGTGACACTCTCAGGCGGCCAGCGCCAGCGCCTGGCCATTGCCCGCGCCATCCTGCGCGGCAGCCCTGTGCTGCTGCTCGATGAAGCCACATCGGCCTTGGACGCCGAAAGCGAAGCGCTGATCCAGGAGGCGCTGGAAAACATCTCCAAGGGCCGCACCACGCTGGTGATCGCACACCGCCTCGCCACGGTGCGCGGCGCCAACCGCATCCTGGTTCTCGACCAGGGCCGCATCGCCGCCCAAGGCACGCACGCGCAACTTCTGAAAAAAAGCCCGCTCTACGCAAGGCTGGCGAAGCTGCAATTCAGCGTGTGAGTGCGCAAGCCTAATGGTTGTCTATGACCATTGAGCCGCCTGCATCCCGCGCAACGACCTGAAAATCGGTCTTTCCGGGCTTGCCGGACAGAGGGGTGGCATAGGCTTCGATTGCGAAGCCAGACACATTGAGGCTTGCATCCTTTAAGGCGGCGCCAACATCAATGCGCGGCAGCCTGATGGCACGCACGCCTTCCAGCTTGCCCGCCGCATATCCGACGCTGATGGATTGATCCGCAGTGATGCCGTGGAAAGGCGCCCAGCCGATCATCACAACCCGGTATTTTCCATTAACCGCAGCATCCACCTGAAAGGCATCAACCCGCCCCGCCACCGAGCGCGCTGCTACCACATCGGCAGGTGAAACAGCAAGCGGTGTGGCAACATCGAAAATTGGAATTAGGGCCACATCAGCTTGAGGCGATCTGATCGCTGCTTCAAATGAGGGAACAATGTGAGCATAGCGGTTGAATGTTAAGTTGAGTTCGTTTTGGGCAGCTCCCTTAAAGACATCGGCAAAGAAGGCCTCGTCCGGCAAGAATTGAACGTTGTTGATTGCCGGCACGCCGAATGCATTTAGCGATTCTCCAAAAACTCCAGGAGTTGCGGTCCAGCCTCTAGGATTGGCGCGGGCCAGCGTATCCATTGCATCAAGAAATGGCGACTTCTTTTCTGTGAAGATGGCATGGGCGGATTCAATGGGGTTGAACATCCCAAAAATCAGGAAAACCTCAGCCGCCACGGCGCCCAGAACAATTTCCCGGACGTGGCTGGAAAGCCAGCGCGGCTTGGCCGCCGCCAAGACGGCTACCGCGGCCAATAGCGCCACGGCAATGAGTTCCCACGCAGAATAACGCAAGACAACCACGGCCGGGGTTGCACCGTTGGCGGCCGCAGCATCAACAAACAGGAGTTTCGAAACCAGCCAGCTCGCCACGACGGCATTCGCTGCGATGAGCGCACGCATGGGGCTGTAGCGCCATTCAACTTGCGACGCTACAACGCCTGAACCCAGTGTCAAAGCCAGGCCGAAGCCCCAGAGCATGCGCAATGGTGGCACCCTGTCCCACAGGAACAGCTTTCCCGCCATGGCAGGGATGGGCAGGCACATCCAGGCCAGCATCAAAGCCAAGCCCGCCAGCCATATGGACATTGCCGCCTTGTTTCGTGAAATCCATTGCACAAGGCTGCGGTGGTCTGTGAAGCAAAGAATGGCAAGCGGCAAATAGGTTCCAACAACGCCCACTTCACACTCATTCAATCCGGGCAAGGTGGGTTCATAATACACTGTCGCAAAATGCGGCAGCAGGTGGGACAGGAGCATTTGCCATGGCACCCCACCACCGGATGAAAGCCGTTGGCCGGGGTAGACCGTTGCCGCCATCACGGGAATGATGTCGCGGAAATAGAATCCGACAATTGCCGCGCCCAAAGCGATGCCGAGCAATCCGCCGCCAAGCTTTGCGGCCGCCTGCGGCCGGACGAACTCAACCCTGGCAAAACTGATCAGAAGCACGACCCATGCGAAGCCAATGGCGATCAGTGACGGCGGATAGAATTCGCCCAACAGCCAAACCGCAGTGGCATAGGCGATTGCCGGAATGCGGATAAACCACCTCCAATTCGAAAGCAGGATCAGGAAGGGCCAGGGTGAAAACGCCACGTCTGTTGCCCGCTGCGTCCACCAGACTTGCAACAATTGCGAATAGAGCAACATCAAGGCCACCAGCACCGAGACAACGCTGCTCGCTCCAAACCGCCGGAGCGCCACCGTCACACCAGTGAGCAGCGAGGCGCTCGAGACAAAAAAGGAAAGTGAAAGCGCATAGGCCGGGGGCAGCACATAAAAGCCCCAAAACTGCGGCCTGAACAACAAAGACCAATCCAGCAGCGGCGACGCAACGAACGACCGGAAGGATTCATGATAGGGCGAGACATGATCAATCGTGTCGAAATGGTTCGCCACCACATTGCGGATAAGCGCCGTCGCAACGAGATAGTCATCACTGCGGATGGGCCGCGCCTGACCAAATACCAATCCCCAGTCCTTGGGTTCATAGCCAAGCAGAGCAAGCGTTTGGGCGAAATGTGATGGCGTCCATGCCATGCCAACATAGAACAGGCCGCAGGCGCAAAGGATGAAGAGCATTACCCTGTCAAAAAAAGGGATTCCCGAAATCAGGCCGCGCTTCATTTGGCCCCCTTTGCCGCGCCAAGCATTTTCAACCTCAAAAATAGCGGCCGTCTCCCAGTCTCAAATCTCATGATTGGGCCTGCCTTTGGCGCGGCGGGAGAGGGCATCAAACACCACTGTCCTGTAGAGGAGGAAGTTCACTGGCAGGCCTGCTGCTGTTCCCAGAACATAAGCCAGGGGATGAAAATCACGCGTTTCAAAGCGCTCCACCAGGATGAAAACCAGAAAGTTGGCCAAGGCCCCGCTGAGGCTGGCAATCAAATAGCGCAAGAATTCACCAAGCGATGGCCTGACATGCTGCAATTGGAAGGTGAAATGCCGGTTCAGCATCCAGGTGAAGCTGATCGCCGCTGCTGAGGCTGCACAGCGCGCCAAGGCACCGTTAGCGCCCAAGATGGCAACCATTGCAAGATAGACCAGGAAATCAACTGCAAATCCTGCAGCACCGACGATCAGGAAGCGGCCAAACTGATAGGCCATCGCTCAATCCCTGCCAGCGCTGGCGTGATCAGGCGCCGGCATGCTGAGGTAACGCAACCTTTTTGCATCACGCCTGTTTCGCGAAATGCCATCAAGCACAAAACCGCCCAAAAGTGCCAGCATGGCCGACAGCATCAAGCCGGTTGAAAGAACCGCAGTTGGCAGGCGCGGGACCAGGCCGGTGCGCAAATATTCGTCGAAAATGGGAATGCTCAGGAAAATCGAGCTGCCCGCCAGCAACGCAGCAACAACGGTAAAAAAAGCCATCGGCCTTTCTTCTTTGATCAGGAAACCAATGAGCCTGAGAATTCGCAAGCCATCCCTGTATGTGCTGAGCTTGCTCTCGGACCCCGAGCCGCGCTCGCCATAGGTGCTGGCTATTTCGTTCATCGGCAGTTGCAGGTCCAATGCGTGGACGACAAGTTCGGTTTCGATCTCAAAGCCTGCGGAGTAGGAAGGAAAAGATTTGACGAACCGCCTAGAAAATCCCTTGTAACCAGACAGCATGTCGTCAGTTCCTGCACCGAAGACAAGCCGGACAAGCCCTGTCAGCAGCTTGTTGCCAAAGCTGTGTCCGAACCGGTACGCCCCGGCCCCTGATGGAACCCGCGCGACATTGACCACGTCATACGGGCCCGACAGCAACACGTTCACCAATTCCGGAGCCACGCTGGCATCATAAGTGCCGTCGCCATCAACCAAAATGTAGATATCCGCCTCCACGTCTGCAAACATCCGCCGCACCACATGGCCCTTGCCCTGCCGCGTCTCGCTCCGCAGGATCGCCCCGGCCCCGCGCGCTTTCATGGCGGTATCATCGCGTGAGTTGTTGTCGTAGACATAGATATGGGCACGCGGCAGATGCGTTTTGAAATCTGCCACCACTTGCGCCACTGAGGACCCTTCATTGTAGCAGGGAATCAAGACAGCAATTTCGGGAGAAGGCGCCTTCTGTGGCGTGAAGTTTGATTTCATCTCTGTTCAATCTTGCCGTTACAATTCGGTCCTTGGTGTTGCAGCGGACGGAGACATCTAGCCGCCACGCCAACACCTCCAACTAATCAGGATTTAATGCAAACCCGGCTGCCACTGCAAGCCAATGAAATGGCAGCGCTGCGATGACCAAATTCCAACTTGCCAGCCACTTCGCAACAACCAGAGTGAAATCCTTCTCACTTCTCCGTCAGCTTGAGCTCAATGCGGCGGTTTTGGCTTTTGGCGTCTTCGGTGTCTCCGGGCACCAGGGGCTGATATTCGCCGAAGCCTGCGGCGGCCAGGTGTTCGGGCGAGACACCCTGCGCCACCAGATATTTCACCACCGCCGTGGCGCGCGCCGAGGAAAGCTCCCAGTTCGACGCGAACTTGGTGGCGAGGATGATCGGGTCCTTGTCGGTGTGGCCATCGACGCGCAGGATCCAGCCGAGATCGGAAGGGATTTCCTTTTCCAGCTGTTTGAGCGCATCCGCCAGCTTGGCCATCTCCGCCTGCCCGGCCTCATTCAGGTCAGCGCTGCCCTTGGGGAACAGCACTTCCGATTGGAAGACGAAACGGTCGCCCACCACCAGGATATCCGGCCGCTGCGAGAGGATCTGCCGCAGCCGCCCGAAGAATTCCGAACGGTATTTGGAAAGCTCTTCCACCTTCTGGGCCAGCGCCGTGTTGAGCCTGCGGCCCAGATCGGCGATCTGTGTTTCGGAAGATTTGTTGCGCGCTTCCGAGTCATCAAGCAGCGCTGAGAGCGTGGCCAGTTGCCGGCGCATGGCGGCGATTTGCTGGTTGAGCAGTTCCACCTTGGCCAAGGCTTCGGACGAGATTTTCTTTTCGCCATCCAGCGCCGTCTGCAGGCCGGAGATGGTGTTGCCCGCGCCCAACCCCGCCGCATTCTGCGCCGAGAGATTGTTCAGGAGATCGGCGTTCTTTGATTTCTGGGCGTTGAGATCATCAGTGAGCGCCAGCAATTGCGCATCGGCATCGGCCTTGGCGGATTTTTCCAAGGCCAACAGTTGCGTCAGCTCAGCAATTTGCGAGCGCAATTGCCCCAGCGCCGAATCCTGCCCCGAAATCTGCCGCGCCAACAGGAACTGCGCAATCATGAACACCGAGAGCAGGAAGGTGATGACCAGCAAAAGCTGCGCCATGGCATCGACAAAGCCGGGCCAATAAGGCGCTTCCTCGCCGCGCCCGCGCCGGGAAAGGCGGTTGGCCATTTACTTGCGCTCCCCGCGGATCAGCAGGCGCTGGATTTCGCTCTGCTGCACCTGCTGCGACTGGATCCACTGGCGCACCATCTTCTGCTCCTCGCGCATTTGCTGCACAAGATTGGCCACGGCGTCGGCCAGTTCCTCGGTGGCCGATTCATCGCCAGCCGCAGGCGCAGGCGTTGCCGGCGCCGCTGCGCGCTGGTCGAGATGGCCGCCAAGCCTCTCAATGGATTTTTGCAGGTTCTGCAGGTCAATGCGCAGGAAGGCGGGCATCATCGTGCCGCCGCCGTCGCCCACCTGCACATCAGTGATGGTCGAGAGCCAGTCTTCGAGATTGTGATAAAAGCGGTTCTGCGCCTGGGCCGCCTTGAGATCAAGAAAGCCAAGGATGAGCGAGCCGGCGAGGCCGAACAGCGATGACGAAAACGAAAGGCCCATGCCCTGCAGCGGCTTTTGCAGGCCGGACTTCAACTCCTCAAACACATTGGCCGATTGCGCCGATGAAACATCCAGCCCCTTGATGGCATCACCCACCGAGGTGACAGTGGCCAGCAAGCCCCAGAAGGTGCCGAGCAGGCCCAGAAAGATCAAAAGGCCAACCAGATAGCGCAGCAGATCGCGGCTCTCATCCAGCCGCGAGGCCAGCGAATCCAAAAGCGAGCGCATGGTTTGCGGCGACAGCACGGTGCGGCCCGAAGCATCGCCCAGAATCGTGGCCATCGGCGCCAGCAGCAGCGGCGCAGGCTCGGTGGAGCCCTGCCCCAGCCTGAAGCCATTCAGCCAGTTCACCTCGGGAAACAGCCGCCACACCATGCGGTAGGCATAGAGCGTGCCGAGCAGCAGCGCGCCCACGATCAGCCCATTGAGGCCCGGGTTGGCCATGAAGGCGTTCTTGATGTTGGGGAAGAGAACTGCGGCAATCACCGCCACCACGAGGCTGAAAACCAGCATGTGCAGCAAATGCACCCGCGGCTGCTCCACGATGATTGCTTCCTGCGCCATGCCTCATCCCCGCTTGTTCATTGTGTTTTGCGGATGAACTTAGACGATTCAGTGGCGGAGGGGGAGAGGCTTGTGAGCGCCTATCCCATCGCCTTGTTGATCTCTTCCGTCATCTTCTTGGCGTCGCCGAACAGCATCAGCGTGTTGTCGCGGTGGAACAGCGGGTTTTCAACGCCGGCATAGCCCGAAGACATGCCGCGCTTGACGAACATCACTGTCTTGGCCTTCCACACTTCGAGGACCGGCATGCCGAAGATGGGTGATGTGGGGTCGTCCTTCGCCGAAGGGTTGGTCACGTCATTGGCGCCGATCACATAGGCAATGTCGGCCTGCGCGAATTCGCCATTGATGTCTTCCAGCTCAAAAACCTCATCATAGGGCACATTGGCCTCGGCCAGCAGCACGTTCATGTGGCCGGGCATGCGGCCCGCCACGGGGTGGATGGCATATTTCACCGAAACGCCAGCGGCCTTGAGGTGATCGGCCATTTCACGCACCGCGTGCTGGGCCTGGGCCACGGCCATGCCGTATCCCGGAACGATGATCACGCTGCCGGCATTCTTCATCATGAAGGCCGCATCATCAGCGGAGCCTTGCTTCACAGGCTTGGCCTCACCGCCGCCCGCCGGGCCAGCCGTGGCTCCGCCAAAGCCGCCGAGGATGACGGAGATGAAGGAGCGGTTCATCGCCTTGCACATGATGTAGGACAGGATTGCGCCGGATGAGCCCACAAGCGCGCCGGTGATGATCAGGGCCGTGTTGTGCAGCGTGAAGCCGATGCCTGCTGCCGCCCAGCCGGAATAGGAATTCAGCATCGAGACCACGACGGGCATGTCCGCCCCGCCGATCGGGATGATGAGCAGGAAGCCCAGCACCAGCGAGACAGCCACGATTCCCCAGAACAGCACGGAGGACGGCGCACCGAAGAACAGCACGATGGCCGCCACCAGTGCGACACCCAGCGCGATGTTGATGAGATGGCGGCCGGGCAGCATGATGGGCGCGCCTGACATGCGGCCATCCAGTTTCAGGAAGGCGATGACCGAGCCCGTGAAGGTGAGCGCGCCAATGGCGGCACCAAGGGCCATTTCAATGCGGCTTTGCGGGTGGATCACGCCATCCGTGGCAATGCCAAAGGCGTCTGGCGCATAGAAGGCCGCCGCCGCCACGAACACCGCCGCCAGGCCCACCAGCGAGTGAAACGCCGCCACCAGCTGCGGCATGGCCGTCATGGCGATGTTGTTCGCCATATAATGGCCAATGCCACCGCCAATGCCGATGCCGGCGATGATCAGCAGCCAAACCACCGGGTTGGTGGGCGCGGAAATGGCCAGCGTGGTGAGCACGGCCAGCGTCATGCCGATCATGCCATAGCTGTTGCCCTGGCGCGAAGTGGCCGGCGATGAAAGCCCGCGCAGCGCCATGATGAACAGCGCGCCGGAGATGAGATAAAGCAGGGCAGCGAAGGATGCGGTCATATCTCAGGTCCTATGCGATGGCTTGCTGGCCATGTTGCGTTCGTTGGCGATGAAAAGGCCGAAGCCGAGTCCGATCATCAAGGTTGCCAGGATTTGCAGCCATCCGAGTTGGTCTGCCGGGGGGCGCATGATGACCAACATCACCAAAATCAGAGCTTGAGCCGCAGCCATCAGGCGGCGCGCAGCCATTGAATTGGCTTTCTTGAAAATCGTGGCGAGCGATAAAACGATGATCGCCACCGAAATGATCATTTCAAGATAGAATGGGCTTGCTGGCGGCATCACTTTTCTTTCTTCTTGTACATTGCCAGCATCCGGTTGGTCACGAGGAAGCCGCCGAAGATGTTGACCGAGGCCAGCACCAGCGCCAGGAAGCCGAAGATCATCGCCAGCGTGGAGCCTGAGGCAATGGCGCCCGCGCCAACCGCCAGGAGCGCGCCTACCACGATCACCGAGGAGATGGCGTTGGTGACCGACATCAGCGGCGTGTGCAGCGCGGGTGTGACGTTCCACACCACATAGTAGCCGACAAACACCGCCAGCACGAAGATCGAGAAGAGATAGATGAAGGGATCAACCAGTTGTTCCATGATTCAGTCCACACTCAATTCAAATTGGTTGTTCACACCCTCCGTCACCCCCGCGAAGGCGGGGGCCCAGCTGACTTGGGCTGTTTCAGAGGTTGTGAATGAAGCTGGGTCCCCGCTTTCGCGGGGATGACGGCAGGATGGGTTGGCGTTTGAAAGGTTCATTTCGCAGCAAACATCGGGTGCACCAGCGCGCCGTCCTTGGCGATCAGCGTGCCCTTGATGAGTTCATCATCAAAGTTGATGGCGAGATTTCCGTCCTTGCCAACCATCGTGTCAAGGAAGTTGGACAGGTTCTTGGCAAAGAGCGGCGTGGCGTTGCCGGCAAGCTTGCCCGCAAGGTTCAGCGTGCCGATGATCGAGACACCCTTGTGCACCACGATCTCGTCGGGCTTTGACAGCGGGCAGTTGCCGCCGCGTTCCACCGCCAGGTCAACAATCACCGAGCCGGGCTTCATGCTCTCCACCATTTCCTTGGTGATGAGCACAGGGGCCGGGCGGCCGGGAATGAGCGCCGTGGTGATGACGATGTCCTGCGTCTTCACATGGTCGGCCACCAGCTTGGCCTGCTTGGCCTTGTCTTCGGCAGAAAGCTCCTTGGCATAGCCGCCCGAAGTGGCGGCATCGGCCACATCGGCAAACACGAACTTGGCGCCCAGCGACTTCACCTGCTCTTCGGTGGCCTTGCGCACGTCCGTGGCAGAAACAATGGCGCCGAGGCGCCGCGCTGTGGCGATGGCCTGAAGGCCAGCAACACCCACGCCCATGATGAACACCTTGGCGGCGGCAACTGTGCCAGCCGCCGTCATCATCATCGGCATGGCGCGGCCGAAATGGGCCGAGGCGTCAATCACCGCCTTGTAGCCAGCAAGATTGGCCTGCGAGGAAAGAATATCCATGCTCTGCGCGCGGGTGATGCGCGGCATCAGTTCCATGGCAAAGGCCGTGACCCCGCTCTTGGCGATGGCCTCAAGGCCCTTGCGCTCGCCATAAGGCTCGAGCCCCGCCAGCAGCACCGCGCCCTTTTTAGCCGCCTTCAAAACCGCATCCGAAGGCCGCCGCACCGAAAGGATGACGTCAGCATCCTTCACCACATCAACACCCTTGGCGATTGCAGCGCCCGCAGCCTTGTAGTCATCATCGGAAATGTTTGAGCCTTGCCCCGCGCCCGATTGGACAGCAACGGCAAGGCCCTTTTTCACATAGGCTTTGACGGCTTCAGCCGAAACCGCCGCGCGGCTCTCACCCGAAACACTTTCAGCAGGAACCGCAATCTTCATTATGCGAATTCCGTCTTACGACATGTGGATGTTGTTGGCCACCAGCAGGCCATACAGCACCAGAACCACCACGGGCAGCAGCCACTTGCCACCGGCGCGAACGCCGATCAGCGTGGCAATCGTGCCGATGATGATGCCGCCGAAGCCGACGAGCAGGTTCATCGGGTTGTCCATGAAGCGGAAGGTGACCAGCGCCACCAGAACGTAAAGGCAAACGAGGCCAAGCGCGATGGAGCCCTTCAGGAAGCCGTCATAGGTGGCCTGGTGGGCCGCCATGCCGGTGAGGGCGGGTTGCGATGAGTGACCGTGGTCTGCCATGTCCGATTCCTTTTCTGGTCTTCAGGGTTTTGCCCTGTCTAAACGACAGGGGCATGACCTGCAATCACCCCGTTTTGTCGCGGGGCCAAAGGAGGCCCTTGCTGAGCCAAATTTAACTTTCCATCTTGCGTTGCATTGCACTATCATGCTGCAATGCAACAGAAACCGCTTGAAAAGAAGGTTTTGGTGCTTCAGGGCGGCGGGGCGCTGGGCGCCTATCAAGCCGGGGCCTTTGAAGCGCTGGCCCAGGCCGGTGAACAGCCGGATTGGCTGGCTGGCATCTCCATTGGCGCCATCAACGCAGCACTCATCGCCGGCAACCCGCCGGAAAGGCGCGTGGCCCGGCTGCGGGAGTTCTGGAACAAGGTGTCCTCTGGCCTGCAGGGGGCTTCTCTCATTCCCGGCGCGCAAGGCCGCAGCACCTTCAATGAGCTGAGCAGCTGGCTGGCCACCATGTTCGGCATTCCCGGCTTTTTCAGCCCGCGCCTGGTCTCGCCCCTGCTCTCCTGGCCCGGAACGCGCGAGGCGACCAGCTTTTACGACACCAGCGCCCTCAAAGACACGCTGCACGAACTGGTGGATTTCGACCTCATCAACAAGGGCGGCCCGCGGCTGAGCGTGGGTGCGGTCAATGTCGTCAGCGGCAACTTCCGCTATTTTGACAGCACGCAGGAAAAGCTGCGCGCCGAGCACATCATGGCATCAGGCGCGCTGCCGCCGGGCTTTCCGGCGGTGGAAATTGATGGTGCCTTCTATTGGGACGGCGGCCTCGTTTCCAACACGCCGCTGAGCCAGGTGATCGACATGGCGGGGCCGAGCGACAGCCTGTGCATTTTCCAGGTGGATCTCTTCTCAGCCCGCGGCAAGCTGCCGGAAACCATCATGGAAACGGCCGAGCGTGAAAAGGAAATCCGCTATTCCAGCCGCACCCGCATGATGACCACCGCCGCCATGACCGAACAGCGCCTGCGCCAGGCGGCGGCCAACCTGCTCAAAAAGCTGCCGCAGGACATGGCCGGTGACCCGGACGTGAAGGCCCTCACCGAAACCTCCCGCGCCGCCGGCATCACGGTGATGCATCTCATCAACCGCGGCAATGATTTCGACACCCAATCCAAGGACTATGAATTCTCCCGCCTCAGCGTCGAGGAACATTGGCAAAATGGCTTTGATGACGCCCAGCGCGGCCTTTCCGACAAGGCCTGGAAGGCCCGCGCCATTCCGGCCCAGGGCATGGTGACATTTGACAACGGCAAGGTCGTGCGGTCATGACACACGCCACGCCAGCCACAACCAACTCCAACAATCTGAAGGACTGACCCCATGAATCTCACCGGCAAAGTGTGCATCGTCACCGGCGCAGCCTCGGGCCTCGGCAAGGCAATCGCCGACCGTTATGCCGCGGGCGGCGCAAAAGTAGTGATTGCCGATCTCAACGCCGATGCCGCCAAGGCCGCCGCTGATGACCTGAACGCCAGGCGCGCCGGCTCGGCCATGAGCGTCGCCATGGATGTGACCAATGAAGACCAGGTGAATGCCGGCGTTGATGCCGTGGTCAAGGCCTGGGGCGGGGTGGACGTTCTGGTTTCCAATGCCGGCATCCAGATCGTGCACAAGATGGAGGAATTCCCCTTTGCTGACTGGAAGAAGATCCTGGCCATTCACCTCGACGGCGCCTTCCTCACCTCCAAGGCGGTGCTGCCGCACATGTATGCCAAGGGCTCTGGTGCCATCATTTTCATGGGCTCGGTGCATTCCAAGCTCGCCTCGCCGCTCAAGTCGGCCTACGTCACGGCCAAGCACGGGCTTCTTGGACTTTCGCGGGTGATTGCGAAAGAGGGCGCGGCGCGCGGCGTGCGCACCAATGTGATCTGCCCCGGCTTTGTCAAAACGCCTCTGGTGGAAAA
The DNA here is from genome assembly GCA_028868695.1 of Alphaproteobacteria bacterium. GTDB lineage: Bacteria > Pseudomonadota > Alphaproteobacteria > Rhizobiales > Aestuariivirgaceae > Aestuariivirga. The sequence continues at coordinate 33,889 of JAGWTZ010000007.1, read as the reverse complement.
GCAGATTCCGGAACAGGCCAAGACACTGGGCATCTCCGAGGAAGACGTGGTCAAGAAGATCATGCTGGGCGACACGGTGGATGGCCAGTTCACCACGCTCGAGGATGTGGCGGAGGTGGCCTACATGTTCGCCGCCTTCAACACCAATGCCTTGACAGGCCAGTCGCTGGTGGTGAGCCACGGCTGGTTCATGGAGTAGCGCGGGTGATGGGGCCAGCGCCGCAACAAGCGCGGCCTTCTGGCCCTTGCCTGCAACGCTGAAATGGGTGATCGCAGCGCTTTCTGGAATGGGGAAGGCGTGCAAAGCTCCAACACATTGAAAGGCGTGGGCCAAACACTTGTCTGCGTCAGCCTGATTGCCTTGCTGCCGGTCATTTCCAATGGCCGGCCAGCGGGCTTTGGCGCGCTCAGCTTTGCCTTCTTCCTTTCATTCTACCAGTTCCTGTTCTCGGTGCCGCTGATGCTGAAGGAGATGTTCAGCGGTCAGCGCGGCATGTTCTCGCCTGCCAGCGGCAGCCACAGCCCGCGCCGCGCCTTCATGCTCACGCTTCTCACCGGCCTGCTCTTTGCGGTGGCGATTTTCCTGTTCGTGTTTGGGGTGGAAGCGGCGGGCACCGTGTCCGGCGCCATCGCGCTGCAGGCCTCGCCAGTTTTCGCCATCATCATTGAGGCGGTGTTTCTGGGCCGCCGCAAATCCGCCGCCGAGCTGGGCCTGACGGCGCTTTTGCTGGTGACGCTCTATGGCCTTGGCACCAATGGCGCATGGACCATTGCGGGCCTCAATATCTGGTTCCTTGCCGTGCTGGCGGTGCCGCTGCTGTGGGCCATTGCCCATGTGATCGTACGCCAGGAGCTGGGCAAATCCCCCATTACCCCCGCGCAGGTGACATTCTTCCGCGTCGGCCTTTCGGCTTTGTTCCTCGGCCTTGTGCTGCTGGCCACTGATGCGCGCGGCCTGTTCGCGGCTTTCACAACACCGCAATGGCAAATGGCCGCGGCGCTGATGGGGCTGGTCTATTATCTTGAGCTGCTGATCTGGTTCAGCGCCATCCGCCATATTCCCGTTTCGCTGGCGGCCACCATCGGCGCCACCTCACCGGCCTTGACCATGGTGTTCGCCAGCCTGTTCCTGCATGAAGCCATTCTGCCCTATCAGGTGGCTGCCTTCATCGTTCTCGTGCTGGCGATTGCCGGGCTCACCCTGCTTGGTGCCCGCACCCGGCCAGCCACGGCCTGATCACTGGGCCGGCGCTGCCGCGCTGAAATCATCAAAGCGCCCCGCTGGCGCCGCTGCAGAAAGGCCCGTTGTGAGCAGGCTTTCGGCATTGCTGCCCTTGGCCGCGGCAATGCCAATGCTGCTGGCCTTGGTGGCCTCGACCTTTTCGGCATCAGCCGCCACGGCCGCCACCAATTCGCCGCTGCCTTGGGCCACGGCACCGCCATCGACGCCTTCCTGCGCAAACAGCGGCGATTGATCAACCGGCGCTGGCGCGGGAAGCGGCGCGGCGCTGGCCTGCGCATCGGCCGGTGTGGCGTCCGGCGTTGCCGCAGGCGCACTCACGCCCTTGAGGGCGGAAAGCGCAATCTGCCCCAGCCGGTTGTTGCCCTGCTTGAAAAAGGTGACGCCATCGCTTTCACGCAAGCGCCTGTCGGTTCCCGTGTCATCAGGCCCGCGATCGGCATATTTGCCATCCGGGCCAAGGAAGGGCGTACGCAACTCGATGAACGTGCCGCCCTTGGCTGTCACGCGCTCTTTCTCCAGCGCGGTCAGCGCCTGCATGTCGGCATCCAGCGCCGCATCGCCCATCGGCGGCTCGCCCAACCAGAACACCTTGATCTTCTGCTGCGCCAGCGCATCGAGCACGCCGTCCACGCGCTGCTTGTAGAGCGCCTGCCATTCCGGGGAATTGAAGGCCAAAACCTTGTCGCCGCTGCGCATGTCGCGCCGGTCATTCAGCCCAACCAGCACAAAGGCGGCGGCGAAATTCTTGTTCTCCGCCATCTTGGGAATGGCGGCCGCCCAATCATAAATCTCCGGCCGGGTGAGGCCCGAGGACTCATTGAAACGGTTGACCACTTCAATCGTGTCGTCACCGTCCGACATGCGGGTAAGGCCAGCCCCCATGCCGCCCGCCAGCTGGTCTCCCACGATGAGCACACGGCGCACAGCGTCGGCGGCCTGCTGGTCCGGTGCCGTGCCATCGCCTTGCGCCGCTGTGGCTTCCGAGCCGATGGCCGGCCCCTGGTCTTGCGCGCGCAAGCTTGCGGGCATGGCCAGCGCCAAACCCAAAGCCACACACAACGCCGGACGGAAATTCATCATGGCCTGAAGTTAGCCGCCCGCCCGCAGCCGCTCAAGCACCTTGCGTGAGGGGAAGCCATCCAGTGGCAAGCCCACCTTTTTCTGGAAAGCCAGCACCGCCTCATAGGTCTTTGCGCCAAAGCGCCCGTCAGCGCCGCTGGTGTCAAAGCCCATGTCGGTCAGGCGGGTCTGCATTTCCACGCGCTCTTTGAATGTGAGGTCAGTTGTCTGCGCGGGCCAGGCAGCCTGCACCTTGGCGCGCCCGGCGATGCGGTCTCCCAGCATGGCCACCGCCAGCGCATAGCCATGGCTGTAGTTATAGGCCAGCAGCGCCAAGAAATTCTGCGTCACCAGGAACACCGGGCCATCAATGCCTTGCGGGATCATCACAAAGGCCTTTGCGGCGGGCGATGAGAAATGATCGCCGATGGCCGGCTTGATGCCCAGCTTTTCCCATTCCGCCACGGTTTTCCAATGTGCCCGCCCGATCAGCGCCCGGTCGAAGCCATCGGGCAGCTTGGCTTCCCAGCCCCAGGGGCGGTCGCTCTTCCAGCCTGATTGCGAAAGGTAATGCGCGGTCGAGGCCAGCGCATCTTCCTTTGATCCCCAGATGTCCTTCTTGCCATCGCCGTTCCAATCAACGGCCGAGGCGAGATAGGTGGTGGGGATGAACTGCGTATGGCCCAGCGCGCCTGCCCAGGAGCCGGTGAAATTGTCAGGAGACTTGATGCCCCGCTTCAGGATGGTGAAGGCGGCAATCAGCTGTTCCTTGGCATATTGCTTCTTGTTGCCATAATACATCAGCGTGGCCAGCGAGCGCATGACCGGCATGTTGCCCATCTCCCGGCCATAATTGCTCTCAATGCCCCAGATGCCGAGCAGCACATATTTCTCCACGCCATATTTGGCCTGAATGGCGCTGAGCAAGGCGTCATTGGCGGCAAGCCCATCCTTGCCCTGCTGGATGCGCGCCGGCGTCACCGTCTTGTCGAGATATTCCGACGTGGTGGATTTGAATTCCGGCTGGTTGTCGGCCAGCTTGATCACAACGGGGTCCGGGTCTGTGATGCCCTTGAAGGCGGCGTCAAACAGCTCGCGCGAGAAGCCGGCCGCCTTCACCTGCGGCCAAAGCGATTGCACGAAGGCTTCAAACTTGGCATCCGCATGGGCGGGGCTGGCAAGGGCAACCCCCAGCATCAGGGCCAACAGCAATTTCCGCATCCGTCTCTCCAATTCAGATTCGCGCCAATCTAGCAGGCCAGATCAATTTGAAGAAATGAAGGCTTCAGCCTTTGAGCGCAATCAGCGTGGCAGCACCTGCCATCAGCCCGGCCGAGCCGCGGTTGATGCGGCGCAGCGCACGGGCTGATTGGAAAATCATCCGCGCCCGCTTGGCGAGATAAAGCACGCTGAAGGTGAGGAACGGCGCGAAGGGCGCCATCACCGAAAGCATGGCGAGATAGGACCACAGGGTCACATGCGCCACGTCCACCACCAGCGGCATGATCGAGATGAAGAACACGATCACCTTGGGGTTGCCCAGGCACAGGGTGAGCGCGCCGATGAAGCTGGGCCAGGCGGCGGTGGCCACATGCGCCTGTTCGATGTTTTCCACATGCGGCGGCGATTGCCAGATTTTCCAGGCGAGATAGATGAGATAGGCGCAGCCCGCATATTTCACCACGGTGAAGGCCAGCGCGAATTCATGCGCCAGCGCCGAAAGCCCGGTGGCGGCGATGGTGAACCACGTCATGTCGCCCAGCATGAAGCCCATGGCATAGGGGAACCAGCCGCGCAGGCCGGTGCCCAGTCCACGCGCCACCATGGCGGCCACACCGGGGCCGGGCGTGATCACGAAGATGAAATAGACAAGGGCAAAGAAGGCAAGGCCGGAAAGGGACATGCCAGCGCTTTAGCGCGGGTGAAGCCTCCGCTTCAAGCCGCGTTGCGCTTCATCAAGTGCTTTTCCCAGGCCAGTGCGGAGTTCACGATCAGGTCAAGGTCATTGTATTTGGGTTGCCAGCCTAGAACCTCGCGCACCCGCTCTGCCCCCGCCACGATGCCCGCCGGATCGCCCGCCCGGCGCGGGCCAAGCACATGGTTCACCGGCCCGCCATGGGCCTTCTCAACGGCCTTGATCACCTCAAGCACCGAATAGCCCTTGCCATAGCCGCAGTTGAAGATGCCGCTTTCCCCGCCCTTGCGCAGGTGGCGCAGCGCATCCATGTGCGCGGCGATGAGATCGCTGACGTGGATGTAGTCCCGCAGGCAGGTGCCATCCGGCGTGGGATAATCCGTGCCGAACACATCCATGCTTTTGCGCTGGCCCAGCGCCGTCTGGCAGGCCACCTTGATCAGATGCGTGGCGCGCGGTGTTGATTGGCCGGTGCGGCCCTTGGGGTCGGCGCCCGCCACATTGAAATAGCGCAGCGCGATGTAGTTGAGGCCGTAGGCCACATGGGAATCACGCAGCATCAGCTCGGTCATCAGCTTGGATGTGCCATAGGGCGAGATGGGCGCCGGCCGCGCCGTCTCGAACACCGGCATGGATTCCGGGTTGCCGTAGACGGCCGCCGTGGATGAGAAGATGAAGTTCTTCACGCCTGATTTCACCGCCGCCGCCATCAGGGCGCGCGATTTCACGGTGTTGTTGAGATAATAGCCCAGCGGGTCGGAAACCGAATCCGGCACCACGATGGAGCCGGCGAAATGCACGATCGCGTCAATGCCATGCTCCTTGACCAGCTTTTCCACCAGCGCCTCATCGCCGATGTCGCCCTTGACGAGCTTGGCCTGCGGGGCCACGGCCCAGGCAAAGCCGGTGGTGAGGTTGTCCAGAACCACCACGCTTTCGCCCGCATCGGTCAGGGCCAGAACCATGTGGCTGCCGATATAGCCCGCACCGCCCGTCACCAATACCGCCATATAGGCCTCCTATCCAAAATGTCGGCGCGAATACACCATTTGCTCATTTAAATAGCGTTACAATCGCCCTACGCTTGGACATAGCAACGAGATTAGTGAAAGGTTTGTAAATGGTTCGTCCCATCAAGACTGCGGTTTTCCCTGTCGCCGGGCTGGGCACGCGCTTCCTGCCCGCCACCAAGGCCATGCCCAAGGAAATGCTGACGGTGGTGGACAAGCCCTTGATCCAGATGGTGGTGGAAGAGGCGCGCGAGGCGGGTGTTGAGCATTTCGTGTTCGTCACCGGCCGCAACAAGGGCGTGATCGAAGACCATTTCGACAAGCAGTATGAGCTGGAATCTACCCTGCGCAAGCGCGGCAAGAGCATTCAGCTTTCGGTGCTGGAACAGGACCTGCCCGGCGCCGGCCAGACCAGCTTCACCCGCCAGCAGGAGCCACTGGGCCTTGGCCACGCCGTGTGGTGCGCCCGCCATCTCGTGGGCCATGAACCCTTCGCCGTGCTGCTGCCGGACATGATCATCAAGAGCGAGCCGGGCTGCCTGGCCCAGATGGTGAAAGTCTACAATGAGCGCGGCGGCGGCAATGTCATTGCTGTCGAGGAAGCGCCCTGGGAGCATGTGCACCGCTATGGCGTGGTGGCCCCGTCGGATTGGCAGGACAACCACTTCTCCATCGCCGGCATGGTCGAAAAGCCCAAGCGCGAGGATGCGCCCTCCAACCTCATCATCTCCGGCCGCTACATCCTGCAGCCGGAAATCTTCACCGAGATTGAGAATGTGCAGCCGGGCTCCGGCGGTGAAATTCAGATCACCGATGCGATGATCGCCTTGGCCAAATACCAGGCTTTCCACGGCTTGCAGTTCAATGGCACGACCTATGACTGCGGCGACAAGGTCGGCTTCCTTGCCGCGAACGTGGCTTACGGCCTCGAGCGCGAGGACCTGGGCCCCGCCTTCCGCGAAGCCTTGCAGGACATCATTGCCAAGCAGGGCGGCTTCCTCTCCTGGCACGGCAATGCCGAACTCGCCAAGGTGCTGAAGGAAATCCGTGCCGGCAGCGAAGCGCCGGAAGATGAAATTCCCGAAGGCCAGGGCATCACCAAGGTGGCCAGCTAGGCGCAACCCGTCACAAAAAGCCCCGGCATCACACCGGGGCTTTTTCATTTCCCCCGCTGCTCAGGGCCGCAACACGATGCTGGTGATGGCGCGCTGCTCGGAATAGGCCCCCACACCGCTGCCCGGCGCATACCAGGTGTTCTGCACGGTGCCCGCCAAGGCCATGTTGGGGTTCAGCTGCCAATCAGCGCCAAGGCTGGCCACCACAGTGGTGTCGATGCTGCTGCCATTGTCGGCCAGCGTCAGCGTGCCGCCGCCGCGGAAATTCACATTGTCGCGCCAGGCATAGGTGGCATTGAGCCCGGCATTCCAGCTTTGCGTGGCCGAAACGCCAGCCACTTCCGATTCATTGAGCGCCACACCGCTGTTGGCCACGATGCTCCACAAGGGCGTTGGGCTCCAGGTCACTGTTCCGCTTACGCCCAATGCTGTGGCGGTTTGCAGCGCGGGGTCATCAAAGCTGCGGGCAATGAAGTTGCCGGCGATCTCGCCGCTCCAGATCGGGCCATCGGCGAAATCCAGTCCCAGCGCGGCGCCAAAGCCTTGCGAATTGCGCTGCTCGCCATTGCGGTCCACGGTCTGGTCGTGGAAGCGCGGGTCATAGCTCACTTCTGCGAATGGCCGCAGTGGCAAGCCCTCATGGCCCAGTGTGGCGCGGGCCGAAAGCGAGGGTTCCCAATAGTTTCGGTCGGCGTTGATTTCTGTGCCGCCGCCCGAAAGCGCCACATCGCCAAAGCTGGCGCGGGCAAGGCCGGTTTTGAACCGGCCTTCAAAGCCGCCAAAATCATGGGTGATGCTTGCCGTCTGCGCGAAATTCACATCCTGCCGCGGGCCAATGGCCGTGCCCGGCACTTCGCTGCTGCCGGCATTGGCCTGGGTGAGCGAGGCCGTGGTGCTGAAATCGGCATGGGTGGTGTGGCGGATATCAAGGCGGAATGAGGTTTCCGCCGTTCCCGTCGTGCTGTTGGCGCTGGGGGTGCTGGCGAAATTCACCAGATCCAGCGAGGCAGAGCCTTTCCACGCATGGCGCGGCCAATCGCTTTCAAAGGCAAAGCTGGGCTTGAGCCGCAGGCCCACATCGGCCTTGGGCGCTGTGGGCGAGAGGTTGGCATTGCTGCTGGCGGCAACACCGATTTCCAGCATGGGCCGGAAGCGGAAGGCCCCGTCGTCATAGCCATAGGCGCCATAGGGGTCGGCCTTCGCCTTGCGCTTGCGCGGGGCAACACTGGTTGAATCTGCGCCAATGCTGCTGCCATCAAGGGTGATGCCGCCGCTGTCGCCGGTGCTGGGTGTTGCACCGGTCTGGCAATTGCAGGGAACGGTCTGGGCATGCGCCAGCCCTGCCCCGGCCGCAAGCGGCAGGAGCAAAGACAACCTGGCAAGGACACGCAACTGACCCATGCCACCAGAATAAGAAGATTATGGTTAATGGAACCTTGCCGCCCTGTGCGGCAATGCTCAGCGCGGCAGCAGACCTTTGAGGAACAGCTGCAACCCGGCCTCCACCACCTCTTCCACACTGCGCTGCTTCACCAGCGAGGTGCTGGAAAAGAGGCGCGGCTTGACCAGGCCGCATTGCACCAGCTCAACAAATTGCATGGCAGCGCAATCCGCATCCATCGGGCGCAATGTGCCGTCCTCGATCTTGGTTTTGAGATAGGCGGCAATCTTGGCGTTGATAAAGGCAGGCCCGGCTTCATAAAAGGCCCGGCCCACTTCAGGGAACTTGGCCGCCGCTGCCAGCACCATGCGCAAATAGGCCAGCGAGTCCTCGGCCAGGAACTGCTGCGTCATGCGCAGGCCCAATTCGCGCAACACTTCTTCAACCGGGCGCTCCTGCCCGCTGATGGCCACAACCTGTTCAGCCAGCCGCCGCTTGTCGGCGAACACCATGGCCTCAAACAGCTTTTCCTTGGAGGGGAAATAGGCATAGAGCGTGCCCTTCGACACGCCTGCCGCCTTGACGATGTCATTCATGCTGGCGGCATCAAAGCCTTGCGCCATGAAGCAGCGCCGCGCCCCCTCCAGGATCTGCTGGCGCTTGGCGGAGTCTAAATTGTCATTTGTCGCGGTGGCTGGTTCCATAATGACCTCTTGGGAACTAAACCGAACGGTTCAGTCTTGCGTATAGCAAAAGAAGCTGCTACATACAAGTCGAACTGAACCGTTCGGTTCAAAAATTCCGCATCCGGCCCAAAAACCGGGCGCCAGCCCATTCCGTTGAAAGTTGTCGTGCCATGTCCAGCCCCGCATTGAAGTCCAAGCCTGATGACCAAGCCGCCCCCAAGCCGGCACTGGTGCCCCCTGCATCAACGGCACCGGCCGGCGCGGCCAGGCCCAATCTCCGCCGCCGGATCATCCTCGGCGCGGTCCTGCTTGTGGCCTTGGGCACGGCCGCCAAGTTTGGCTATGAATGGTGGACGGTTGGCCGCTTCACGGTTTCCACCGACGATGCCTATGTGAAGGCCGACACTTCAGTGCTCAGCACCAAGATCGCCGGGCTGGTCACCCAAACTCCCGTGCTCAACAACACGCAGGTGAAGGCCGGTGATGTCATCCTCAAGCTGGATGACACTGACTATCAGCTCGCCGTGGCCGCAGCCAAGGCCAAGATTGAAACCCAAACGGCGGCCATCGCCGCCATCGGACAGCAGAAAACCGCCCAGGCCGCGCAAATTGCCGCGGCTGATGCGCAGGTGGCCAGCGCCAAGGCGGTGGAGCTTAACGCCGCCCTCACCCAGCAGCGCGCCAGCCAGATGGTGAAAACCAATGCTGGCAGCCAGCAGGCGCTGGACGACGCCAACCGCGCGCGTGACACTGCCGCCGCCGGCGTGACGGTGGCTGATTCCAACCTTGCCGCCGCCAAGGCGCAGCTTGGCATTCTCGATGCCAATGAAAAGCAGGCGCAAAGCACCCTGAACGAGATCAATGTCGCCCTCCAGAAGGCCGAGCATGATCTGACCTTCGCCGAAATCAAGGCGCCCTTTGATGGCGTGGTGGCCAACCGCGCCGTGGCGCCGGGCGAATATGTGCAGCCGGGCGCCAACCTGATGGCTTTGGTGCCTGTGACGCAAAGCTTCATCACCGCAAATTTCAAGGAAACCCAGCTCTCGGACCTGCGCCCCGGACAGAAGGTTGAAATCACCGTGGACAGCTACAAGGGCCAAACCTTTGAAGGCAAGGTGGCCAGCCTTTCGCCCGCTTCCGGCGCGGAATTCTCGCTGCTGCCGCCCGACAACGCCACCGGCAACTTCACCAAGATCATTCAGCGCTTCCCGGTGAAGATCCTGGTTGCGCCGGAAATTTCGGCCAAGCTGCGGCCCGGCATGTCGGTGGCCGTTTCCATCGACACCCGCGACAAGGGTGCCGAGCAGTAAGCGCCAAAGGCCAAGCCCATGTCCGCCACCGCCACCATCGCAGCACCCGTCGCCAAGGCAGAACCGCATGTGCCCATGAGGCACATCGTGGCCTTCTTCTTCATGGTGTTTGGCATGTTCATGGCGATCCTCGACATTCAGATCGTCTCGTCCTCCCTGGCTGAAATCCAGGCCGGCATTTCCGCCAGCGCCGATGAAATCACCTGGGTGCAAACCAGCTATCTGGTGGCCGAGGTGGTGATGATCCCGCTTTCGGGCACGCTGACACGCATCTTCTCCACGCGCTGGCTGTTTGTTGCTTCCGCTGCCAGCTTCACGCTGATGAGCCTGATGTGCGCGCTTTCCTCATCGATCGGCGAGATGATGATCTGGCGCGCCCTGCAGGGCTTCCTGGGCGGCGCGATGATCCCCACTGTCTTTGCAACATCTTTCACCATTTTCCCACCGCGAACGCGCAATGTGATCTCGCCGATCATCGGCCTCATCGCCACGTTGGCCCCCACCATCGGCCCCACGGTGGGCGGCTATCTGACCGAGCTCTATTCCTGGCACTGGCTGTTCCTGGTGAACATCCTGCCCGGCATCTTCGTCACCATCGGCACCTGGGCCACCATTGATTTCGACAAGCCCAACTACAACCTGATCAAGACCTTTGACTGGACTGGCCTTGCCCTGCTGGCTGTCTATCTCGGTTCGCTGGAATATGTCCTCGAGGAAGGTGCCGCCGATGACTGGCTGAACAGCGATGTGATCCGCAACCTTATCGTGGTCTGCGCCATCAGCTGCGTGTGGTTCCACTGGCGCATGTTCACCAAGCCCAATCCGCTGGTAGATTTCGGCGCCTTCCGCAACCGCAATTTCACGGCGGGCAGCATCTTCTCCTTCACCATGGGCATTGGCCTTTATGGCCTCACCTATCTCTATCCGGTCTATCTGGCGCGCATCCAGAACTACTCCGCCATGATGATCGGCGAGACCATGTTCGTGACCGGCGTGGCCATGTTCCTCACAGCGCCAGTGGCTGGCCGCCTGTCTTCAATTGTTGATCCGCGCGTGATGATCGGCGGCGGCTTTGTCGGCTTTGCCATCGGCACCTGGCAGGCCCATTACATCACGTCCGATTGGGCCTTCTGGGAATTGCTGGTGCCGCAGATCCTGCGCGGCGTCTCGCTCATGCTGTGCATGGTGACGGTGACCAACATTGCCCTTGGCACGCTGACGCCGGTGCAGATGCGCGGCGGCGCGGGCCTCTTCAACCTCACCCGCAACCTGGGCGGCGCGGTTGGCCTGGCGCTCATCAACACCACCATGAACCAGCGCTTCGACCTGCATTTGCAGCGCCTTCATGAATCCGTCGGCTGGGCCTCAAGCACGGCCACGGACACGCTGAGCAACATGACCCACGCCTTCCAAAGCCTCGGCTCAAAGGCCGACACGGTGGCGCTGAAGCAACTGTCACTGATGGTGCGCAAGCAGGCTTTCACCTTGGCCATTGCCGACATCTTCTTCCTGCTGACCATCCTGTTCCTGGCGATCGTGCTGATGCTACCACTGCTGCAAAAGCCCAAAGCCGCGGGCGGCGGCGGAGGCGGCCACTAGCGCTCAGGCGCTGCGCACCGCGCCATAATAGGCCTCGGCCCGCGCCCGGGCATGGGCCCGCACCGCATCGCCAAAGGCCGTGAACAGCTTCACCGAATCCGGGTTGTTGGCCGCCTTGAATTCCGGGTGCCACTGCGTGCCGAATGCAAAGCTTTTGGCACCCTTCACGGACACGGCTTCAATCACCCCATCCGGTGCAACACCTTCGACGGAAAGCCCCGGCCCGAGCGTCTTGATGCCCTGCCGGTGCACGCTGTTCACCCGCGTGGAGGCCTTGCCGAGGATGCGCTCCAGCATGCCGCCCTTGGTGATGGCAATGTCATGCACCTGCGCATAGCGGATGTCGGGGTCTGAGGTCTTGCCACGGTGATCCAGCCGGCCCGGCACATCCTGCAGCTCGGTTTCCAGCGTGCCGCCCATCACCACATTGAGCTCCTGGAAGCCGCGGCAGATGCAAAACAGCGGCACGCCACGGTCAACCACCGCCCGGATCAGCTTCAGCGTCGTGGCGTCGCGGCCATGATCATAAGGTTCATGTGCCGCACTTGGCTCCTCGCCATAATGCGGCGGATGCACGTTGGAGACAGCGCCCGTCATCAGCACACCGTCCACATGATCGAGCAACGCCTCGATCTCGCCCTCGCCCACCAGCGAAGGCAGCATGATCGGCAGCACCTTCGAGACATCTGTCAGCGCGCGGACATATTTGTCGCCAAGCGAATGAAACAGGAAGCCGCTGTTTTCGTAAGTGTCGGCAGGCAGGCCAACGAGGGGCAGTCTCTTTGCAATCATGATGTCCAAACGGGCCGAATGTGATTTTGCAACACTATGCCAATCGCGGCTGTGCTTGCCAAGGTCCCTGCCATGCCGGAGCCGAAGCGCAGCAATGCGGGGCTGGCAGGCGCGCAAGGGCCATTCATTATTGCGCCCGGCAGAGATGCCCCAGCACATGCGCGGCAATGCGGGCTGCCGTGAAGGCGGCGGTGCCAGCCGGATCACGCCTCGGTTCAAACTCCACCATGGCAAAGCCGGCAATCTTCGCCTTGGCCGCCACGCCCGCAATCAGGTCAACCACGTGGTGAAAGCCAAGGCCGCCGGGAGAGGGATAGGCCACCGCCGGCATCACCGAACTGTCCAGCACATCAAGGTCAAGGTTGATGACGCAGGCGCTGCCCTCTTCCACATGCTCAAGCACCGGCGCCACGCCATGGCGCAACACGTCACGCGATGTGAAAAGATGCGAGCCCCAATCCTGCGCGGTGCGGATTTCGCCTTCGCGCGCGCTGCCCATGCCGCGCGCCCCCACCTGAACCATGCGCCACACATGCGCGCATTCCGAGGCGCGGCGCATGGTGGAGGAAAAGCCCATGCGCTCGCCATATCTTTCGTCGCGCCAGTCGATATGGGCATCAATCTGCAGGATCATCACCGGCGGCCCGCCAGAGAAAGCCTCGATGAAGGGAATGGGCACCGAGTCATCGCCACCAAACATGATGGGCACGGCACCTTCTTTCAGGATGGCACGCGTCATCGCCTCGATCTTGCGACGGTTGCCCTTGCCGTCGCGCGGGCTGGTGGCCAGGTTGCCAAGGTCCACCGCCTTGAAATCCGGCTTCGGCAAAAGCGGCCCGCCAAAATCAAAATCCCAATGCTCGAGCCATTCGGCATCAGCGGCCAGCGCGCGCCGGAAGGCGTCTCCCGCAGCGGCGTGCACCTTGTTGTCGATGCCGCGGTAAGGCGTGCCATACCGCGCGGCAAAGACCGCCGCCTGCGCAGCCCTAGCCGTCTTGGCAAAACGCGTGCCCAGGAAGGGCGGAACTTTCCGGCTGCTGCTCATGGATCATTGGGCTCCGGCAAATTGTGGAAAACGCCCGCCTTTGTCGCCCAAATCACCTCAGGCGGCAACCGTTTCCTGCTTCGGCTTTTTCGCGGCGGGCCAGCGCACCCGCACCGAAGGCAACACCAGCTTTGCCTCGGTGCCCACGCCCATGGCGCCAGCCAGGGTCAATTCCCCGCCATGCAGCCTTGCAATGCGCCGGGCGATGGCCAGGCCCAGCCCCATGCCGCCGAACCGGCGGTTGGAGCCATTTTCGGCCTGCACGAAGGGCTCAAACACCCGCTCGGCGTCCTCGGCTGAAATGCCAATGCCGGCATCGCGCACGGTGATCAGCAGGTCTCCCGCCGGGCTGCGGTTCATGTCCACCTGCACCACCCCACCTTCGGGCGAGAACTTGATGGCATTGGTGAGCACGTTGAGGATCACCTGCTTCAGTCGCGTGAGGTCGCACGTCACCACCACATCGTCGATCACCCGCGCCACAATGGAAATCTTGCCATTGGTCGCCTGGTCCCGCACGATCTTGACGGCGATCTCCACCAATTCGGCGGCATCCGTCGGCTGCTCGTCCAGCGTGATGTTGCCGCGCTCAATGCGCGTGGCTTCGAGGATGTCGTTGATCAGGCCCTGCAGATGCTTGGCGCTTTCCAAGATGGTGCCGAGATATTCGCGCCGCGCCGCCAGCGGCAGGTTCTCGCCCTGCCCCGCACTCAGCACTTCGCTGAAGCCCACAATGGCATTGATCGGCGTGCGCAGCTCATGGCTGATCACCGCCAGGAACTGCGATTTCGCCTCATTGGCGCGCTGCGCCTCATCGCGGGATTTTGCGATCTGCCGGTCCTGCATGCGTTGCGTGGTCACATCGCGCGCCACACCACGGTGCCCGGCGAAAACGCCATTTTCATCCTGCAGCGGCTTGGCCAGCACCAGCCAGTGCTTCTCCACGCCATTGATGGTTGTGACCACAATTTCATCTTCCAGCGCTTCGCCGGCCTGCAGGCGGCTGGCCAGCGCGGGGGCATGCCGCCCGAAGAAACCGGAAATGAAAGCCATGCCCGGCAACTCTTCGGCAGGCACGCCCAGGACTTCGGCCAGCTTCGGCGAGAAAAACGCCAGCTTGCCATCTGCCGTGGTCTCCCACAGCCAATCGCGGATTTCGGCGCCAAGGTCATTGAGCAGCAGGTTGATGACTTCGCCATCACGCTTGCGCCGCTGCTCAACGTGATAGCGATTGCGGAAGCTGATGTTGAGCAGCGCGATCACCAGGATTGAGCCGAACAGTGTGGCAAACCCGATCAACAACGCGGCCAAGGCGCCATTTTCAAGATGCAGGAAGTCATTCGCCGTCTCAAGCACAACATGGATGACAGCAAACACCAGCGCGGTGATGGGCAGGCGCACCAGGCAAAGCAGGCCCACCAGCGCCATACTCAGCATCAGGGCTTCAAGGTAACCTGCATTCCTGCCAACAAGATAACCTGAAAAACCAAGGTCCGCCCAACCCCAGTACAGGCCGAGCGCAACGCCCACCAGCGGCGCAATGATGGCCAGCCGCCGCCTCTCAGGCTCCTTGGCAGTGTGCTCCCGGCCAAGGAAGCGGAACCCGGCCATGATGAGGGCCAGTAGCGCAAGGCCAGCCGCCCCCCATGCAAAAAGCTGAATGGCCGGAACCGCGCCATGGCAAAGCTTGAGCACCGCGGCCCCGGCAAAGACATGGAAAGCCGCCAGCACCGGAAGGGCCGTGCGGGTTTCCTCGAACTGATAGGAAACGAGGCCATTGTCCTGATTGGCGAACAACAGCGCATAAGCTTCCTTCAAGCTCAGAGAGCCCAGCCGCACCCGCATCACAAAATGCCCCATGCAGGGCTTTTTCGAATCATTGCCCCGCTGGCCCGCAAGTTGCGCCATTTGCCCCGATTGCGTCTAGACCTGCGCGCCCAAATCGCGCAAAACGCCCGCCATGAGAGAATTGCCCCCTGGCCACCCGCCCATCGCCCCCCGCAAGACTGGCTTGCTGATCATCAACCTCGGCACCCCGGAAGCCACCGACTTCGCCTCCATGCGCCGCTATCTCAAGGAATTCCTGAGCGACCGGCGGGTGATCGAGGTGAACCCCGTCCTGTGGTGGTTCATCCTCAATGGCATCATTTTGAACACGCGGCCCAAGCGTTCCGGCCACGCCTATGAGCAGATATGGAACCGCGAGAAAAATGAATCGCCGCTGAAAACCTTCACCCGTTCACAGGCTGAAAAGCTGCAGGCCGCGCTGGCAGGCGGCTCCTCGCTCGTGGTGGATTGGGCAATGCGCTACGGCAAGCCCTCGATCGCCGAGCGCCTCACCGCGCTGAAGGAACAGGGTTGCGACCGCATCGTTCTCTTCCCGCTCTATCCGCAATATTCCGCCGCCACCACGGCCACGGCCCTGGACAAGGCCTATGAAGCCTTGCAGGCCATGCGCTGGCAGCCCGCCATCCGCACCGTGCCGCCCTATTTCGACCACGCCGCCTATGTCCATGCCATTGCAGACTCGCTGAAGGCCCACATGGCCACCTTGCCCTGGAAGCCGGACCGCATCCTCCTCGCCTTCCACGGCCTGCCGCGTGAATATCTCGACAAGGGCGACCCCTATCATTGCCACTGCCAGAAAACCGCAAGGCTGCTGCGCGAGGAGTTGGGTCTGGACAAGGACTTCGCCCAGATCGTCTTCCAATCCCGCTTCGGCAAGGCTGAATGGCTGCAACCTTACGCACAGGACACGGTGGAAGGCCTGCCCGCCCAGGGCGTGAAGAACCTGCTGATGATCTCCCCTGGCTTTGCTTCGGATTGCGTGGAAACGCTGGAGGAACTGGCCATCGGCCTGAAGGAGACCTTCATGGAAAAAGGTGGCCAAAACTTCGCCGTGGTGCCCTGCCTCAATGACGCGCCGGGCTCCATCGCCATGCTGGCGCGCCTTGCCCGGGATGAATTGGGCGGCTGGCTGTAAACCTTAACGCCGCAACTTCTGGTCAGCGTCATTGAAACGCAACGCGCGGCCTCCTATCTTGTTTGTGGCGGCCCTGTTTCGCCCGCCGCCATGACAAGGGAGGCTGTCCATGTTGCAAGGCGCTGGCGTATTCGTTCTGATCGTATTGGCTGTTGTGGTGTTTTACCTGCTGCGCGCCATCCGCATGGTGCCACAGGGCTATAACTACACGGTGGAGCGCTTCGGCCGCTACACCAAGACGCTTTATCCCGGCCTCACCCTCATCACTCCGTTTGTTGACCGCATCGGCTACAAGCAGAACATGATGGAGCGCGTGCTGCCCGTGCCGTCGCAGGAGGTGATCACCCGCGACAACGCCATGGTGAAGGTCGATGGTGTCGCCTTCTTCCAGGTGATGGATGCCGCCAAGGCCTCCTATGAAGTGAACAACCTCGAGAACGCCGTGCTCAACATGGTGATGACGCAGATCAGAACCGTGATGGGCTCAATGGAGCTCGATCACCTGCTCTCGCAGCGTGACGAGATCAACCAGCGCCTGTTGGGCACGGTGGATCAGGCCACCATCGGCTGGGGCGTCAAGACCACCCGCATCGAGATCAAGGACATCAGCCCGCCGCGTGACTTGATTGAAAGCATGGGCCGCCAGATGAAGGCCGAGCGTGACAAGCGTGCCGCGATTCTTGAGGCCGAAGGCATGCGCCAGGCCGCCATCCTGAAGGCGGAAGGCGAGAAGGCCGCCATCGTGCTTGAGGCCGAAGGCCAGCGCGAAGCCGCATTCCGCACCGCTGAAGCGCGCGAGCGCGCCGCCGAGGCCGAAGCCAAGGCCACCACAATGGTGAGCCAGGCCATCGCCGCCGGCAATGTGCAGGCTGTGAACTACTTCGTCGCCAACAACTACATCAAGGCGCTGGAGGCGCTGGCGCAATCCCCGAACCAGAAGATCCTGATGCTGCCGCTGGACGCCACCTCGGTTCTGGGGTCCATTGGCGGCATTGCCGAAATCGCCAAGGAAGCCTTTGGCAGCAAGCCTGCTGCGGAAGCTCCGCCCAAGCGCCCCACCCCCACTGTGCCCCGCACCTGACCGGAGACACGCAAATGGATCAGATTTTCCCAACCCTCGGCCCCTATTTCTGGTGGATCGTGGCGGGCCTGCTGCTGCTGGCCGAAATGCTGCAGCCCGGCTTTTTCATGATCTGGCTGGCGGCGGCGGCGGCGCTCACCGCCATTGTCCAGATGCTGTTCCACTTTGACTGGACCACCGAAGTCATCATCTTCGCTGGCCTGGCCATTCTCTCGGTGGCTGCCTCCTGGCGCATCGTCACCAAATCCTGGGCCGCCAAGTCAGACGCACCGCATTTGAACCAGCAACACGCTGCCCTGGTCGGCAAGAGCTTCTATCTCGAAAGGGCCATTGAGAACGGCCACGGCAAGATCAAGGTCGATGACCGCATCTGGGATGTGGAGGGAGAAGACTCACCCAAGGGCACGCAGGTGAAAGTGACGGGTGTGGACGGCCTGCGCCTGAGGGTGAAAGCCGTCTAGAGCCTCAGGGCAGCGTGCCGGCCGTCTGCAGCCGCCCAAGATAACCTTCAAAGGCGCCATAGGTCGCCCTTGCCAAGGCCGCGCCCACACTCACCCGCCGCACGCCAACGCCAGCCAGTTGCGCAACCGAAAGGCCAGTGCCCGTCAGGTTTGCATTGACTGGCTTGTTCACCGCGCGGACGATCTCTGCAAACTGTGTCAAGCTTTTCAGGCCCGGCGCATAAACACAATCCGCCCCTGCGGCGGCATAAGCCTGCAAGCGCCGGATGATTTCAGCCATGTCGATCTCAGCCATCAAATAAGCTTCGCAGCGCCCCACGAGAACGACGTTTTCGCCGGATGCATCAATCGCCCGCCGCGCCGCCGCCACGCGGGCCACAGCCTCGTCGAGCGCAAAGAACTTGCCACCATCCCTGTCTTCAATGGAAAGCCCGGAAACGCCCGTGGCAATGCAACGCGTCACATTCCTGGCCACGCCATCTGCGGTATCCGCAAAGCCAGCTTCAAAATCCGCATTCACCGGCAAATCCGTGAGGCCCGAGAGGAATTGCAGATGGTGCAACACCTCATCAACGCTCATCTCGCCGTCATCCTTGCCCATGGCCCAGGCCGCCCCGGCGCTGGTGGAGGCAATCGCCTCAAAGCCAGCCTTGGCGCAGCGTTGGGCAGACCCGCCATCCCACGGATTGGGCAAGACGAAACAACCCTGTTGATGCAAGGCCCGGAATTTGGCGCGGCGTTGTGCAAGACTGCTCATGAACCTGTTCCTTGCCGGTGGTGGCCAACTGCCCGCTTGCAGCCGGCTAGACGACCTCTAAAAGCTGCCCGATATTTTCTACTACGCCCGCCAGCTTCCCCGGCAGCCTGTCATCAGGCACTGCCGCCCGCTTGATCCGCACTGCCTGAAAGCCAAACTGCGCCGCCGAATGCGCGTCCCAGCCATTGGCCGAGACAAAGCAGATGGAAGGGGCATCGGCGATCTGCAGCTTCTGCATTGCCAGCCGGTAAACCCGGCGGCTGGGCTTGTAGATGCCCACCTCTTCCACCGACAGCACCTGCTCAAACAGTTTCTCCAGCCCAGCGGCGCGCAGCATGGAATCGAGCATCGAGGGGCTGCCATTGGAGAGAATGGCCAGCCGCTTGCCCTTGGCGCGCAAGGTAGGCAGCGCTGCCGCCACATCGGCAAAGGCCTCCAGCTTCAACATGCCGGTCATCATCTCGTCGGCAAGGCCCGGTTCGGTGATGGCGAAGTTTTCAAGCGTGTAGTTCAGGGCATCGCGCGTCACGGCCCAGAAATCGGCATGCACGCCGATCAGGCTGCGCACCCAAGTGTATTCCAACTGCTTCTGCCGCCAAAGCGCTGCCACTTCAGCAGCCTTGCCGCCCAGCGCGGCTTCCTGCTTGAACACCGGAGTGGCCACGTCAAACAGCGTGCCATAGGCATCGAACACGATTGCCTGCACGCCTTCGAGTTTTCTGAAAAGCTCGCCCGCCATGCCCCAGAATTAGCCTGAGCGTGCAGCCGTGGCCAGATGCCGCGCCAACTTATCAACCGATGGATGACAGCGCCGGAAACTTCTCGATCAGCCAATAGGAAATCACCTGCATCCAGCCGGTGAGGAACATCACGCCGGCAAGCACCAGCAGGCCACCCATCACCTTCTCGACATGGCCAAGATTCGATTTGAAGCGCGCAAAGAATTGCAGGAAGGCATTGATGCCGGCCGCCGCGAGAAGAAACGGAATGCCAAGCCCCAGTGAATAGACGGCAAGCAGGGCCGCCCCCTTGCTGACACTTTCCGTGCTGGCCGCCAGCGACAGGATGGCCGCCAGAACCGGGCCGATGCAGGGTGTCCAGCCAAAGGCAAAGGCCAGGCCAATGGCATAGGCGCCAATCAGCCCCACCGGCCTTTCATCGTGGTGATAGCGCTTCTCCTGATGCAGGAAAGGCAGCCTGAACACCCCCAGGAAATTGAGCCCCATGATGATGATGAACACACCGGCAATCTTGGCCAACAGCGGCAGCTGGTCACGCAGCACTTCACCGATATAGGAGGCCGTGGCGCCCAGGCCCACAAACACCGTGGTGAAACCCAGCACGAAGGCCAGCGCCGCCAGCAGCACCTGCCGGTCCACCGTTCCGCCCTGGCCGCGCTTCAAGTCATCCAGCGAAACCCCGCTGATGAACACCAGATAGGGCGGCACAAGCGGCAAGACGCAGGGGCTGAGGAAAGAGACCACGCCGGCCAGTGCCGCCGCGCCCCAGGAAACATTCAAATCCATGGCAAAAATCCGTTTGCGGCATATTGGCGGCTGCGGCCCTCGCGCGCAAGCCACGAATGCGTGTAGGACGTTCCTGAAAATTGTGCATGCCAGCGGTTGTCCTTGCGCGGGCGGCGTTTCATTGTAGAAAGCGCTAACCACGCCCCGGAGGAAGCCCTTGCCCATCGTCAAAGAATCGCGCCTGCTGAATGTCGGCATTCTGGGCTGCGGGCCCATCGCCCAGGCGGCCCACTTTGAAAGCGCCGCCAAGGCGCGCAATGCCGCCCTTTATGCGGTGTGCGATGTGGCCGACGATCTACGCGAGCGCATGGCGATCGCCCATGGCGCGCAAAAATCCTTCAAGGACTATGCCCAGATGCTGGCAGACCCGGCACTGGATGCCGTCATCATCGCCACAGCGGATGGCTTCCACGTCGAAGCCTCCAAATTGGCGCTGGCCGCGGGCAAGCATGTGCTGTGCGAAAAGCCGCTGGGCATTTCTGTTGAAGAAGTGGAAGACCTGCAGGCCGCCGTGAAGAAAAGCGGCAAGCTCTTGCAGGTGGGCCACATGCTGCGCTTTGACCCCGGCCTGCAAAGCGCCAAGCATTTCGTGGATGGCGAGATGGGCGAGATGCTGGCCCTCAAGGCCTGGTATTGCGATTCAACCCACCGCTACACCATGACCGACGCCATCCAGCCGCTGATGGTCAAAAGCGCCAATGCCAGGAAGCCGGGAACTGACCCCAAGGCCAATCTCGAGCGTTATTTCATGCTCGCCCATGGCAGCCACCTGGTCGATCTGGCGCGCTATTTCGGCGGCGAGATTGTCGAGGTTGAGGCCCGGCTGCGCCAGCGCTTCGGCGCCTATTGCTGGTTCATTGACCTGGCCTTCGCCAGCGGCGCCATGGGGCACTTGGATCTCACCGTCGCCATCCGCGGTGATTGGAGCGAGGGTGTGCAGATCTATGGTCAGAACGGCAGCGTCTCCGGCAAAATCTACAATCCTTGGTACTACAAATCCTCGGATGTCGAAATCTTCCACGAGAGCAACGCCACCACCACCCGTGTGCTGGGCGCGGACGGGCATTTCTACCGCCGCCAGCTTGAAGGTCTGGCCGATGCCGCCTTGCATGGCAAGGCGATGGCGGGCGCCACCGTCGAAGACGGCCTGGCCTCAGTGCGCGCCATGGTGGCCGTGGCGCAATCAGTGGCCAGCGGCAAGCCGGTGAAGCTGGCCAGCGTGTCAGGCCCGGTCTGATGCGCCTCGGCATTTTCGCCAAGACCTTTGCCGGGCTGCAACCGGGCGATGTGTTGCAGGCAGCAGCGTCGGCCGGTTATTCCGCCGTTCAGTATAACTGGGCCTGCTCCGGCCTCGGCGCCTTGCCGCAGGCCATTCCGGATGAAGCCGGCGATGCTGTGCAGCAAGCCGCGCAAAGCCATGGCGTATCGGTCTCCGCCATCTCCGCCACCTACAACATGCTCACGCCGGACATGGGCCAACGTGAGGCGGGCCGCCGCGCTTTTACTGCCATCGCCACGCAAGCCCACCGCATGGGCACCAGCCTCATCACCCTTTGCACCGGCAGCCGCGACGCGGCCGACCAATGGCGCCACCACCCGGAAAATGCCAGCGCTGATACTTGGGCTGACATGCTGCGGGAATTTGAATTCCTCCTGCCTTTGGCTGAGGCCCATGACGTCACGCTGGGGGTGGAGCCGGAACTGGGCAATGCCGTCTCTTCCGCCGCCAAGGCGCGCAAGCTGCTGGACACATTCAAGTCACCGCGCATCAAGATCGTCTTCGATGCCGCAAACCTTTTCGAACAGGCCGATGCCCGCCAGCGCCAGGCGATCATTGATGAGGCCGCAGGCCTGCTGGCCGGAGACATCATCATGGCCCACGCCAAGGACAGGAAGGCCGATGGCAGCTTCGCCGCTGCAGGCCACGGCGTGATTGATTTCGCCGCCTATTTCACAACGCTGCGCCGCGCCGGCTTTGCGGGCCATGTCATCACCCACGGGCTTGATGCTGCCGAGGCGCCAGCCGTTGCCCAATTCCTGACACCCCAAATGCAGGCCGCCGGCCTGCCCGTTGAAACACCAAGGACACGCACATGAAGCCCGCCGCCAATTGGATTGAGACCCTGCCCGCCAACCGCCTGATGGCTGAAATGTCCTTGTGGTCCGCCGATCTCGGCCGCCTTGAGGATGACATGCGCCGTGTCGAAGCACAGACCGACATCTTCCACGTCGATGTGGCTGATGGCCATTTCTCCCCGGCCTTCCTGTTCTTCCCTGATCTCGTGGCTCGCTGCCGCAAGGTTTCAGCCAAGCCCTTCCATGTTCACCTGATGGTGAAGGACGCAATCCTTGAAGAGCAGGTGAAGCAATTCGCCGAAGCGGGGGCTGACCTGATCAGCGTTCATGCCGAAAATGCCAATTGCGCCGAAGCCCTGAAGCTCATCGCCAGCCTGGGGCTCAAATCCGGCGTGGTCCTGCAGCTTCACACGCCGGTCAGCGCGGCAAAGGCCTGGCTGGGAGATATCAGCATGCTCACCCTGCTGGGCACGCGCATCGGCGTCAAGGGCCAGGGCCTGGATGATGCCGCCACCACGCGCCTCACCGAAGCAAAGGCGATGATTGCCGCGGCAAAAAACCCGCACCGCATCGTGCTGGCGGCGGATGGCGGCATCCGCGAACACACGGTTCCCAATCTGCGCAAGGCCGGGGCGGAAACCATTGTGATGGGCTCACTCGCGTTCAATGCGCCGGATTTCGCGGCCCGCATGGCCTGGGTTCACGCGCAGTAATCGCGCCTCAAACCTTTTCCTGCCCGTAGAACAGCTGCACCACATGCTCGGCTTGTGCAAAGAACAGCCAGCGCTCGGTCCACGCCGCAAGCAGCAGGGCTGGCGCTGACACCGCCACGGCCCACGGGAATTTCGGGCTGATGAAAGTGGCGATGAAAGCAACATCCAGCAGCAGCATGGCGATTTGCTGCAGCCGCCGCGCATGGGCGCGCGCCACGCTGTAGCCCATCTCCTTCATGATGAAATTGCGCGCCGTGTGCGGCACTTCCCATTGCCGCACGCCTGGCCCAAGCCCGGTGGCCGCAGCCATGCTGTGCTCAGGCTTGCGCCGCCGCAGCCATCGCCAATAGAGCCATTTGAGCACAATCACCGCAAAGATCAGGATGAGCGTGAGGAAGGCCTGGAAATTCCCCGCCCCCGCCTGAAAGCGCCCGAAGACCACGCTGATGAAGCTCAAAAGCCCCGCACCGGTGGCAAGCGCGAACAGCAGATAGCCCGGAACCGTGAAGCGGTTCGCCCAGGCCGGAATGGTGGTGAGCTGGCGGTAGATCATTGAGGTGCAGTACACAGTGACGGCGCAGAGCGCCGCCGTGGCAATCCCCAGCGGTGCAATCAGTGCCGGGGCCTCAACGAGGCCAGACCACACGGCCAGGAATGCCAGCGCCACCGGATAGGTGGCCACCGCCACCACGCCCTCGCGCGAAAGCCAGCTGGAGCGCCATTGCGAAAAGGCCCGCAGGAACCGCTCGGGCCGCCCCAGATGCGCGGTGGAAGACAAGAGCCCTGTGGTGATCAACGCCAGCGCCACCCCAACGCAAGCCAACGCAAAGCCGATGCTCGAGGCAGGCCCATGGCCGGCGGCGGCAAGCCCGCTGAGCGCCAGCAAGCCATAGCCCGCACCGGAAGCCGTGGTGAACAGAATGACGGAATAGGCGGGGTTCATCAGCCCTCCAGCTTGTCGGAATTGTCTTGCGGGTTGGCCCTGGCCTCAACCTTGGGCGCGGCGCTGAGCAGCTTGTCGGCCCAGGAAAACAGCTTCTCCATAACCGAGCCGTCACCCTTGGGCAGCGGCGCCACGCCAGCGGCGTAAGTTTCCCGGCGCGCCCGCGGCGGCAGGTATTTGTTGGTGGGCTTGTAGCCCATCGCTGGCAGCAGATCGAAGCCGCCGCGCTCTTTCACCAGTTGTGAAACGGCTGATCTCTCATCGCCCAGGTCGCCGAAATGCCGCGCCCCCGTGGGGCAGGCGCGCACGCAGGCGGGCACGCGGTCTTCCTCCACCAGATTGTCATTGTAGATGCGGTCCACGCACAGCGTGCACTTCTTCATCACGCCTTGCGTGTAGTCATATTCGCGCGCGCCATAAGGGCAGGCCCATGAGCACAGCTTGCAGCCGATGCAGGTATCCGGGTTCACCAGAACGATGCCATCTTCGGCGCGCTTGTAGGAAGCACCCGTGGGGCACACGGTCACACAGGCCGGCGTCTCGCAATGCAGGCAAGAGCGCGGGAAATTCACCATGCGGGAATCATCGCGGCCGTCTTCGCGCACTTCATAGCCATGGATCCGGTTGAACCACGGCCCGCTGATGTCTGCGCCTTGCGCATCGGTGTCGGTGAGCGGCCCGCCATCGCCCTGCGCGTTCCACTCCTTGCAGGATGTGGCGCAGGCTTGGCAGCCCACGCAGGTGTCGAGGTCAATCACAAGGCCCAGCTTCTTTGCTGAAGGGGCGGGAAGCGTGGTCATACGTTTGCCTTTCCGCGCACCGGCTTCAGCGCCGGGAATTGCGGCGCGCTCTGTGCCGTCTGGTCTGCCGCTTTTGCCACCCGCACCTTGAGGTCGAACCACGCTGCCTGCCCGGTGACAGGATCAGAATTGGAATAGCGGTATCCGCCTTCATGTTCCGGTAGAAGATCGCTGATCAAGTGATTCAAAAGAAACCCCTTTTCACCCTCCGGCGAATCCGGCGCCAGGCCCCAGCTTCCGCGCCGCTTGCCGATGGCATTCCAGGTCCAAACGGTATCTTCGTTCTGGCCGTCCACCAGCTTCACTTGCACCTTGATCTTGCCGTGATGCGAAGTCACGTCCACCCAATCACCATCCTCGATGCCGAGTTTTGCCGCCTTGGCCTTGTGCATGTAAAGCCAGTTGCGGCCGAGGATCTGCCGCAGCCAGGCGTTCTGCGATCCCCAGGAATGATACATCGCCATGGGCCGCTGGGTGATGGCATGCAGCGGGAATTCATCGCCGCTCACCATCTCGCCTTCGAACGGCGCATACCAGAACGGGATGGGATCGAAATAGGTCTCGATGCGCTTGCGGTGCTGCTGTGGCGGCACCACCTTGCCATGGCCCCGCGCCGCAAGGCGGAACTTCTGCAGCGTTTCCGAATAGAGCTGGTGAATGATCGGCTCCGGCCGCGGCAGGAAGCCGAAGAAGGTGGCCCAGTCGAGATAATCCCAGTTCACATGGCGGTAGTATTTCATGTTGTCACTGAGTTCCTGGAACCAGTGGCTGCCATTTTCGATATAGGCCTTGAGCTGGTCGGGGTTCACAGGCCCGCGCCCCGCCGCCGTGCCATCTTTGCCGCGGAATCCTGCCAAAGGCCCAAGGCCCGGCGCGCGTTCGTGGTTTACGATGTAGTCGGGATAGCCGCCAGGGTAACGCGCTGAGCCATCCGGCTTCGTCATCGCCGGCAGGCCAAGCCTGTGGCCAAGATCAAGCAGCACGGTCTGGAACGGGCGCACGTCACGGTCCGGCTCCACCACCGGATGGCGGATGGCATCGGCCGGGCCATCGGCTTCCGAGATCGGCCGGT
The DNA here is from genome assembly GCA_028868695.1 of Alphaproteobacteria bacterium. GTDB lineage: Bacteria > Pseudomonadota > Alphaproteobacteria > Rhizobiales > Aestuariivirgaceae > Aestuariivirga. Next base: position 8,322 of record JAGWTZ010000007.1, on the reverse strand, counting down.
CCAGCATCGAGATGCAATCCCAGCGCTCAAGATAGGTGGTGTCGGGCAGGATGAGATCGGCGTAATGCACCATCTCGCTCTGATAGGCGTCCGAGTAGATGATTTTCGGAATCACATATTCGCCATCGGCGCGCTTGGCGGTGAGCGCCTTCAAGGTGTCTGGCACATTCATCGCCGAATTCCAGCTCATGTTGGCCATGTACATGAACAGCACGTCAACGCCGTAGGGGGCGCCCTTCGCGGCATTGTTGATCACCATGTGCATCAGGCCATGCGCGGCCAGCGGCGCATCCCATGAATAGGCCTTGTCGATGCGCTGCGGCGTGCCCTGTTCGTCCACCAGCAAGTCCTCCGGGCTGGTGACAAAGCCCAGGGGCGGGCCCGGCAGGGGCGTGTTGGGCTTCACTTGGTCTGGCTTGCCCGCAGGCTTCACATTGGGTGGAATGGATTTCGGGAAGGGCGGCTTGTAGCGCGAGCCACCGGGGCAATCGATGGTGCCCAGCAGGATTTGCAGGATGTGAATGGTGCGGCAGGTGTGGAAGCCGTTGGAATGGGCCGAGATGCCGCGCATGGCATGCATTGCCACTGGCCGGCCGATGGTCTTCTCATGCCGCCGGCCCAGATAGTCCGTCCACGGAATATCAAGCTCCACCGTGTCGTTGAAGGCGGTATGCGCCAGTTCGGCGGCGATACGCCGCGTGGTCTCGGCGGGAACGCCGCACTGGGGCGCAACCGCTTCGGGTGAATAGGCCTCGGTGGCGAAGCGCTCGGCAATCAGCGTGAAGCTTGTCACCACCTTGCGCCCGTCCGGCAGGCTGAAGCGCCCGAGCAGCGATGGGTTGGTGCCGAAGGTGCCTGCCACCTTGGTGCCACCGCTGCCGCCCCCTGAGGCGTCCCACACCAGCGGCGTGCCCGCGGCATTGCGCAGGATCAGGCCATCATCCGCCCCGCCGGGGTTTTCAATCACCAGCCAGGGCGCGTTGGTATAGCGACTGAGGGATTCGCCATCAATCTTCTGCGCCGCCAGCAGGCAATGGATCAGCGCGCCGACTAACAGCCCGTCCGTGCCCGGCTTGATGCCGATCCATTCATCGGCAATCGCCGAATAGCCCGTCTTCACCGGATTGACCGAGACAAACTTGGCGCCGCGCGCCTTCAGCTTGCCAAGGCCCGCCTTGATCGGGTTGGAGCCATGGTCCTCCGCCACGCCGAAAAGCAGGAAATATTTGGTGTGCTTCCAATCCGGCTCGCCAAATTCCCAGAACGCCCCGCCATAGGTGTAAAGCCCGGCCGCTGCCATGTTCACCGAACAAAAGCCGCCATGGGCTGCATAGTTCATCGTGCCGAATTGCGAGGCCCACCACCCGGTGAGGCCCTGGCTCTGGTCGCGGCCCGTGAAGAAGGCGAGCTTCCTGGGGTCTTCGGCGCGCACCTTGCCTAGCCAGTTGGTGGCCAGCGCCAGCGCCTCATCCCATTCGATTTCCTTGAACTCGCCCGCCCCGCGTTCCCCCACCCGGAGCAGCGGCTTCGATAGCCTTGCCGGGGAATAATGCTGCTTGATGCCGGAAGCGCCTTTGCCGCAGATGATGCCCTTGTTCACCGGGTGGTCGCGGTTGCCGTCGATATAGACAACCTTGCCATCCTTCAGGTGCACCCGGATGCCGCAGCGGCAGGCGCACATGTAGCAGGTTGTGGTCTTGATCTCGTCCCAGCCCTTGGGCGACAGGTTCACTTGCGGTTGCTTGGCAGGCATCAAGGCCCTCTTTGTGGTTGCCGCGCTGCTGCGGAATGCGGCGCGCGGCCCCGTGCCTTGAACACTAGCCGGATAAAGCGGTGAAGGGCCAGATCAAACATATCCAGTGGACCGGCCCTGTTGACAGCCCGCGCCCTCAATACCGCGCCACCATCCGGTAATGCACATGATGCGAAAGCCGCACATGGGTGAGCGCCTTGCCCTTGAGCCAGGTGGTGCGCAAGGTGGTGAACAAGGGTGTGCCCGGCGCTACTCCCAAATGCCGGGCCACCAGCGCACTGGCGCCATTGGCCTCGAAGCAGATTTCCACGTCGGAGTAAGGCACGGTTTGAACCAGCCATTCATTGGGGCCGGAGGCTGAAAAATCCGCCCGCCCCGCCTGTGGCAAGGCCGAAATACTGATCCAGCGTTCCTCCAACTGATAGGGTTTGCCATCCGCCAGATGCAGGCAGGCGAGGCGCAGCAGCTGTTCATCGTTGTCAAGGCCCAGCAGGGCGCGCAACGCGGCCCCGCCCGCCTCGATGCGGCGCGAGAGCAGCTCGTAGCCATAGACAGCCCCGGTGGCCTCAATCTCAGCCCGCACCAGCGGAATCTCAAAGCGCGCCGCCCGCAACGGCGATGGCCGCACCCGCGTGCCGCCCTTGCGCTTGCGCTCGAGATAGCCCTGCTCGGTCAATTCCCGCAGCGCCCGGTTCATCGTGCCGCGCGCCACGCCGAATTCGCCCGCCAGCTCGATCTCGCCCGGCAGCAGATCGCCCGGCGCCCAGGCCTTGGCGCGGATGCGCCGCAGGATTTCTTCCTTCACCGCCGCATAGCCCGGCGCCGCCTTTGTCTTGACCTTCAAGCGGCACCCCCTAAGGTGATGGCACTGCCGCAAGCACTGAGGGCCCTTTCATGAAAATCATTCCCCCATCCGCTTTCGTCACCATGCCGTGGAAAAACGGCGGCGGCATCACCCATGAGGTGGCCAAGGAGGAAGAGGCTGGCCGCCTGCTGTGGCGCCTCTCGGTGGCAGAAGTCGGCAGTGATGGGCCTTTCTCCGCTTTCCCCGGCCTTTCGCGCATCCTCACGGTGATTGATGGGGAGGGCCTTGAGCTTCAGGCACCCGATGGGGCGCTGCAAGCCTTGCCCCTGGCGCCCGTGGCCTTTTCGGGAGACACGCCCATCATCAGCCGCCGCTTCAACGGCCCAGTGCGGGATTTCAATGTGATCTTTGACGGCAGGCGCATCGCCGCCAGCTTGCGCGTGGCCGCAGCCGGCGAAGACTTGGCAGTGATGGCGGAGCGTGAGGCCTCTCATGCCTTGTATTTCCTCACTGAGGGAACCGCCAACTCCATTCCCATTGCCGCTGGCTCGCTGGTGCAGGTGTTCAGCAGTTGCGCCGTCCACAGCCATGGCCCTGTCATTCTGGTGCGCCTCGCCCGCATCTGATCACAGCGCCTGCGTCAAATCAGCAATGGCGCGGCGGTAACGCGCTGAAACGGCCTCACGCGCCACATGCCTGCCGCCCTGCACGCGGTGCCGCCCGGCCGACCAGAGATCGGTGATCACCGTGTCGGGCGCGGCAAAGCACAGGCCATCCAGCAATTGCGCCTCAGAAAGCCCGCATAGCGCGTCATGGCCAGAATTGATGGCCACCAGGTCAGCCAGCTTGCCCACCGCGATTTCACCAGCATTCCGCCCCAGCGCCTGCGCCCCGCCGCGCGCCGCATGGGTATAGAGATAGGCACCCACCGAACCCTGTTCAGGCACCAGCACATTGCGCGACAGGTCCCGCAACCGTTGCGAATATTCGAGTGTGCGCAATTCCTCGGTCAGCGAAATCCGCACATTGGAGTCAGAGCCAATGCCAAATGCGCCGCCCGCCGCCAGCCAGCCCGGCCCGTTGAATGGCCCATCCCCCAAATTGGCCTCGGTGATCGGGCACAGCCCGGCAACCGCGCCTGACTGCGCAAGGCCACGCGTTTCCCCCGCCGTCATGTGGGTGGCATGGATGGCGCACCAGCTCTTGTCCACGACTGCATTGTCCAGCAGCCACTGCACCGGCCGCGCGCCCAGCCAGGCCTGAATGTCTTCCACTTCCTTGGGCTGCTCGGCCACATGGATATGCACCGGCTGGCCTTGCGCCAGTGGCAGCGCCGCAGCCAAATCCCCCGGCGCCGTTGCGCGCAGTGAATGCGGAGCGATGCCAACAAGGCAATCGGCAGGCAGGGCTTTCGCCGCGGCGCGGCACTCTTCGACCAACCGGCCAAAGCGCGCCACATCATTGCCGAAACGCAGCTGCCCACCCGCCAGCGCCTGCTTTCCGGCACCGCCATAGCTGTAAAGCACCGGCAGGTGCGTGAGGCCCATGCCCGTCTGCCCTGCGGCAGCGAAGATCCGCTGCGAGAGCTCGCTCAGCGCCTGATAGGGCGCGCCGCCCTGCTGGTGGTGCACATAATGGAATTCGCCCACCGCGGCATAGCCTGCCTCCTGCATCTCCATGAACACTTGCGCGGCAAAGGCTTCGACATGCTCTGGCGTCAGCCGCTCCAGAAAGCGGTACATCAGCGTGCGCCAGCTCCAGAAGCTTTCGCGCCCGGCCACGCGCGCCTCGGTCATGCCAGCCATCGCGCGCTGGAAACTGTGGGAATGAAGGTTGGAAAGCGCCGGAAGCAGCGTGTCCACGCGGCAATCGCCAGCCTGCGCGGCAGCCCCTTCCTCAAGCGTGGTGATCTTACCAGCACTGACTTGTAGGCGCGCATTGTGCACCCAGCGCTGCCCCATAAGGGCGCGCGTGGCAAATATCCAACAGTTGCTGCTCATCACCCCTCCAAATATTATGTCTAGACATAATATTCGCAAAGTCCTACACTCTTGTAAAGCGTTTCCCATGGCCCCGAGATGAATGAGCCCAAAATCCTTTTGATCAATGGCACCGCCGCCACCATGGTGGCGGGCCGCTATGGCTTGATCGAAGATGCGGCGATTGCCTGCGAGGATGGCCGCATTGCCTGGGCGGGGCCGCGCGCCGAAATGCCCAAGGCCTATGCCGCCTTCACGCCAAGCGATCTGGGCGGAAGGCTGGTCACACCTGCGCTGGTCGATTGCCACACCCACCTTGTGCATGGCGGAAACCGCGCCGGTGAGTTTGAGCTGCGCCTCAAGGGCGCAAGCTATGAGGAAGTGGCAAGGGCGGGCGGCGGCATTGTCTCCACGGTCAAGGCCACGCGCAGCGCCAGCCTTGATGACCTGGTGGCCAGCGCCCTGCCCCGCGTCGATGCGCTGGTTGCCGAGGGCGTGGCGGCCATTGAGATCAAATCCGGCTATGGCCTCGATATTGAAACCGAATTGAACATGCTGCGCGCCGCGCGCCGCATCGCCACGCTGCGCCCGGTGATCATCCGCACCAGCTTTCTCGGCGCCCATGCCATTCCGCCCGAATACAAGGGCCGGGCTGATGCCTATGTTGATGACATCTGCATTCCCGCCCTCAAGGCTGCCCATGCCCAAGGCCTGGTGGACGCCGTGGATGGCTTCTGCGAGGGCATTGCCTTCTCGCCCCCGCAAATCGCGCGCGTGTTCGATGTGGCCAAGGCGCTTGGCCTGCCGGTGAAGCTGCATGCCGAGCAGCTTTCCAATCTCCACGGTGCCAAGCTTGCCGCCAGCTATGGCGCGCTTTCCGCCGAACATCTCGAATATGTTGATGAGGAAGGTGTTGCGGCCATGGCCAAGGCAGGCACCGTGGCGGTGATCCTGCCCGGCGCTTACTACACCTTGCGCGAAACCCAGGCCCCGCCCATCGCCCTGTTCCGCGAGCATGGCGTGGCCATGGCGGTTTCCACTGACTTGAACCCCGGCTCTTCGCCGTTGAACTCTCTGCTGCTCGCCATGAACATGGCCTGCACCCTGTTCCGACTGACGCCCGAAGAGGCGCTGGCCGGCGCCACTTGCAATGCCGCGCGCGCCCTGGGCCTCGCCACCCACGGCTCACTCGCTCCCGGCATGGCCGCCGATTTCGCCATCTGGAATGTTTCCCACCCTGCCGAGCTTTCTTATCGCATCGGCTTCAACCCCTTGCATCAGCGTCTGATCCGGAGTTTTGCGTGAACATTTTGACCCTTGCCCCCGGCAGCGTGACTTTGGCCGACTTGCGCCGGATCTACCGTGAAGGCAGCGCCTTGCGCCTGCACCGCAGCGCCAAGCCGCGCATCGAAGCCTCGGCCAAGGTGATCGCTGATGCCGCCAATGGGGCCGTACCCGTCTATGGCGTCAACACCGGCTTCGGCAAGCTCGCTTCCATCCGCATCGCGCCGGAAGACACCGCCACCCTGCAGCGCAATCTCATCCTGTCGCATTGCGCCGGGGTGGGCGAACCCATCCCCGCCGCAATCACCCGGCTGATGATGGCCTTGAAGCTGCTCAGCCTCGGCCGCGGCGCATCCGGCGTGCGCTGGCAGTTGATCGAGCTGCTGGAGGAAATGCTGGCCCGCGATGTGACACCAGTTGTTCCTGCCCAAGGCTCGGTGGGTGCGAGTGGCGATCTTGCGCCACTTGCCCACATGACGGCAGTGATCATCGGCGAAGGCGAAGCCATGGTGAAGGGCCAGCGCCTGCCGGGCGCCAAAGCCTTGGCCGCAGTGGGCCTTGCTCCCATTCCCTTGGGCCCCAAGGAAGGCCTCGCCTTCATCAATGGCACGCAGTTCTCCACAGCCTTCGCCTTGGCGGGTTTGTTCGATGCCTGGACAGCGGCACAAAGCGCCTTGGTGATTTCATCACTCTCCACCGATGCCATCATGGGATCAACCGCGCCCCTGCACCCGGAGATTCACGAGCTGCGCGGCCACGCCGGGCAGATCGAGGCAGCCGCCACCATGCGCGCCCTGCTGGAGGGCTCGGTGATCCGCGAAAGCCACCGCGAGGGTGATAGCCGCGTGCAAGACCCCTATTGCATCCGCTGCCAGCCGCAAGTGACCGGCGCGGCCATGGATGTGCTGCGCCAGGCGGGCCGCACGCTGGAAATCGAAGCCAACGCCGCCACCGACAACCCCCTGGTGCTGAGCTCCACTGGCGAAATTGTCTCGGGCGGCAATTTCCATGCAGAGCCTGTGGGCTTCGCCGCCGACATGACGGCACTGGCCATTTCTGAAATCGGCGCCATTGCCCAGCGGCGCATTGCCTTGATGGTGGACCCGGTCTTGTCCTTCGACCTGCCCGCCTTCCTCACCCCCAAGCCCGGCCTCAACTCCGGCTATATGATTGCCGAAGTGACCAGTGCCGCGCTGATGAGCGAGAACAAGCATCTGGCCACGCCCTGCGTGACGGATTCCACCCCCACCTCCGCCAATCAGGAAGATCATGTCTCAATGGCCGCCCATGGCGCCCGCCGCCTGGCCCGCATGAATGAAAACCTGCAGCGCATCCTGGGCATTGAGCTTCTCTGTGCGGCGCAGGGCGTGGAGTTCCGCAGCCCCCTGCCCACGTCCCCCGCCCTTCAGCGTGTCATCGCCGCCTTGCGTGCCGATGTGCCCCGCCTGGTGGATGACCGCTATGTGGCGCCAGAACTGGAAGCCGCCGCAAGGCTTGTGGCGCAAGGCACGATTGCCGCGGCGGCACAGGTTGCATTGCCGGAATTTGGCGCATGAAAGCTGTTGAAGTCACCCGCGGCGATGGGCCGGTGATTTTGGGCATGCCCCATGGCGGCACCCATGTGCCACAAGACATCGCCGCGCGCCTCAACGCCAATGGCCGCAAGCTGGCCGACACCGATTGGCACATTGACGCGCTCTATGATGGCCTGCTGCCGGGCGCCACCACGCTGCGCGCCACATTCCACCGCTATGTGATTGACGCCAACCGCGACCCCGCCGGCGCCTCGCTTTACCCCGGCCAGAACACCACTGGCCTTTGCCCGCAAACCGATTTTGATGGCCAGCCTATCTGGAACCCCGGCGAAGAGCCAACACCGCAAGACATTGCCAGCCGCCTTGCCGCCTACCATGCGCCCTATCATGCCGCACTCGCAGCGGAAGTGGCCCGCGTGAAGGCGCGGCATGGTTTTGCGATCGTCTATGATTGCCATTCCATCCGCTCGCGCATTCCCTTCCTGTTTGAAGGCACGCTGCCCACGCTCAACATCGGCACGGATGGCGGCAAGACCTGCGCGCCAGAAATCGAAACTGCCGCCATGGCGCGGGCCAAGGCCTCGCCCTTCACGCATGTTCTCAACGGCCGTTTCCGCGGCGGCTGGACCACGCGGCATTATGGCCAGCCGCAGAATGGCGTCCACGCCATCCAGATGGAGATTGCCCAATCCGCCTATCTCGCAGCCGAAGCTGCGCCTTGGGCTTTCGATGCAGTGCGATGTGCAAGCCTGCGCGCGCTTCTCCGCCACCTGCTCGCTGATCTCGCGTCTCTCAAGCTGAAGGCGCCCGCCCATGGCTGATGGACCGCTCACCGGCTTTCGCGTTCTTGATCTCACGCGCGTTCTCGCAGGCCCCTATTGCACCGCGCTGCTGGCTGACCTGGGCGCCGAGGTGATCAAGCTGGAGCCGCCGGGCGGCGATGAATACCGCCACATCGGCCCCTTT
>JAGWTZ010000055.1 GCA_028868695.1 Alphaproteobacteria bacterium | reverse complement strand
CTGCCGCGCGAGAATGAGGAGATCGAGGCCCTGGCCAAGAGCCTGGGCGTGGAGCTGGGCGGCTTCAAGAAGCGGGTGATGGAGCTGCGCGAGCAGAACCCGATGCTGGGCCACCGCGGCGTGCGCCTGCTGCTCTCCTACCCCGAAATCACTGACATGCAGGCGAGAGCCATCTTCGAGGCCGCCGCCAGCGTGCAGGCCCAGACCGGCAAGGCGCCCATTGCCGAAATCATGGTGCCGCTGGTCGCTTCACGCGGCGAGCTTTCCGCCGTGCGCACCCGCATCGATGCGGTAGCCCGCGACGTGGCGCGCGAAACCGGCCAGAATTTCACCTATCTGGTGGGCACCATGATCGAGCTGCCCCGCGCTGCCCTGAAGGCCGCCGACATTGCCGAAGCGGCCGAATTCTTCTCCTTCGGCACCAATGACCTGACCCAGACCACCTATGGCATCAGCCGCGATGACTCGGCCCGCTTCATCGGCGAATACACCACCCGCCAGATTTTCCCGCGTGACCCCTTCGTGTCGCTGGATGTGGACGGGGTGGGTGAATTGATCGAGATGGCGGTGGAGCGCGGCCGCAAGGGGCGCAGCGATTTGAAGCTGGGCATTTGCGGTGAACATGGCGGCGACCCGGACTCAATCGCCTTCTTCGAAAGGGCCGGGCTGGACTACATTTCCTGCTCGCCCTTCCGTGTGCCCATCGCCCGCCTGGCGGCGGCCCAGGCTCGCCTCAAGATTGTAAGCAAAACCTAGACAAATCAAATCGTTAACCAAGGCAGCAATCGGCGCTTTTTCCGGGCGGATTTGCGGCTAGATTTAGTTGTTCGCATGGTTAACCTATGCTAAACGCGCGAGCTGTATATTGCATTTCGGGCCCCGTCGCCCTCTTTGAAAACAGGACCTGAGAGCATTGTATCAAAACCAGCGTAAATCGAGGCAGGGCATGAGGCAGGATTTCGGCCTCTATGAAGCGCCGTTGCAACCGCGCAGCCGCATCCTCGAAAACTTGCCGATGATTGTTGCCGGCCTGATGCTGATCGTTGCCTTCGCCTTTGCCGGCAACCTGATTGGCCGCAACGCTTCCGCCCACAATGCCGATGGCGAGGAACTCGCCAGCATGGTCATGGATGTGGCCCCCACCAGCGCCTTGAGCACCAAGGGCTCGCTGCTGCCGGAAGGCCAGTCCTTCACCGCCATCAACCTGGACGCGCTGCGCCGCCAGACGGTGATCACCGATGGCAAGGGCGACCTGACGCCCGCCACCGAAGTGGTGCCCGCCGTGGCCGCCCCGATGCCCAAGGCCAAGCCCGCCAATTTCGCCAAGCTGGCCGCCGCCCAGAAGAACATCAAGATCATTCCCGCTTCGGTTGACCTCCAGAACGAGGACAACACCCCCGCCCCGGCGGTGAAGCGCATTGTTTCCAACCCTGCCCTGCCCACCGTTTCCGCCTCAGTCGCTCCGGCCCAGAAGCAGCAGATCGTGGCCCAGCGCCGCGTGCGCCTCGCCGAGGAAAACTGCCTCGCCCGTGCCGTCTATTTTGAATCCCGTTCCGAGTCTGACATCGGCCAGCTGGCTGTTGCCAAGGTCATCCTCAACCGCGTGAAATCGCCCGATTTCCCCAAGACGATCTGCGGCGTGGTCTATCAAGGCTCCGGCAGCCGCAATTCCTGCCAGTTCTCCTTCGCCTGTGACGGCCTGCCGGATGACGTGAAATCCCCCGAGGCCTGGGCCCATGCCAAGATGATCGCCGAGCGCGCCATCAACAATGACCCGGCCATTTCAATGCTTGGCAACGCCGTGAACTATCACGCCGATTATGTGACGCCGCGATGGTCGCGCACCATGAAACGGCTGATCCGCATCGGCCATCACATCTTCTACGCCCAGCGCAACCAGGGCTGATCCCGCCCCTTCTCCGCGTTCGGGGAAGGGTTTTCCGCGCCTCACACCTTCATCACAAAGGGCGTGCCTTCATAGGCATTCTCGCCGCGGCCGATGCTTTCAACGGCGCGCAGCATGCGGCCATTGCGGCCCAGCAAAACATCCACCTGCTGCGTGATCATCCGGTTCGGCGTGGCCGAGGGCGAGGCGGCGCGCAGCTCCTGCGCCACCGCCATTTCATCCGCCTTGGGACGCAGCACGCACAGCGTGGCAAAGGCCGTGGCGGTGGAGCGGCTGATGCCGGCCCAGCAGTGGATGACCATCGGCGCTTTGCGGTCCCAGCCCTGGATGAAATCCACCAGCCGCTGCGCATCGCGCACCGAAGCGCCCACCAGCCCTTCGGTTTCCATGTTGATGTCATTGAAGGAGAGGCGCAGGTGCCGCGCCTCGTCAATGCCCTCATAGCGCGGGTGCTGCGTTTCCGGCCCGAGGATGCCGATCACCGATTTGGCGCCATGCCGGTTGATTTCGTCCTGCGCCTGGCGCAGCCCGCACACAATGATCATGCCAATGCCTCAAACCGTTCAAGATAGGCCTGTTTCGCCTCAACCGCACCCAAGGGCTTCAGCGCCAGAAACTGCTGGAACCCCGGGCCGGAAAGGCCCTTGGGCCGCCCAAAGAATTTCTCCGCCTCCACCAGCGAAAAGCCCGCCAGCTGCGTGGCTTCAAGATAGGCTGCCACCTTGTCGGCCTGCTTGATCTCGGCTTCCAGCGCCTCGTCATTGCGCGGCGCCAGGCCAAAGCGCAGGTGAATGGCCGCCATCAGGCGGTGCTCGAAACTCTTGTAATCCACGCCCAGCGCCGCCTTGAAGGGCGAAATCATGTCGCCGATCACATATTCCGCCGCATCGTGCAGAAGTGCTGCGCGGCGCTGCTGGCGGGTGGATGACTTGGACGTGTGACTGAAAACGGCTTCCACCAGCAGGCAATGCTGCGCCACGCTGAAGGCGGCATCACCCTGCGTCTGGCCGTTCCAGCGCGCCACGCGGGCCAGGCCATGGGCGATGTCTTCAATCTCGATATCGAGCGGCGAAGGGTCGAGCAGGTCGAGCCGCCGGCCGGAGAGCATGCGCTGCCAGGCCCGCGCGCTCATCGCCGCACCAGCTTCTGCACTGCCGCGTGGCGGTGACAGGTGACGAGATGATCATTGTAAAGCCCGCAGGCCTGCATGAAGGCATAGACAATGGTGGGGCCGACAAACTTGAAGCCACGCTTCACCAGATCCTTGGAGATTTTCTCCGTGAGCTGTGTCTTGGCGGGAACCTGCCTCAGGCCATCATAGTTCATGTTGATTGGCTTGCCGCCCACCTGCTCCCACAGATAGGCCGAGAAATCCTCCATCTTGAGATAGGCTTCGGCGCTGCGCAGCGTGCCCTCGATCTTGAGGCGGTTGCGCACGATGCCGGCATCCTGCATCAGCGCCTCGATCTTGGCGGGCTTGTAATTCACGATCACCTCGGGCCGGAAGCCATCAAAGGCGGCGCGGAAATTCTCGCGCTTGCGCAAAATGGTGATCCACGAGAGGCCAGCCTGAAAGCCATCGAGAATGAGCTTTTCAAACAGTGCCCGGCTGTCATATTCGGGCACACCCCAATCCGTGTCGTGATAGGCGACATAGAGCGGGTCTGTGCCGCACCAGCCGCACCGGCAGATGCCGTCTTCATGCTTCACAGCCGTCATGTGCCGGGCACCTCAAATGTGGCCCAGCCAGGCTTGCTCACCTGCACCGGCCAGGGCTTTGGCGTTTCGGCCAGCCTGTCCAGCCGCATGAGGGCGAGCCCGGCCCCGCCTCGCCGCCCCAGCACTTCGCCCAGCAGCACATCTCCAGCGCGGAGTTCATCCGCCGCCTGATCAATGAGGCTCACAGGCAGGATGCGGCTGCGCGCCGTGGCGCGGTGCTGCATGCGCGAGACAACCTCTTGCCCGATGTAGCAACCCTTCTTGAAATCCACTGCGCCGAACTGGTCAAAGTTCGCCTCGTGCGGGAACAGCGCGCCGCTCCCGATTTCACCGGAATCGGCAATGCCCAACGCATAGCGCGCCGTGTCATAGTTCTGGCCTGCTGCAGCACTGCCCTTGGGCAAGACGCGCCGCGCCCCAAGCGCTGCATGGCGCGGGTCCACCGGGCCTTCACCGCCGGAAACCACCTCAAGATCATCGCGCGGGGTGATCTCGAATTTGGCGCGCAGCCGGTAAAGCTTCAGCTTGGCAACAAGCGTATCGCGCTGGCCCGCGTCACAATCCACCATCACCGCGCCGCCGCCGTTGTGGATGAACACGTCATGCAGGATTTTGCCTTGCGGGCTGAGCAGCGCGCCATAGGCCAGACCGCCTTGAATCAAATTCTCAACATCGCAAGTCAAGATATTGTGCAGAAAAGGCAAAATGCCATCGCCCTTGAGTTCGATGAGGGCGCGCTGCGGCAGCGATTCAGGCGGGAATGGAGAGAGAGTTGCCATGGGAGAAGCAAAGTTTTACGAGAGTGAACACCCCTGCGCAAGGAGAGAGCGTGGCACAATCTGTTGATCTTATTTTGAAGGGCGGCACCGTCGTCAACCAGAATGGCATGGCCGAAGCCGACATCGCTGTTTCAGGCGGCAGGATCAGCTGGATTGGCGATTGCTCCAACATTCCGGCCCGCGAGGTGCTGGAATGCCGCCACCTGCACATCCTGCCCGGCGTGATCGACAGCCAGGTGCATTTCCGTGAGCCCGGCGCCACCCACAAGGAAGACCTTGAAACCGGCAGCCGCGCCGCCGTGGCCGGTGGCGTCACCGCCGTTTTTGAAATGCCCAACACCAAGCCGACGACCACCACGCCCGAGGCGCTGGCCGACAAGGTGGCAAGGGCGCGGCACCGCATGTTCTGCGATTTCGCTTTCTATGTGGGCGGCACGCATGAGAACTTCTCGCTGGTGCCGCATTTCGAAACGCTGGAGGGTGCGGCGGGCATCAAGGTGTTTGCCGGGTCATCGACAGGTGATTTGCTGGTGGAGGATGAAAGCGGCCTTGAGGCCATCATCGCCAAGCTCACCCGCCGCGCGGCTTTCCATTCCGAGGATGAAGCACGGCTGCGCGAGCGCGTCTCCTTCCAGCGGGCAGGCGACCCGTCCTCGCACCACATCTGGCGCGATGAGGAAGCGGCAGTGATCTCCACCGCCCGGCTCATCCGCCTTGCCCAGAAGCACAACAAGCGCATCCATGTGCTGCATATTTCTACTGCCGAGGAACTGCCGCTACTGGCCGCCGCGCGCGATGTCGCCACCGTGGAGGTAACGCCGCATCACCTCACGCTTTCCGCCGATGATTACGCCCGCCTTGGCACAAGGCTGCAGATGAACCCGCCGGTGCGCGATGCCCGCCACCGTGACGCGCTGTGGGAAGCAGTCACTTCCGGCCTTGTCGATGTGCTGGGCTCGGACCATGCGCCCCACACGCTGGAGGAGAAGGCCAAGCCCTATCCGCAATCGCCTTCGGGCATGACAGGTGTGCAAACCCTGGTGCCCATCATGCTCAACCATGTGAATGAGGGCCGCCTGAGCCTTGCGCGCCTTGTCGATCTCACCTCGCACGGCCCGCAGCGCATCTTCAACCTGCGCGGCAAAGGCCGCATTGCTGAAGGCTATGACGCTGATTTCACCATCGTCGACATGAAACGCCACGAAACCATCACCAACCCATGGATTGAAAGCCGCTGCGGCTGGACGCCCTATGACGGCGTCAAGGTGCAGGGCTGGCCGGTGGGCACTTTCGTGCGCGGCCACCGCGCCATGTGGCAAGGTGAAATTGCGCCGAAGGCTTTCGGCGAACCAGTGAGGTTTTGAACATGTCTTCCTTCCGCGCCCTTGTCGTCTCCAAGACTGAAACCGGCCAGAAGGCCGAATTTGCCCAATGGACCGAAGACCAGCTGATGCCCGGCGATGTGACCATCCGCGTTTCGCACTCCTCGGTGAACTACAAGGACGGGCTGGCCGTCACCGGCAAGGGCCCGATCGTGCGCCAGTTTCCGCTGATCCCCGGCATCGACATGGCCGGCAAGGTGACAGCCTCCACCCACCCGCGCTGGAAGGCCGGTGATGATGTGGTGCTGGGCGGCTGGGGCGTGGGCGAAGGCCATCATGGTGGCTTTGCCCAGGTGGCGCGCGTCAAGGGCGATTGGCTGGTGCCATTGCCCAAAGGCTGGAAGCCTGAGGATGCCATGGCCGTGGGCGTGGCGGGCTATACCTCCATGCTCTGCGTCATGGCGCTGGAGGAACAGGGCGTGAAGCCTGAATCAGGCGAAGTGCTGGTGACCGGCGCTGCCGGCGGCGTGGGCTCGGTTGCCGTGCTGCTGCTGGCCAGGCTGGGCTACAAGGTGGCCGCCAGCACGCGGCGCTTGGGTGAGGCGGAATTCCTCAAAAGCCTTGGCGCCGCAAGCGTGGTGGACGCCGCTGAATTGAACGGCCCGGTGAAGCCGCTCGCCAAGGCGCGCTGGGCCGGGGCCATAGACAGCGTGGGCTCGGTCACCCTCGCCAATGTGCTCTCGATGATCCATCCAGAGGGCTCGGTTGCCGCCTGCGGCCTGGCCCAGGGCATGGACCTGCCCACCACGGTGGCGCCATTCATCCTGCGCGGTGTGCGGCTCATCGGCATCAATTCGGTGACAACACCCCTGCCCCGGCGCGAAGCCACCTGGGCGCGGCTGGCGCGCGATCTCGACATGGCCAAGCTGCACAGCCTGACCACCACGGTGGGCCTCTCGGATGTGCCGCGCGTGGCCGAACAGATTGTCGAGGGCCAGGTGCGCGGCCGCGTTGTGGTGGATGTGAACCGCTGAGCGGAGGCCTTACTGCTTGGTGCGGCCCACGGTGAATTCGCCAGCGCGGATGCGCTCGGGCAAACGTTCGCACATCACCGCCACCGGCTCTTCACCATAGGTGGCGATCAGGTCGGAAAGGGCCGCGAAGATTGCCGCCGTGGCGATGCAGTCGGGGTCCAGCCCGTCATAAACCGCCTCTTCCCAGGCATCGAGGATGTAGCGCAGCGCGGCCTGCTTTTCTTCCTGCGGCGGCAGTTCGATCTCGTCTTCTTCTTCAATATGCGGCAGTTTTTGCATCATGGCCCCAGGAAACCCGCGTCTTTTGCGCGTGGCTGGAACCTAACAGGTTAACGGCCAAAACCGAGTCAATCCTTAAGGCAAGGTTAACGCCGGAACCGGCTTTTGAATCAAAGCCCCAGCAAGGCCCGCGCATCGGAAATGGCCCGGCCAATGTTGGGCGCCAGCGCCAGGCCAGCCACCTCGGCCAGCGGCACAAACCGCGCCTCCTGCGCATCACTGGCGGCCACCGGCTCGCCCTCCAGCCACAGGCCGGCATGGCAGGCAATGACGAAATGCAAAGCCGGGCTGATGATCTCATAGGTGCCACATTGGCCGCGCAGCGCGGCTGCCAGGCCCGTCTCCTCCCGCAGCTCGCGCAGCGCCGCCTGCGCCAGGCTTTCGCCGAACTCCACCTTGCCGCCCGGCAGGCTCCACAGCCCCTTGCCCGGCGGCCTGCCCCGCGCAATGAGCAACACCGAAGCCCCGCGGAACACCGCCGCCGAAGCCCCCAAGATTGGCCTTTGTTCCACCGCCACCATGCCGCTAAGCTTTGCCCATGTGTTCGCTCTATTCCTTCCGCCGCACGTCTGAGGAAACGCGCAACCTGTTCAATTATAGGGAGCAGGCCGAATTTCCGCCAAGGCCTTATGTGACGCCGGGCAGCCCCATCGCCATCATCCGCGCCGGGCAGGACGGCAAGCCGGAATTCGCGCTGGTGCGCTGGGGCTTCGTGCCGGGCTGGGCCAGGGAAATCATGCCCGGCCGCCCGCTGATCAACGCGCGCAGCGAAACGGTATACGAAAAGGCCAGCTTCAAGAACGCCATCCGCCGCCGCCGCTGCCTGATCCCCGCTGACGGCTTCTATGAATGGCAGGGCGATGTGCCGGGCAGGAAGCAGGCCTGGTTCATCCACCGCCCCGGCGAAAGCCTGTTTGCCTTCGGCGGCATCTGGGAACATTGGACAGCTCCGGACGGCAGCGAGCTGGAATCCGCCGCGATGCTGACCACCACGCCAAACCAGCCCGTGCTGGCCATCCATGACCGCTCGCCCGTGGTGATCATGCCGGAGGATTTTGCCCGCTGGCTTTCCAAGGATGAAAAAGTGGAAGACCTTCTCACCGCCCCGCCTGACGACTATTGGACGATGGAGAAAACCACCATCGCCCGCGGCAGCAAGCCGCCGCCGCCCGCCAAGCCAAAGCCGCAAATGGACCTGCTGTGAAACACCTTCGCATTCTTGAATGCGCCCCCGGCGTCATTGCCTATTATGACGGCCGCGTTCCGGATTACCGCTTCATGCCGGGCCCCAACTGGGTGGATGACGGCGCCATTTCACTGGGCATCGCCAGCTATGTTTTAGAGTCTGAAAACAAGGCGTTGGTCTATGATACGCATGTATCGGTTGAACATGCCAAATTCATCCGCGCCGATCTGGCGCGGCGCGGCATCACTGAAATCACCGTTCTGCTCAGCCACTGGCATCTTGACCATGTGGCGGGCACAGAAGCCTTCGCCGGTTGCGAAATCATCAGTACACGGAAAACTTCCCAGCACCTCTCCGCCCACAAGGCGGGCATTGAGGATGGCAGCTTCCACGGCCCGCCCGCCATCAAGCCACTGATCCTGCCCACACGAACCTTTGAAGGTGAAATGGAATTCACGCTGGGCCGCCGCAAGCTGAAGTTCATTGAGGCCAACATCCATTCCGATGACGCAGCCCTGGTCTGGTGCGCCGAGGAAGGCCTTCTGCTGGCGGGCGACACGATGGAGGACACAGTCACCTATGTGGGCGAGCCGGAGCACTTCGAAACCCACCTGCGCGACCTCGACAGGCTGTGGGCGCTGAATCCGCAATTCATCTTCCCCAACCATGGCGACCCCGAGATCATCGCCGTGGGCGGCTATGGCAAGGGCCTGATCAAGGCCCAGGGGCAATATATCCGCACCCTGATGCGCTGCCGCACGGATGCGGCCCTGCGCGCCAAGCCCTTGCACGAATTGATCGCCGGCCCGCTGGAGATGGGCTGGGTGAACTATTTCGCGCCCTATGAGGAGGTGCACGCGCAGAACCTGCGGCGCGTGCTGGGCAACTGAACCAGCCCCCTCAATTCACCGGCGCGCCGGCGGCAATGGCCTTTTCGAGATCATCCTTCTCCTCGCAGCCGGAGGGGCACAGCGTGGCAAGCTTGGCCAGATTGGCCTTGGCCCCATCCATGTTGCCCTGCATCAGGAACATCTCACCCTGGTATTCCAGCGTGGGCTTGAAGTTGGGGTCGGTGTCCAGGGCCTTCTGGTAGAAGGTGGCCGCCTGCTTCTGGTCGCCGCTCTTCCGGTAGCTGAAGCCCAGCAGGTTATAGACATCCGGGTCCTGGTATTTGGTGAGCAGCGGGGTGAGCAGCCCGATGGCCCCGGCAAAGTCATTGGCGTCTATCTTCGCGCGGGCCGGGGCCAAGTCCGGCTTGTCCTGTGTGGCGGCATTGTCCACCGCCAGGGCGGGCAGCGCCAGCACGCCAGCCACCACCGCCACTGCAATCCTTCCGGCAATCTTCCTCATCATCTTTGCACCTCAAGCCTTTTCAACAGTCAGAACATAATCCGCGCCATCCTTGGCGATCTTGCCATAGGCCGGGAACGGGAAGTGATAGCCGCTCACCGCAATGCCATCAGCGGCCAGCCTGTCCATCATCTTGCGGCGCGAGGCCACGGCGGTTGCGGCGTCCTGGTCAAAGGCGCCCAGCCAATCGGGATGCGCCACATTCAGCGCCGGCATGTACATCGTGTCATTGCTGAACATGTGCTGGGCGTTGCCCGAGGCCAGAAGGAAGGCGCGGTGCCCCGGCGTGTGGCCGGGTGCCTCGACGAAGCTGACACCCGGCGCCACTTCCTTTTCGCCGGAAACCTGCGTGATGTTCTTCCAGGTGGGGAACACCGCCTGGATGCGCTGCGCCAGCGGCTTGCGGTCTTCCGGCAGCTTGTTGAACACGGCAGGGTCGGTCCACCACTTGTATTCGGCGTCAGAGATCATGATTTCAGCATTGGGAAACACGGGCGCATTGCTGCCCTTTTCCATCAGGCCGTAGATGTGATCCGGGTGGCAGTGGGAGATGAGGATCTTCGTCACCTTGGCGGCATCAAAGCCCGCCGCCTTGAAGTTCTCCATGAAATGCCCCGCGGTGGGCACCACCTGCCCGCCGGTTCCGGCATCACAGAGGATGAGTTGATCGCCGGAACTGATCACCGAAACCGTGAAGGGCAAAGTGAGGAAGGCATCCGGCAGTTTGGCCTTGCCGAGTGCTGCCTTCACATCTTCCACCGAGGCATTGGCGATGACATTGGCCATATAGGGCCGCTCCCACACGCCGTCATAGATGGCGCTGATCGTGGCATCGCCCACCTTGTACTGCGCCAGTGGTGTGGCGGGGTCTTGAGTCACTTGCGCGGCAGCGGCGGCAGTGCTGCCCCAGCGGCCCGCCAGCGCCGAGGCGCCGCTCAACAAGGCAGTGGTTGTGAAGGCACGGCGTGTGAGTGTCATTGCTCTCTCCATCGGATGGGGTGAAGTTCCGCAGAGAATACCGCGGGATCGCCGCTGAAATTCCGGCAGCCGGGCCTTTCACATTATTGTGACGCGGGCAGGCGGAAGGCCGGTGTCATGCGGCCGATGCACCGCCAGCCGAAGCCGGGAACCCACTGAGGGCGCTGCCGTTTTCGCAGCACGCGAAACAAAAAATGCCAGCCCGCAATGCACATCGCGGGCTGGCACATGAAACAAATTTTAGGCTTGGGCGCGGCTCAGCCCACAATTTTCGCCTTGGTGGCCTTGCGGATGTCGTCCTCTGAAACACCCGGCGCGCATTCCACGATCTTCAGGCCGCCGGGCACAACATCCAGCACGCCAAGATCAGAGATGATGCGGTTCACAACACCCTTGCCGGTGAGCGGCAGCTCGCACTTGGGCAGAACCTTGCTTTCGCCCGCCTTGTTGGTGTGCTCCATCACCACCACCACGCGCCCCACGCCCGCCACAAGGTCCATCGCTCCGCCCATGCCCTTGACCAGCTTGCCGGGGATCATCCAGTTGGCGATGTCGCCCTGTTCGGACACTTCCATGGCGCCAAGGATGGCCATGTTGATCTTGCCGCCGCGGATCATCGCGAAGCTTTGCGCCGAGTCAAAAAACGCGGTTTGCGGCAATGTCGTCACCGTCTGCTTGCCGGCGTTGATCAGGTCAGCGTCTTCCTCGCCCTCGAAGGGGAAAGGCCCCATGCCCAGCATGCCGTTTTCCGATTGCAGCGTGACCGACACGCCGGCCGGAATGTAGTTGGCCACCAGGGTGGGAATGCCGATGCCGAGGTTGACATACCAGCCGTCCTGCAATTCCTTCGCGGCGCGCGCCGCCATTTGGTTCCGGTCCCACCCCATTATGCAGTCTCCTTCTTGCGCACGGTGCGCTGTTCGATGCGCTTTTCATGCTGGCCCTGGATGATCCGGTGCACATAGACGCCCGGCAGGTGAATGGTGTCCGGGTCCAGCGAGCCCAGTGGCACGATTTCTTCCACTTCCACCACGCACACCTTGCCGCAGGTTGCAGCAGGCGGGTTGAAGTTCCGCGCCGTCTTGCGGAACACGAGATTGCCCGAGGGGTCGGCCTTCCAGGCCTTCACGATGGAAAGATCAGCCACCAGCCCCTGCTCCAGCACATAAGTCTTGCCGCCAAACTCCTTGGTTTCCTTGCCCTCGGCAATCAGCGTGCCAACGCCGGTGCGGGTGTAGAAGCCGGCAATGCCCGCCCCGCCCGCCCGCATGCGCTCGGCCAGCGTGCCTTGCGGGTTGAATTCCACCTCAAGCTCCTTGGCCAGATACTGGCGCATGAATTCGGCATTCTCGCCCACATAGGAGGAGATCATCTTCTTCACCTGGCGGGTTTCCAGCAATTGCCCCAGGCCGAAGCCATCCACGCCTGCATTGTTGGAGGCGATGGTGAGCTGCTTGGTGCCCGCCCGCTTGATGCCGGCGATCAGCAATTCAGGAATGCCGCACAGGCCAAAGCCGCCCGAGGCAATCAGCATGCCGTCAAACAACAGCCCTTCCAGCGCCTTGTCGGCGTTGTCATAAATCTTCTTCATCGGATCTCCTTCACCGGGTGCAGCGCAGTATAGCCTGCCTCAAGCGCGGATTTCCACCACTTGCGAAGCGCGGCAGGCCAAAACCGTCAGCCGCAAAAGGCGAAAGGCCCGGACCTTGCGGCCCGGGCCTTCCCAGTCCCGGCTGCCCGGGGGAAACACTTACTTCGGCAGCAGGACCTTGTTGATCACATGGATGACGCCATTGGATTGCACCACATCGGCGATGGTCACCTTGGCCACATCACCCTTCTCGTCGGTGACATAGACATGCTTGTTCTTGAGGGTGAGGGTGAGTTCACAGCCGCCAACGGTTTTCACCTTGTGCATGCCGCCATCGGCCTTCACCATGGACATCACATCCGAGGCCAGCGCCTTGGCCGGCACCACATGGCAGGTGAGGATCTTGGTCAGCATGGCCTTGTTTTCCGGCTTCAACAGGGTTTCCACCGTGCCCTTGGGCAACGCGGCAAAGGCTTCATTGGTGGGGGCAAAAACAGTGAACGGCCCCTCGCCCGACAGCGTGTCCACCAGGCCTGCCGCCTTCACCGCCGCCACCAGCGTGGTGTGGTCCTTGGAGTTCACGGCGTTCTCGATGATGTTCTTGGTGGGATACATCGCGGCACCACCCACCATCGGGTCCGTCGCCGCAAGGGCGGCGGTTGAAACGAGGGCAAGCAAAGCTGAGGCTGCAAGAAGTTTGCGCATGGAAATCTCTCCGGATTTTGAATGTCATGGCCCTGCGTGATTGCCGGTGCCTGCAGGGAAAACGAAGCACAGGCCCTTGTGGTTCACCGCAAGCCGATCACGGATTCTTCTGGCGCATCACGAAAGCGTGAGTGAGGCAAGGCCCAGCACGCGGCCCAGCTGGCCCTGCTGCAGAACCGCAACGCAGGATTTGCACTCGCCGTCGCGCAGCGCCGTCTCCGCCAGCTTGAAGCCTTGCGCCGCCCCGGCCCAGGAACCCACCCTGATCAGCCGCCGAACCACATTGTGATAGGCCAGCGACGCCCCGGCATTCTCGCCGCGCGCGATGGTGACATTCACCTGCGGGGCAATGCCCATCACCCACAACGTGCCGTTTTCACCCGCGAGGGCGCCCACGCTGATGTCCAGCATGCCGCCGCCTGTGGCAACCGAAACCGGAACCTGCGCCGCCCGCAGCCGCGCCGCGGCGATGGCCGCCTCCACCGCCGGACGGTTGGAGCCCACCACATGCCGCTCGCCATTGATCACCATTTGCGGCGTGTAAACCTCGCCGTCACCGCGCGCCTTCGCATAATCCTGCTGGCGGCGCGAATATTCAGGCCTGCCCAGCGTGTCATGCCAGCCGAGGTAATCCCAGTAATCGACATTGAGCGAAACCACCTGCACGCCGGGCAGGCCCGCAAGCTCGCCCGCCAGCTTGTCGGCCGGCGGGCAATCAGAGCAGCCCTGGCTGGTGAACAGCTCCACCAGAACCGGCGCCTCGGCAGCGGCGGAGGCAGTGCGCAACAAGGCCGGGGCCACCAGCCCGGAAAGCCCAAGGCGCAGCGCGCCGCGGCGTGTGAATTGTGTGATCATGCGCAAATTATGCGGCCAGCGCCGCGCACGCGCCAATCACGTTGCGTTGATTCAAGTTTGCGTTGAGCGCGCTCAGAAGCCTGCAATCGGCTTGAAGGCCCCGAAATACATGCGCCTTGCGTCAAACGGCACAGCCTTGGGGTCGAAGCCTGACATGAAGGGGTCCTTCATCATCTTCTTCCACACCTGGTTGCGGTGCGTCTTGTTCTTGAAGGTGAGAATGGCAACGCCCACGGTCTCGCCCTTCTTCGCCTTGACGCTTTGCAGGAAGCTGGTTTGCTTGCCGGGCTTCAGGCCATCGCCCAGCGTTTCCACATAGGAAAGCGCGCCACAGCGCTTCCAGGCCGCCGCACCCTTCTTCAGCATCTTCTTGTAGTCCGCCAGCTTCGCCTGCGGCACCGGCACCACTGCGATATCATAATAGGCCATGTGTTCCTCCCCGTTCTTGCCCACAGCATATGCCGATTGCCCGCTCACTCAAGCCCCAGTTCCTTGCGCTTCTTCTTCGAAAGGCCGAGCGAGACGAGCCGGTGGCTTTCCCTGAGATAGGCTTTCAGCTCTTTGTCCGGCAGGCCCGCCGCGCGCGTGCGCTGGATCCATTTCATGCCGCGCGAGGCGAGATAGGGCGCAGGGCGGCAGCCTTCAACCTCGCGCAACATCTCAAAGCTCATGGGCGAGCACTTGAAGGTGATGCCATGGTCCACGCTGTTGTCGAACCAGGCGATGGCAAACACCTTGCCACCCACCTTCCAAACACTCGCCCCGCCCCACTGCACAACATTCGTGGCGCTGGGCAGCGCTTTGCAGAAGGCGTTGTATTGGGAGAGGTTCATGCGGGCGACCACTCAGACCGCATCATAAACCGCATTGATCAGCCGTTGCCGCCTTTGGTCCGGCTCTTCGCCGAAGCCCAGCATGTGATTGGTGGTGAAAGCGAAACCGAGGCCGGCCTCAGGATCGCCAAAGCCGAAGGCGCCGCCCCAGCCGCCATGGCCGAAAGTGGTGCCTGAGGCGCGGGGCTTCCACTCCGCGTCTTCCAGGCGGAAACCGGCGGCCCAGCAGGTTTCATCCTCAAAGCCCGCGTCACGCCCCCTGAAGCGCGAGCGTATGGCTTCGGCGATTGACACTTTGGTGAGCAGCTTGGGCGCGGCGCGTGTCAGGTCGCCATAGATCGTGGCGAGGCCCAGCGCCGTGGCATGGCCATTGGCTCCGGGAATTTCGGCCGCGCGCCAGGCCCGCGCATTGGGCGCCAGCGCATCGGGCCGCGGGTTCTCAACGCCTTGGGGATAAGGCGTGGAGGACACCTGCTCCACCCACTCATAGGTGCCAGCACCCGCGATCATTTCAGCGCAGCGCGCATCATCGGCGGCGGCAACGCCCACATGGAAATCAGCGCCCAGCGGCCCGGCGATCTCCTCGCGGATGAAGGCGCCGGGCATCTTGCCCGTTGAACGGCGCAGGGTTTCGCCCGCCAGCGTGCCGATGCTCAGCGCATGATAGGCACACACTGTACCCGGCACATAGTTGGGGGCCATCGCTTCAATGGCCCGCACCGCGCGAGGCCAATCAAGATAGATGTTTTCGGCCACATCACCCGTGATGCCGTTGAGGCCGGAGCGGTGGGTCATCACCTGTTCCAGCGTGATGTCTTGCTTGCCATTGGCGGCAAATTCCGGCCACACCTCGGCAAGGCGCATGTCATGGCGCAGCCTGCCGCGCTCCACCGCCATCGCCACAGCCGTAGCCAAAACACCCTTGGTGCAGGACCAGACATTGACCAGCGTATCGCGCGCCCAGGGCTTTTGCCCCGCGGCATCCGCCTGCCCGCACCACAACTCGGCCACCGGCTTGCCATCCAGCACAACAGCCACGCTGCCGCCCTGCATGATGCCATCAGCATGGCAGGAGGCGAGCGCGTCTTTCAGTTTGGAGAATTTGGAATCAGTGGTGCCGTGGATGTGAGTCATGCAGCAAGATAAGACGATTGCCGCGAAAAACACAAACGGGCGCGCCAGCAATTGCCGTCATTCCCGCGCTGGCGGGAATCCGTGATTTGCGATCAAAGCCTAGGGCTCAATGCAAAACGGAGATGCCCGCTTTCGCGGGCATGACGCATGTTGATGAAAGAACCCGGCCCGCGCCGCAACGGCGAAGCCGGCGGTTACGCCACCTTGGCGATGTTCCGCAGCACGAACTGCAAAATGCCGCCGTTCTTGAAATAGTCGATCTCGTCAAGCGTATCGATGCGGCAGAGAACATCGAAGCTCGTCTTCGAGCCATCGGCGCGCTCCACATCCACCTTCAGCATGGCGCGGGGCTTGAGGTCCTCGGCGAGGCCGTTGATGGTGATCTTCTCCGTGCCGGTGAGGCCAAGCTTGGCCCACGAGTCGCCGTCCTTGAACTGCAGCGGCACAACGCCCATGCCCACAAGGTTGGAGCGGTGGATGCGCTCGAAGCTCTGCGCGATCACGGCGCGCACGCCGAGGAGGTTGGTACCCTTGGCCGCCCAATCGCGCGATGAGCCATTGCCATATTCAACGCCGGCGAAGACGACAAGCGGCACGCCCTCGGCCTCGTATTTCATGGCGGCGTCATAGATCGGCATTTCGGTGCCGTCCGGCTGGTGCAGCGTCAGGCCGCCTTCCTTGACATTGCCCTGGCTGCCTTCGCGCACCATGTGGTTCTTGATGCGGATGTTGGCGAAGGTGCCGCGCATCATCACCTCATGGTTGCCGCGGCGCGTGCCATATTGGTTGAAGTCCATCGGCTTCACGCCATTGTCCATCAGGTATTTGCCGGCCGGAGAGGCTGCCTTGATCGAACCGGCGGGTGAGATGTGGTCAGTGGTGATCTTGTCGCCGAACAGGCCGAGGATGCGCGCGCCCGCAATGTTGCTCACCGCCTTCGGCGTCGGCGTGATGCCTGCGAAATAAGGCGGGTTCTGCACATAGGTGCTCTTGTTGTCCCAGGCATAGGTTTCACCCTTGGCCACCGGAACGGCGCGCCAGTTCTTGTCGCCCTTGAACACGTCGGCATAGCGCGCCTTGAACATCGAGGCCTTCACGTTCTTGTTGATGAAGGCGTCGATCTCCTTGTTGGTGGGCCAGATGTCCTTGAGATAGACGGGCTTGCCCTTGCGGTCGGTGCCCAGCGGCTCGGTGGTGAGGTCCACCTGCGTCGAGCCCGCCAGCGCATAGGCCACCACCAGCGGCGGCGAGGCGAGATAGGCGGCCTGCACGTCCGGAGACACGCGGCCCTCGAAGTTGCGGTTGCCGGAGATCACCGCCGAGCCGATGATGCCATTGTCATTGATGGCCTTGGAAATGGCGGGGTCCAGCGGGCCGGAATTGCCGATGCAGGTCGTGCAGCCATAGCCGACGAGATAGAAGCCAACCTTGTCGAGCTCCTTCTGCAGCCCGCTCTTGGCCAGATATTCGCTGACCACTTGGCTGCCCGGCGCAATCGAGGTTTTCACCCAGGGCTTGGCGGTGAGGCCCAGCGCCGCCGCCTTCTTGGCCAGAAGGCCAGCACCGATCAGCACCGAGGGGTTGGAAGTGTTGGTGCAGGAGGTGATGGCGGCGATCATCACATCGCCGTGGCCGATGTCGAAGTTCTTGCCTTCCACTTTCACGCGCTTGGCCTGCTCGCCGGGCTTGGAGAAGCCGGCCTTGTCCTTGGGCGCTTCAAGCGCGGCCAGGAAGCCGGACTTGATGGTGTCCAGCGGCGCGAACTTTTCCGGCCGGTTGGGGCCGGCGAGTGCGGGCACAACCGAGGAAAGGTCCAGCGCCAGCGTGTCGGTGAACACCGGCTCATCCTTCACGCCGAACAGGCCCTGCGTCTTGCAATATTTCTCGACGAGCTTGATGCGCTTGTCCTTGCGGCCGGAAAGCTTGAGGTAATCCAGCGTCACTTTGTCGACGGGGAAGAAGCCACAGGTGGCGCCATATTCCGGCGCCATGTTGGCGATGGTGGCGCGGTCGGCCAGCGTCAGGTGCTTCAGCCCCGCGCCATAGAATTCCACGAACTTGTTGACCACGCCCTTCTTGCGCAGCATCTGGGTGACCAGCAGCACAAGGTCAGTGGCCGTGACACCTTCCTTCAGTTTGCCGGTGAGCTTGAAGCCGATCACTTCCGGCAGCAGCATGGATTGCGGCTGGCCCAGCATGGCGGCTTCCGCCTCGATGCCGCCCACACCCCAGCCCAAAACGCCCAGGCCGTTGACCATCGTGGTGTGGCTGTCGGTGCCCACCAGCGTGTCGGGATAGGCCACTTCGACCTCTTTGCCCTTGGCGTTCTTCTCGGTCTTGGTCCACACGGTTTGCGCCAGGTATTCAAGGTTCACCTGGTGGCAGATGCCGGTGCCGGGCGGCACCACGCGGAAATTCTCAAACGCGCCCTGCCCCCATTTCAGGAACTTGTAACGCTCTTCATTCTGCTCATATTCGCGCTTCACATTGGCGGCCAGCGCCTGCCTGTTGCCGAAATAATCCACCACCACGGAGTGGTCGATCACCAGATCCACGGGCACCAGCGGGTTGATCTTCTGGGCCTCGCCCTTCAGCGTCTTCATGCCGTCTCGCATCGCGGCGAGATCGACCACGGCGGGCACGCCGGTGAAATCCTGCATCAGCACGCGCGCCGGGCGGAAGCCGATTTCAGTCTCGCCCTTGCCCTTGTTGGAAAGCCAGGTGACGAAGCCTTCGATGTCCTGCTTCGTCACGCTGCGCCCATCTTCAAAGCGCAGCAGGTTTTCCAGCAGCACCTTCATCGAGGCCGGCAGCGCCGAAATGCCCTTGAGCCCATTCTTCTCCGCCGCCTTCAGGCTGTAATAGACATAGGACTTGGAACCGACTTTCAGAACCTTGCGGGACTTGAAGGAATCGAGCGACATGGACGAGCCTCATGAATGTGGGAATTCGCAGCCGCCTATAGGCGATATTGCGCCGCAACACCAGACTTTGGCAGCAATTTATTGAATTTCGTAGGGCACGATTTTGGAAACCCGCCCCGCCCGCACGGTGACGGCGATGCGGTAATCGACCTCATGCTTCTCGGCCAGGAACCAATAGACATTGCGCCGCCGCTGGAACAGCCGGATGTGCCTGAAGCCGGCATGCTGCACGCTGATGGCCGCGGCCACGGGCGTGTAGTCGAGCGGAATGAGCGGAACCTTTGCAGCACCCTTCGGCAAGATGGTGACGGAAACACCAAGCGAACTGGAGCTGCTGTCGGCACGGGCGGGGCTGGTGAGCGCCATCATCAGCGCGAGGCCCAGCACAAGAATGGTCTTCATTTCAGTCTTCCCTGCCCCCGCTTCCACAAGATGCGCCCGGCCGCGGCCAGAACCAAGGAAAACCGCGAAATACCCGTTTCGCTGGTTAACAGTCAGGCGGCATTTTCAAAGCAATTGTCAGGGTGTCAGCGGCAGGATCTGACTCACCCGGCCATCGCGCGCATTGACCGCCAGGCGGTAGCCGCCGGAGCCGCGTTCGGCGCTGAACCAGAACACATTGGCCAGCCGTGAGATCAGGCGGATGTGGCTGAAGCCCGCCCGCTGCACGCTGATCGCCGCGGCAAGCGGCGTGAAGCTCACATTGAGAGGCAGGGCTGCGGCCCGGCCAGCGGGCAACACCGTGAGCGAGACGCCAAAGCTTGCCGAAGCGCTGTCGGCCTGTGCCGGAATGGCTGCAAGGGCAAGCGCGAGGGCTGATGTCAAAAACATCTTCATGATTGCAATTCCTGCCACCCAGCACCTAAAGGTTGTATCACACAACCGGAAAATGCAAGCGCAACATTTGCGGCGAACAAATCGTGGCTAATGATATCTTTCCCGGGACGGTACATTTGCAGGGAACTTTGCAAATGTTGCGCCAGGCAGCGCCTCGGCAGACGGCTGGCGGTTCAGGCGGGTTCTGTCCGGGCCTCAGCCTGCAGTGGCCAGCGCCTTTTCCTCATAGGCGATCATGTCGGCGATCAGCTGCCGCCAAAGCTTTTCGGCGGTGCCGGGCGGGAAGCCCTGGGCCGCGGCTTCGGCCCGCACCCGCGCCACCACCTCTTCCACCCGCGTGGGGATGGCCGCAGGCAAGCCAAGCTGATGCTTCGCCGCCACGACCTTCTCGACAAAGCCGAAGCGCCGCGCCAGTAGCGCCACAAGCGCGCCATCCACGCCATCAATGGCGCGGCGCAAATCCGCCAATTCCGCTTCTGCCGCCCTGCGCGCGCTTTCCATGCCTTGAACCTTCACTTTGCACCCCGCGCCAGCTCATCCAGCCGCGCCACCAGGCGCTCACGCTCGGCTGACACGCCTTTATAGTCGGCTTCCACCACGCTCAAGGCCCGCAGCTGCTGCGCAAATGCCGCAGCCAGCACAGCGCCTTGCGGATGCGCCGCCACCATTTCAAGCGGGTAGAGATGGATGCGGATGGTGAAAAGAATGTCGCCCGAGTGCGGCAGCTTGCGCAGCGTCTGCCGCTCCAGCCGGATCACCACGCGCCCGCGCAAATCGCCTGCCCCGAAACGCGCCTCCGGCCCGCTGTTGGAATGCGGGTGATGCAGCGCCATGTCACTGTGCACCGACCAGTTCCAGCGCAGCACCAGCCGCGCCGGATCAAGATTGTCGAACATGCGGGTGATCAGCCCGTCATTGCGCGTGCCTGCGCCAAAGCCCGGCACCGGGGCATGGATTTCATGCAGCGGCCGCCTGAACTTCTCAAGCAGGTTCCAGGCCGAGGGAAAGCACAGCGACGCGGCGGCCAGCCGCCAGCCATCTGCCGCCTTGCGCATCAACACCAGATCTTCCTGCACGAGCAGGCCGGCGCGCGCCAGCGGGCTGAGCGCGGTGTCATCAAGCTGCACGCTGCGCTGGCCAGCGATGTGCATGGTGTTGCCATTGCGGGAGTAAACTGCGGGGTAATGCTTGAGGACATGCGCGCTGACCAGCTCCAGCACTTCGGCCTGCGCCTCGCGCGTGCCTTCATCCTCCACCAGAACTTGCTGCGGCAACCGCTTGTAAAGACTCAGCTTCTCATCGAGATAGGCAATGAGGTTTGCATCCTCCTCCAGCCATTGCGCCTCATCCAGTTGCGAGAGGCCGATGGTGAAGGGCTTGGAGTCCGCCGCATAGGGCGCGTGCAGTTTCGGCTTGTCCATCATCACCGCTCGCGCCGCCGCAGCCAGGCCGGCGCCCATACGCCAAGATAGCCCGCCAGCAAGAGCCACAGCGAATTGATCAGCGGCCGCTTCTGGAAAGCTTCCGATTCCGGCAGGTCATCGGCATCGTGAAACGGCTTCAGCAATTCATTGGCGGCGCGCAATTGCTCTGCCGGAACCATGATGCGGAAGCCGCCCGTGGCCACCAGCAGGTGGCCGTTGTTGGCGTTGAAGTCGCGGTCAAACAGCTGCGCCTCAACGCCGTAAGCCGTCAGCATGCCAAGGATCACCTCGGCGCGTGGCAGGCTGTAACTGCGGTAGGCAAGAACGAGGTCCCGGTCTTCGCCCAAGGGTCAGACCCGCCGCTCCACCATCATCTTCTTGATTTCGGCGATGGCGCGGGCCGGCGAAAGGCCCTTCGGGCAGGCCTTGGCGCAGTTCATGATGGTGTGGCAGCGATAGAGGCGGAACGGGTCTTCGAGGTTGTCCAGCCGCTCGCCCGTGGCTTCATCGCGGCTGTCGATCAGCCAGCGATAGGCCTGCAGCAACACGGCGGGGCCGAGATAACGGTCGCCGTTCCACCAATAGCTCGGGCAAGAGGTGGAGCAGCAGGCGCACAGGATGCACTCATAAAGCCCGTCCAGCAGCGCGCGCTCTTCAGGGCTTTGCTTCCATTCGGCCTGCGGCGTGGGCGTTGTGGTCTTGAGCCAGGGTTCGATCGAGCGGTGCTGCGTGTAGAAGCGCGTGAGATCGGGCACCAGGTCTTTCACCACCGGCATGTGCGGCAGCGGATAAACGCGCACATCGCCCTTCACGTCATCGCAGGATTTGAGGCAGGCCAGCGTGTTGGTGCCATCAATGTTCATGGCGCAGGAACCGCAAATGCCCTCGCGGCACGAGCGGCGGAAAGTGAGCGTCGGGTCCTGCTCGTTCTTGATCTTGATCAGCGCGTCCAGCACCATCGGCCCGCACTTGTCCATGTCGAGCGTATAGGTGTCGATGTGCGGGTTCTGCCCGTCATCCGGGTTCCAGCGGTAGATCTTGAAGTCCTTCAG
>JAGWTZ010000054.1 GCA_028868695.1 Alphaproteobacteria bacterium | reverse complement strand
TGGTCTCGAAATTATGTATGGTATCCCCAAGGCAGGGTAAGGCGGTTTGTTCCAAACGAAGTTGAGAGAGTTCAGGGTTTCCCTTTGGATTGGACCAAACCCAAACATTTTGATGAAAAGCAAAGTGATCGGATTGATAGTTTGCGTTATCACGCGGTTGGAAATGCAGTCACTCCTCCTGTTGCGGAATGGGTAGGGAGGCGGCTTTTCTTGGTCTTGAATGGTTCGAAGGAAGAGCTAGCCGAGCAGTTGGTCGCAGCCGAATAGACGGTTTCCTCTTGACAATCTATTCCTATAGGACTATAAGCCTGCGCCATTGATCCCGGAAAGGAGGGGAACAATGTGCACAGCGTTCTCATATTGCCGGGATCAACAGCAGCGCCTGCAGGCGGCGGGAAGTTACGCGCCCTTCGCCTCCGGGGGCTCCGGCCCTGGACCTCAAGCACTAAGACTTGAGCGCCTTGAATGGCTACCCAATATCAGGCCCGGATCTCAAACCGCTGCGTTCCATGCAGCTGGGTTTTGCCGCAGTGTCCGTTTCCTTTGCCTTCGCCCGGTGAAAGCCGGGCCTTCGCCCCGCCTGCCGTTCTCCGGCGCGGGGCAGGGTGGCAAAGGCATGCTCCCTGCTTGCAAATTCAGCTGCTTTGCCAAGGCTTTGAGCCTCACGGCCACGTCACTCCCCCCTCTCAGCATATGCAGGCTTGAAGCCGCGGCGGGAACTTCCCCTCCGCCCTTTCTGCCGCGCCGCCGCCTGGGCCTTGCGCCCGCCAGCGGCGCGGCAGGCCTTTCGCCGAAGCGGCCGCCATGAGGCCGCCGCCGCAAGACCCCAAACACCCGAAGCCGCACCTCACCCACACGCCGTGGGCGGGGTTTTCGCCGCGCGAACATTGGCGCGAGGAGGTCTTGCCCCTGTGCCCCAGCCCGCGCTGCCGCCGCGTGCGCGCCTGTGTGGCCGCGCATGACGGGCTGTTCTGCCAGCGCACACATGTCTCCCACGAAGAACATCTCGATAGGGGCGAGGGCGAGCCCAGCTTCGAGGAAACCCGTGGCAGCGAGGGCAATAGCCATGAAGCGCTCACCCAGCGCTGGAAGGCGGGCGAGTTTGATGATCTCTATGGCCCCTGGCGGGCGCGCGGCGTGTTGATGCCGCCGCCGCAGCGCGAGTTTGCCGACCTGCGCGGCAAGCCGAAGCGCAAGCGCCCACACCTTCTCCCTCCCCCTTGTGGGGAGGGCCGGGGTGGGGGCCGCTCCGGCTCATGACGGTGCGTTCTGTCCGATGAGTGGAAAGTGCAGCGCAACCCCCACCCCCAACCCCTCCCCACAAGGGGGAGGGGAAGTGCGCCATCACACCGTGCGGTATTGCGCCATCATGCCGGCGTCCTCATGCTCAAGGATGTGGCAGTGGAACATGAAAGGCTTTTCCGCCGTGGCGGTTTGGGTGAAGCGCATGCGCCCGGACCTTCTCCCTCCCCCCTGTGGGGAGGGCCGGGGTGGGGGTTGCTCCGGCACATGACGATGCGTTCTTGCCAATGAATGGAAGGCCCACAGCAACCCCCACCCCTGGCCCCTCCCCACAAGGGGGAGGGGAAGTGCGGCATCACACCGTGCGGTATTGCGCCATCATGCCGGCGTCCTCATGCTCAAGGATGTGGCAGTGGAACATGAAGGGCTTTTCCGCCGTGGCTGTCTGGGTGAAGCGCACCAGAAGGCGGGTTTTCTGGTTCACCAGAACCGTGTCCTTCCAGCCGCGCTGCTCTTCCGGCGGGGCGGCGCCATCCAGCTCCAGCACGCGGAATTGAACGCCGTGAATGTGGAAGGGGTGGGCCATCGCCTCGCCCGAAAGCTCCCACAGCTCGCTTGAGCCAAGCTTCGGCTCGGCGTCGATGCGCGCCATGTCGAAGCTCTTGTCATTGATCGCCATCTTCATGCCCATGCCAAGGCCGCTCATGTCCATGCCCGGCATGGCCATCTTCATGCCTTTCATCATGCCCTGCATCATCATGCCGGAATGGTTCATGTTGGCCATGCCTCCCTGGCCTGCGGCTTCCATCATGGGCATGTTCATCATGTTCATGGGGTTGAGAAGGAAGCGCCGCGTCTGCACGGCCTCGGCCGCATTGGCGGCGGGCAGGCTGGCCAGGCTGGCCGGCAGCTTTGCGGCGGGCGCTGGCTTCACGGGCGCAAAGGTCAGGATGGTTTCGGCCTCATGCGTCATGGCGGCCAGCCTGTCCTTCAATGCGGAAATGGTGCCGGTTCCGAAATCGCCGTTATAGTCGGGGAAGGTTTGCAGCGCGGCGGGCTTGCCATCGGCAAAGTCCACGAGGATTTCATAACGCTCGCCCGGCGCGATCACCAGCGTGGCCACAGTCACCGGCTTTTCCAGCAATCCGCCATCCGAGGCGATCACCGCAAAGCTGCGGCCATCGGCAAAGCGCAGCTGGAAGTTCCGGGCATTGGCGCCGTTGAGCAGGCGCAAGCGGTTCAGGCCCTTGGCCACCTGCGCCTGCGGCTGCAGCGCGCCGTTGACAATCACCTGCGCCCCGCGCGCGCCATGCATCACCGCCATGGGGCTGGTGTCATAGACCATCACGCCCTGGTCATCGAAGTCCCTGTCCTGCAGCACAAGGGGGAAGTCATTCACGCCGTAAGCGGCGGGAAGGTTGAGCGCGGCGGAGGCGTCGTCCTCGATGTAGATCAGCCCGGCAAGGCCCATGTAAACTTGCCGAGCCGTGTCGCCATGCGGGTGCGGGTGATACCAAGCCGTGCAGGCCTGCTGGCGGATGGGCAGTGTCGGCTCCCACGTGCCGCCGGGGGCGACCGGGTTGTGCGGCCCGCCATCCACTGCCGATGGGATCAGCAGCCCATGCCAATGCACGGCGGTTTCCACATCCAGCGCGTTCCTGAACTGCACCTTCATGTCCGTGCCGGCGCGCACCTTGAACACCGGGCCAAGGAAGCTGGCGGAATAGCCATAACTTTCCGAGGCAGGGCCGCCGGGCGAGAACTGGTGCGTGGCCTTTTGCGCCGTGAAGGCGGCAATGCCGCCGGTCTTTTCAAGGTCCACCAGCGGCGGCAGCGGAAGATCAGGTGCGGCCGCTTCGGCAGCGGGCGTGAGGGCGGGCAGGGCGGCAAGGCCGGCGAGAAGCTGGCGGCGGGTGAGGGTGAGTGGCATGGCGAACTCCTTCCTCCCAATCTAAGTATCGGGCGGCGGCTTTGCCATGCGGCAGATCAAGCCAGGCTGGCCCCAGCGATACTTCTTTCCCCGCGAAACAAAATTGCTTAAAGGCCGGGCATGGACAAGTTCGGCAAGCCAGACACCATCGACTGGAAAATCCTCAAGGAGCTGCAGCGCGAAGGCCGCATTTCCAATGTGGAACTGGCGGGGCGCGTGGGCCTTTCGCCGCCGCCCACGCTGCGCCGGGTGCAGGCGCTGGAGCAGGCAGGCTATGTGACGGGCTACCGCGCCCAGCTGGCGGGCGAGAAGCTGGGTTACGGCGCGCAGGTGATCGCGCTCGTTGGCCTCAAGAGCCAGGCTGAGCCCGAGATGCGTGATTTTGAGCGCCGCGTGGCGGGCTGGCCCATTGTGCGCGAGTGCTATGCCGTCTCCGGCGTGGCGGATTTCGTGCTCAAATGCGTGGGCCGCGACGTGCAGTCGATCCAGAGCTTCCTGATGGGGGCCCTCTCCAAGGCGCCGAATGTGGAGAGTGTCAAAACCTCCCTCATCCTCCACGTCGCAAAACAGGAGCCGGAGGTGCCGCTGCTATGAGCGGTGTGTTTGCCGGTGAGAAGCATTGGGCCTCTCTCACCGCCGCGGCGCTGGCTGCGGTGGTGGTGGGCTTTGCCTCGACCATCCTGGTGGTGATGCAGGCGGCGCAGGCTGTGGGTGCCACCGAGGCGCAGCAGGCGAGCTGGGCCGCCGCCCTGTGCTATGCCATGGGCGGGCTGACGCTGCTTCTCTCCTGGCGCTTCAAGATGCCCCTGATCATCGCCTGGTCCACCCCCGGTGCGGCGCTGCTGGCCACGTCGGCGGCGGGGATCAGCTATCCCGCGGCTTTGGGGGCCTTCGCCGTGGCGGGCGCGCTGATGGTGGTGACGGGGCTGATCAAGCCGGTGGAGGACGCCATCGAACATCTGCCCCCCGCCATCGCCTCGGCCATGCTGGCCGGCGTGCTGGTGGCCTATGTGCTCAAGGTGCCCGCCGCCGCTTCCGCCCTGCCGGGCCAGGTGGTGCCGCTCATCATCGCGTTTTTCGCCATGCGCCAATGGAAACCGCTTTATGCGGTGCCGGTTGTTGTGGTGTTGGGGCTGGTTCTGGCGGCGGTTTCCGGTGCGCTGAAGCTGGATGGTTTTGCCTTCGCCTTCACGCGGCTGACCTTCGACATGCCGCAATTTTCCTGGGGCGTGGCGGTTAGCTTCGGCGTGCCGCTCTACATGGTCACGATGGCGTCGCAAAACCTTCCCGGTTTCGCGGTGATGCGCGCCTCGGGCTATCAGCCCCCGGTGGGGGCGGCGCTGGTCACCACCGGGCTTGCCTCGCTGGTGATGTCTCCCTTCGCCGGGCCGCAAGTCAACATGGCGGCGATCACCGCCTCTCTGGCCACCGGCCCTGACGCCCACCCCGACCCCTCCCGGCGCTGGAAGGTTTCGCTGCCCTATGTGATTTTTTACGTCATCATCGGCCTCGCAGCGGCGGGCTTTGTGAAGCTGCTGGGCGCCATGCCGCATGATCTCATTTTGGCGATTGCCGGGCTGGCGCTGTTCGGCCCACTGGTGGGCGCGTTGGTGGCCATGTTGAAAGAGCCGAAAGACCTTGAAGCCGCCGCCGTCACTTTCCTGGTGACGGCATCAGGCTTCAGCATGTTTGGCATCGGTGCCGCCTTCTGGGGGCTCGTGGCCGGCTTGCTGTTGTGGGGCACAAAGAAAATTGCGAGGGCGCTATGAAATCATCGGACACCGACATTCTGGTGATCGCCGGACATACAGGCTCCGGCCCTGACCATTGGCAGAGCCGTCTGGTCGCCAAATTGCTGACCGCAAGATTAGTAGAGCAGGAAGACTGGCTCTATGGCTCTCTGGACAAGGCTATTGCCGCATTGGTGGATGCGGTTGCGGCGGCCAGCAAGCCTGTGGTGTTCGTGGCGCATTCGGCAGGCTGCACGCTGATTGCCCATGCCGTGCCGCAGCTAAGCGCACGTGGATTGACCGAGCGGTTGCGCGGGGCATTTCTCGTCGTGCCGCCTTCACCTGAATCGCTTGCTGCGCTTCCCGGCATTGACGCCAGGTTTCAAGCCATCCCCCGCGAGCCCCTGCCGTTTCCCTCGATCTTCGTGGCCAGCAGCAATGACCCGCACTCAACCATGGAACAATCCGCCGATCTTGCGCTCGCCTGGGGCTCGCAATTGGTCGAAGCGGGGGAGGCCGGGCACATCAACGCCGACTCCGGCCATGGGCCATGGCCGGAAGGTCTAATGCGTTTCGCGGGATTCTTGTCGAAGCTGAAGTAGAACTCAGTTGCCAGTGTTGCAGTCGGAGACGACGATCTGGCATGCGTCTTCCTTGCAGCCGCTGAGCGCCTGCATTTCGGCATCCTTCTTGGTGGGGGCCTTGCCCCAACCGGCCGTTCCCTTGCCATCTACGGCCAGCGCGCCGCAGGCCTCATAAGTCACAATGGTCTTGCACTGTTCGCCGCCGGCTTCCTTGCAGTTCTTCATGGCCGTCTCTGAAGCCGCATCTTCGGTGTCATCGCCGCCCACGCCATAGTAGGGGGCCTTTTCGGCTTTCTTGGTGTCGATGGCGATGGCGCCCCATTTGGAATCCTGGGTGTCATCGGCGTGGGCAGCTGGTGCCGGCAGCAAGCTGATTGCGAAAATCAATGCGGCGAGGCTGACGCGCGAGAAGGACATCTTTATGCTCCGTGGATAGTGTGGTGATGGATTTAGGGCTGGCGGGTTATTTCCAGGCCACTTTCTTGATCTCGTAGCTTTTGCCACCGCCGGGGGTGTTGACCTCAACACTGTCACCCTGCTTCTTGCCGATAAGGGCGCGGGCAATGGGAGATGAGATTGAGATGCGGCCCTTTTTCACGTCGGCCTCGAAGTCACCGACGATCTGGTATTTCACTTCGGCTTCGGTATCCTCATCAATCAGGATGAGCTTGGCGCCGAACTTCACTGTGTCGCCAGACAGCTTGGAAGGGTCAATCACTTCAGCGCGGGAAAGCTTGTCTTCAAGCTCCGAGATGCGGGTTTCGTTCCAGCCCTGGGCTTCCTTGGCGGCGTGATATTCTGCATTTTCCGAAAGGTCGCCATGGGCGCGCGCCTCTTCAATGGCGCGGATGATGCGCGGGCGCTCTTCCTGCTTCAGATGCTTCACCTCATCCTGCATGGTGGTGAAGCCTTCCTCCGTCATTGGAACCTTTTCGACCATTTCAAACAACCTTCTTGCACAAAGCTTTCCCACTGGCCCAAGGGTCAGGACAAAGGCTTCGCCTCATAATGAAATCAGCCCGGCATGGGGTTCATTCCAGCCGGGCATTGCCTAATGTGAACCAAAACGCCTGATTTTGCAAGGGTGGCTGGTTTAGCGGAAATAATCCTGCAGAGGCTTGACTTCGATGGTGTTGGCCTTCCTTGCGGCAATGGCTTTCACCGCCGAAATGATGCCGGGCAAGGTGGTGTAATAGGGCACCTTCTGCATTACCGCTGTTTGCCGGATGGATTTTGAATCGGATTCCGACGAGCGGGTTTCCGTGGTGTTGAGTACCAGCGCGATATCACCGTTCTTGATGGCGTCCACCACATGGGGGCGGCCCTCAAGCACCTTGTTGATCCGGCCGGAAGCAACGCCCTTGCTTTCGAGATAAGCATGGTTTCCGCCAGTGGCCTTGATGGTGAAGCCGAGTTCGGCCAGCTTTTTAACCGAGGGCAGGATCTTGGGCCGGTCGGATTCCTTGACCGAAACAAATACCGTGCCTGACACGGGAATGCGCATGCCAGCACCCAGCTGAGACTTGGCGAAGGCCATGTCGTAGTTGCTGTCCAGGCCCATCACCTCGCCTGTCGAGCGCATTTCCGGGCCAAGCAGGGCATCAACACCGGGGAAGCGGTTGAACGGGAAGACAGCTTCTTTCACCGCAACATGCGCCAACTTCCTTGGCTTCAGGTTGAAGCTGGCAAGTTTCTCCCCAGCCATGACGCGCGAGGCGATCTTGGCCACAGGCAGGCCGACTACCTTGGCCACAAACGGAACGGTGCGCGAAGCGCGCGGGTTCACCTCAAGAATGTAGACCTTGTCATCCTTGATGGCGAATTGAACGTTCATCAGCCCCACGACATTCAATGCCAACGCTAGCTTTTTCGCCTGGGCTTCAAGTTCTGCAATCACCGCTGGCTTGAGGGAATAGGGGGGCAGGGAACAGGCCGAGTCACCGGAATGGATGCCCGCCTCCTCGATATGCTCCATCACGCCTGCGATGAAAACGTCCTTGCCATCGCTAATCGCATCCACATCCACCTCAATGGCGTTGGAGAGATAGGAGTCGATGAGCACCGGAGAGTCTCCGGACACAACCACGGCCTCGGTGATGTAGCGCTGCAACTGCACCTCATCCTTGACGATTTCCATGGCACGGCCGCCAAGCACATAGGAAGGGCGGATGACCACGGGGAAGCCGATGCGCTTGGCGATCTTCTTGGCTTCGGCGCCGGAATGGGCAATGCCGTTTTCTGGCTGAGCGAGCTTCAGCTTCTTGACCAGCTTTGCGAAACGGTCGCGGTCTTCGGCGAGGTCGATTGCATCCGGTGTGGTGCCCAGAATGGGCACGCCGGCGGCTTCGAGGGCGGCGGCCAGCTTGAGCGGTGTCTGTCCGCCGAACTGCACGATCACGCCTTTCAAGGTGCCTTGAGACTGTTCGGTGCGGATGATTTCAAGCACATCCTCAGCGGTCAAAGGCTCGAAATAGAGGCGGTCGGACGTGTCATAGTCGGTGCTTACCGTTTCGGGGTTGCAGTTGACCATGATTGATTCATAGCCGGCGTCATGGAGCGCGAAGCAGGCATGGCAGCAGCAATAGTCAAACTCTATGCCTTGGCCGATGCGGTTCGGCCCGCCACCGAGAATGATGATCTTCTGCTTTTGCGAAGGCTTGGCTTCGTTGCCGGCATCACCCGCGAGCCCGGTTTCGTAAGTCGAATACATGTAAGCGGTGGGCGAGGCGAATTCTGCAGCGCAGGTGTCGATGCGCTTGAACACCGGATGCACCTTCAGCTTCTTGCGGTGTGCAGCCACGCGCGCCTCGGTGATGCCTGCCAGCTTCGCAAGGCGCTTGTCGGAGAAACCCATGGCCTTCAGTTTGCGCAGATTCTGAGCGTCTGTCGGCAAGCCATTGTTCTGGATTCGATTTTCCATCTGCACGATCTCTTCGATCTGGCGCAGGAACCAAGGCTCATATTTGCAGGCCGCGAAGATCTGGTCGACTGTCGTGCCATGGCGAATGGCCTGGGCAATCTTGAGGAGACGGTCAGGTGTGGGCGTGGCGAGGGCAGCCTTGATGGCGTTGCGGTCATCACCTTCGCCCATGTGCTCGATCTTCACTTCATCGAAGCCGGAG
Organism: Alphaproteobacteria bacterium; assembly: GCA_028868695.1. Classification (GTDB taxonomy): domain Bacteria; phylum Pseudomonadota; class Alphaproteobacteria; order Rhizobiales; family Aestuariivirgaceae; genus Aestuariivirga. The sequence continues at coordinate 13,640 of JAGWTZ010000054.1, read as the reverse complement.
AGGCCGGTCTCCAGCCCGCGCAGGGCTTTCTGCACAGATTCCTGGAAGGTGCGGCCGATGGCCATGACTTCACCGACCGACTTCATGGCAGTGGTAAGCAGCGGCTGGGCGCCGGGGAACTTCTCGAAGGCGAAGCGCGGAATCTTCGTCACAACATAGTCGATGGTGGGCTCGAAGCTTGCGGGCGTTGCGCCGCCGGTGATGTCATTGGCAAGTTCGTCGAGCGTGTAGCCAACGGCCAGCTTGGCGGCGACCTTGGCAATGGGGAAGCCGGTCGCCTTTGAGGCCAGCGCCGAAGAGCGCGACACGCGCGGGTTCATCTCAATGACCACCAGGCGGCCATCCGCCGGGTTCACGCCGAACTGCACGTTGGAGCCGCCAGTTTCGATGCCAATCTCACGCAGCACCGCAATCGAGGCGTTGCGCATGATCTGGTATTCTTTGTCGGTGAGGGTGAGCGCCGGGGCCACGGTGATCGAGTCACCGGTGTGAACACCCATTGGGTCGATGTTTTCGATGGAACATACGATGATGCAATTGTCCGCCTTGTCGCGGACCACTTCCATTTCATATTCCTTCCAGCCGAGAACGCTTTCTTCAATCAGCACTTCTGCGGTGGGCGAGGCATCGAGGCCTTTTTCGACGATGTCGAAAAATTCCTCGCGGTTATAGGCAATGCCGCCGCCTGTGCCGCCCAGCGTGAAAGAGGGGCGGATGATGCAGGGAAGGCCGACGTCGAGCATGGCCTCGAAAGCCTCGACCATGGCGCGCTGGCGATAGTTCTTTTGACGTTCGGCTTCGCCTTCGGCCCATTTGCGCTCGAAGGCTTCCATGTCAGCGGCGGCGTCACGCTCACGGACATAGGCTTCCTTGTCGGCATCCTTTGCGGCGGAGGCATTGGCGAGGCGCGACTTGGGCGTGTCGAGGCCGATCTTCTTCATGGCCTCGCGGAACAACTCGCGGTCTTCGGCTTTGTCGATGGCTTCGGCCTTGGCGCCGATCAGCTCCACGTTGAATTTGTCGAGCACGCCCATCTTGTTGAGGGACAGCGCGGTGTTCAGCGCGGTCTGGCCGCCCATGGTGGGCAAAACGGCGTCCGGGCGCTCTTTTTCAATGATCTTTGCCACCACTTCGGGTGTGATCGGCTCGATGTAGGTGGCATCGGCCAGGTCCGGGTCGGTCATGATGGTGGCGGGATTGGAATTCACCAGGATGACGCGATAGCCTTCCTCCTTCAGCGCCTTGCAGGCTTGCGTTCCGGAATAATCGAATTCGCAGGCCTGGCCGATAATGATCGGCCCAGCCCCGATGATGAGGATGGACTTGATGTCTGTTCTTTTTGGCATGTCTGGGAAACCCTGATTTGGGCTTGCCTACACAATGCCTCCCGAGATTCCAAGACCTTATTCAGGGCTGTGAAAAGGCGGGCATTTCCGGCCACTTCGCCTATTGCCGCGCCCAGGCTTCGCTGCGGCAGAACAGGCCGCCGAGCACGCAACCCGTCACCGTCAATGTGCTGCCGGAAATGCTGCCTTTGCCGGAATAAGTCTTGTTGTTTTCAAGATCCGTGAGCGAGCCAATGTATTTGCCGGCGCCATCAGGCGAGAGCTTTCCAGCATGGCCGCCCGCATGCGGGCCAGTCATGGCTGTGGCGCAGAACCCTTCACCGCAGGCTGCAAACCTCACAATGATTCCGTTTGGCCGTTTCCAGTTTCCTTCAATGGCATCGGCCAAAGCCGGTGTCGAAAGCAGGGTGGCGGCGGTGGCCGCAACAATGAACCTGAATGAGCGCATATTTCCCCCAGTGGTTGAAACAGCAGGCTAGCATGAATCTGCAGAGGCGCAACCAGACCGAGAGAGGGGGCGTTATCTGGCCTGGTTGCGCCTGCTGCATTCGCCGCCCGAGAGCCGCGAAGGCATTGGCTTCAGTCGGTTTTGTAAGCCACGCTGAAACCGGAAAAGGATGAATGACCAGCGCTGGCAGGCTGCTGGATGCTGGCAAAAGCGCCCGCAGACAGGAACAAGATGGAAAGGATGAGGGTGGTGAAGGCCGTTTTCATCTTGTGCTCCCTGGTTTCATCGTTGAACTTGGGAACACATTAGAAAGGCCGTGCCGAACCAGCACTGAACGCGCTGTTCATTTTCAATTCATTGCTGTTGCCGCCGGGCGCTAGCGGCGCCTACTCACAGGGCTTGTCGCCGCAGCCGAGAGTGGCACTGACCTGGCGCCGGATGATCGCATAGGCTGGCAGTTGCACCGGATGGAAGCTGAGATCGGCAACCCGTGGGTTGAGCGGAGCGCCGAGAATCAGGAACTGGCCCTTGCTGGGCTTTCCCTGGTCATCAATGAAGTCTGCTTCCGCCACTGTCGAAGTGCCTTCGTGGCGCACGGTGATGTCGCTGATATTGGGATAGTAGGTCACGATGCGGCCACGGGTGTCGTCCATGTCCGGCACTCCAGCCTTCGCGCCGAGCCGGGAAAGATAGGCTTCAACGGTCTCAACGATTTTGCCTACTCCTGAGCCTAAGGGTGCCAGTTCTCCGGCGCCAGACGCGGCCGTGCTGATCGCGGCGAGTGCCGCCCAAACTCCCAATATTCTTCGCATTGCCCGATTGCCCGTCATTCATGTCAATGCAGCACAATCAAAAATACTGCATATCCAATACCGCTATCATTGGTTGTGTTAGGGAATCGTAAAAAGCCCTGGTGGGAGATCCAGGGCTTTTACGGGGCGGAACTTTGCAGGGGACCGCTGACAATAAAAAAGGAACCGGGATGAAGAGGAAACGGGGGTCCGAGAGGGGTTGGGGCAGGACAGGCCGTTCAGGTTCTCTTCAGAGCCCGGTTCCGAGCGCAGGGCGCAGCTTTTGGGCTGCGGTGACCTGCGCACCTCCGGCAGGGGCTGACTGACCGGAGGCAGGGGTTCATTGCGGGGTGTCGGAGCAATCCTCCACGGCGCATTTGACAAGAACGGTGTGATGCGGGGCGATGGTGGCCAGCTCAGTCTTGTATACCACTGTCACCGCGGTAGGGTCGTCCACCAGAATGTGGCTGGCGGGCATGACGCTGGCCACAGCGGTGGCGGCGGTGCCGAGGATGGTGGCCAGGAAAAGGGTGTAGCGGATCATTTTGCGTGTCTCCCGAATTGATGTTGGGAGGACCTTATGAAACTGAGTTGGAACCATTGCTGAAGACGCCGTTCATCTGGTGTTTATGTTTGTCTATGGTGGCTTTTTCGCCCATCATTGTGGCCAGGTTTTTCTGCAATTGGGGCAAAATCGGGAGCTTGTTGTGAATGTCTGATGACTTGAATTGGCTGTCTGCCACAAAGCTGGCCAAGCTTTTCAAGGCTGGAAAAGCCTCTCCGGTAGAAGTGGCGAAGGCCTGCCTCGCACAGGTTGCGCGCCAGGATGGCAAGGTCAATGCCATGAGTCTTGTGGATGAAAAGACCGCGCTGAGCTTGGCCAGGGCCTCAGAGAAACGCTGGCGCAAGGGCGAGGCGCGCGGGCCTTTGGACGGGGTGCCCCTGCTGATCAAGGACATTCTTCTGGTCAAAGGCTGGCCCACGTTGCGTGGCTCCAAGACAGTGGATCGCAACCAGGCCTGGGAACACGACGCACCCAGCGTGGCCCGGCTGCGCGAAGCGGGAACTGTGTTTTTGGGCATGACCACCACACCGGAGTTTGGCTGGAAGGGTGTCACGGATTCGCCACTCACCGGAATTACCCGCAATCCTTGGAATTTGGCGAAGACGCCGGGCGGCTCTTCGGGCGGCTCATCGGCGGGCTTGGCCGCCGGTTATGCGCCGCTGGCCCTTGGCACAGATGGCGGCGGCTCGGTGCGCATTCCAGCCGGGTTCACAGGTGTCTATGGCCTCAAGCCCAGCTTTGGCCGGGTGCCGGCCTGGCCGCTTTCGCCTTTCGGTACAGTTGCCCATATCGGCCCGATGACGCGCAGCGTGGGAGATTCAGCCTTGATGCTGAATGCCATGGCCCAGCCCGATGCCCGCGATTGGCATGCGCTGCCTTTTGATGATGCCGACTATGTGAAGAAGCTTGGGAACGGGGTCAAAGGCATGCGTTTTGCCTACTCACCCAAGCTGGGCTTTGACGTAGCGGTGGAGCCGGATGTGGCGCGGCTGGTGAAAGCTGCCGTTGCCACCCTGCGCGAGGCAGGAGCCAAGGTGGTGGAAGTTGACCCTGGCTTTGCTGACCCTGCCGCCACGTTCAGAACCATATGGTGGATGGGGGTGCGCGGGGCGTTTGGCGCCTTGCCGGCGACAAAACTTGCTTTGCTGGAACCAGCATTGCGCGAGGTGTTTGAACAATCCAAGGCCATCACCGTTGAAGAGATACTTGAGGCCACCAAACAGCGCGGCCTTTTGGGCAGCCAGATGCGGCAGTTCATGGAGGGCTATGATGCGCTGTTGACGCCAACATTGCCGATCACCGCATTTGATGCTGGCAAGCTGCAACCGGGCGATGCCGCTTTGACCGACAAGTGGGTAAACTGGACTCCCTTCAGCTATCCGTTCAACCTCACCCAGCAGCCGGCGGCTTCTGTGCCTTGCGGCTTGGCGGGCAACGGGCTGCCAGTGGGCTTGCAGATTGTGGGCAGGATGTTTGAGGACAAGAAAGTCCTTCGCATTTCCGCAGCGGTGGAAAAGGCGTTGAATTTGAAGCAGAGGCCGGCTGGTTTTTGAAGGGGTTGGCTGGGTGACTAGGACTCGAACCTAGATTGACGGAGTCAGAATCCGCTGTCCTACCATTAGACGATCTCCCAACAGTGGGGCCTAAATAGCCAACTGGCTGGCGAGAGGCAAGCCTGAAATCATGTCCGGAATTGCTTGATCAGGCTGGCCAGGCTGGGCTGGCCGTAGTCAGCCGCTTGCGGGGCTGGCGTGGCGGCAGGGCGGGCCGGTGAAGCCTGCTGCGCAGCCCCGTTCGGAGCGTAACCTTCGCGGCGCAGGCTGGGCCGGGCACCGTTGGCGTGTGCCGCAGGCTGGGTAGCGGGGGCTGGTGTGGGCGCGGGTTGAACACGGCCAAAGCCAGTCTGGGGCTGCGGGGCCGCAACTGGCGGCGGAGCCACGGCTGCGGCTGGTGCTGCCAATGGCTCTTCCAGCGTATAGCTGCTGCTGTCGGGGTTGTAAGTTTGGGCACGCCAGCGGTTGACCACCTCGAGAAGGAAGGAATCATCCGGCATGTCCTTGGCCCAGTTCTTGGTGAAGGAGGCGGTGTTGGAGCGCGGCAGCTCGGCTGCGGGCAACAGGTCAAACTTGATGCGGGTGGGCAGAGCCACACCTTCGCCAAAGGTGATGGCTTCACCGGCGCCCATGGTTGGCATGAATTCGAGCAAGCTCGCCGCGGCATCGGAAATGCCGGCGCGGAGGATTTCCTGATCGCGCTCGTTGGTGAGGCGCATGGAAAACACCGTGTTGCATTGGGACAGGATGGTGGGATCAAGTTCGGCCGGGCGCTGTGTGACGATGCACAGCGAAACGCCATATTTGCGGCCTTCCTTGGCGATGCGTGAAATGGCGCGCTTGGTGGGCTCAAAGCCGGTGGTCTTGTCGTTGGGAACGTAGCGGTGTGCTTCTTCGCAAACAAAGGTGATGGGCACCTTGCCAGCGCTCCATACGCCAAAGTCAAAAGCGAGTCGGGCGAGAACCGAAACGACGACGTTGATGATTTCAGAGGGCAGACCGCCCAATTCCAAAATGGCGATGGGTTTGCCATTGACGGGAATGCGGAACAGCCGGGCCAGAACCTGCGCCATGTTGTCCTGCACCGTGAGCGAGCCGAACATGAAAGCATAACGTGGATCGCGACTGATGGCCTCGAGACGTGCCTTGAGGCGCTTGTAGGGTGCGAGTTCGCCACGCAAGTCCAGCTTGCCGATGAACTCTTCAAGCACGCCGATCAGATCGGAGGTGCGATAGGGGATGGGCGTGTCGACGCCGATGTTGTTGTCGATGGTGGCGTCACGCATGCGGGCGTGGCCGTTCTTGTCACGCCGCTGGTTGCCCATGTAGCGCGCCTTGGCCATGGGGATGATTTCGCGCAGGATTTCCACATCGGCTTCGCGGTGAGCCTGGGCGCCGATCAGGATTTCGACGGCCTCGTCAAAGTTCAGCAGCCAGAACGGCAAGGCCATGTTGTCCGGCGTGATGATTTCTGAAATGCCCTTGAAGGATTGGGCATATTCGCGGTGCACGTCCAACAGCAGGATATGGGCTTGCGGATTTTTCTCGAGGATGCGGCGCAGGATCAATGCCACGGTGCAGGATTTGCCGGTGCCGGTAGTGCCCAGGATGGCGAAATGCTTGCCCAGCATTTCGTCGATCTTGACCATGGCCGGGATTGAAGGGTCCTGCTGGATGAAGCCCACGCGCACGGCGCTTTCAGCATCGCAGGCGTAAGCCAGGGACAGTTCCTTGCGGTCAGCGCGGAAGACGGTGTCGCCCAGGGAGGGATAGCTTGAAACGCCACGGCGGAAATTGCCAACCGTTCCATCCGGATTGCGCGGCAATTCGCCGATGAATTCAACCTCCACGATGCGCATTTCCTTTTCACCCAGATTGTGGGTGGGCATCGGAGAGCTAAGGGCGGAGATCAGCGCCAAGGTAATTGAGCCAGTGGTTTCAACTTTCAGCAGCGTGCCGATTTCGGCGCCGCGCTTGCCTTCGCTGAACACATCGTCCTGGCTATCGAGGAGGATAATGGCCTTGGCGCCGGTGACGGCGACGATGCGGCCCATGCGCTCGGCGGCGTAGAGTGTTGCTGGCGGCTGCATCGGGAATTTCTGGGCTGCAAGAGGGGCCGTTGTCATGTGGCTTGTCCGTTCAGTGTGGGGCACGCGAGGTGCTGAAATTGGTGTCTGCTTGTGCGGCGAGCGGGATCAGGACCGTTACCTTGGTGCCTGCACCCTTGCTGGAGTTGACCTTGAGATCGCCGCCATGAAGCTTGGCGAGCGCCTGTGCGATGGGCAGGCCAAGCCCGGTGCCCTCATGGCGCTTGTTGAAGCCGGATTCGACCTGGCCGAAGGGGCGCATGGCTACAGCGACTTCCTCTGGCGTCATGCCCACGCCGGTGTCCGTGACGCTGATGGCGGCAAAGCGGGCGTCGCGCAAATTCGCCTCAATGAGAATGCGGCCCCATTCCGGCGTGAATTTCACGGCGTTGCCCAGAAGATTGATCAGGATTTGCTTGAGGCGCAACGGATCGGCCAGCAGCAGCGGCACCTTCGGGTCGATGTGCTGCTCGATGGTGATGTTCTTTTCCTTGGCCTTGGCGTCGGTGATCAGCAGGCAGGGGTCCATGATGCTTGCCAAATCAATCGGTTCAGGTTCGACGCTGAGCTTGCCCGCCTGGATTTTTGAGACATCAAGGATCGAATTGATCAGCGCGAGGAGGTGCTCTGCCGCCTGCTGGATATAGCCTGCATATTGCACCACCTTGTCGGGGTGGGTGACGGTGCGGTGGCCCAGCATGTCGGAAAAGCCAATGATGGCGTTCAGCGGGGTTCTGAGCTCATGGCTCATGTTGGCGATGAATTCCGATTTGGCCTTGGAGGCAAGTTCGGCATCCACGCGGGCGGCATCCAGCGCCACAGCCTGCTTCTGCATGCCCATGCCCTGGCCGAAACTTTCCCCGAATTCGGCAATCATTGATCCTTCCCGAAACCAAGATTTGCCAAATGTACGCATGCTGCCTGTGCCTTCCCGAACTTAACTTTTAGAGAGAAGAACCTCAATTCCGGGTTAACGCTGGCGGCGGCCGGGGCTGAGGAATGGGTTTACGCGCCCCGCCAATGTGTTAAACAGGCTTTAACGCAATGTTTTAGGGGCGGGCTGGCGCGGCGTGCCGGGCTGTTCCCAGAAAGTTTTAAAGTGGACGCACCAGCCAGGCGGGGAAAACCTGCCAAGCGGCGCGGCAAGGGGCATGAAGAGGCCAGAGGGGGCGCAGGGGCGCCCGGGCCAGATTCCCAGCCCTATGGCGCGCTGGATTTGGGCACGAACAACTGCCGTTTGCTGATTGCCCGGCCGGCGGGCAATGGCCTGCAGGTTGTTGATGCCTTTTCGCGCATTGTGCGCTTGGGCGAAGGGCTTGGCCGTTCGGGCCATCTCAAGCCCGGTGCCATGGAGCGCACCATTGAGGCGTTGCGGGTCTGCTCCAACAAATTGAAATGGCATAACGTCGGGCCGCGCCGCCTGATTGCCACCGAGGCCTGCCGCCTTGCCTTGAATGGGGCAGAATTCATCGGGCGCGTGAAAGATGAAATCGGGCTGGAGCTCGAAATCATTGACCGCGAAACCGAAGCACGCCTGGCTGCTTCAGGAGCGGAGCCGCTGATTGACAAGGGTGCGAAATCTGCTGTCATTTTTGACATCGGCGGCGGCTCAACGGAAGTGATGTGGATGGAGGCCGAAGGCGGCCGCCACAGGATCAAGGCCTGGGTTTCCCTCGCGGCCGGCGTTGTCACACTTTCAGAGCGCTTGAACGGCGGCAAAGATGTCTCTCCCGAGACATTCTCCGCGATGCGTGCCGAAGTGCGCCGCCTTTTGGAGCCATTTGTTGCCGAGGTGGCGCGGCACGCGGGGCCCAACCCGGTTCCCACACATCTGCTTGGCACCAGCGGAACGGTGACAACGATTGTCGGCGTGCATTTGGGGCTGCGCTATTATGACCGTGGCCGGGTGGATGGCACCTGGATCACCTCTGAAGGTGCGGGCGATGTCACGCAGCGCCTTTTGGCGATGGACTATGCGGCGCGGGTTCAAAACGGCTGCATCGGCCGTGAGCGGGCTGATTTGGTGCTGGCGGGTTGCGCCATCCTCGAGGAAATCCGGCTTGCGTTCCCGGCGCCGCGCATCCGTGTTGCTGACAGGGGCTTGCGCGAAGGCATCCTCATCCAGATGATGCAGGCCGATGGCGTGTGGGAGACGGGCGCATGAGCAGGCCGGGGCAAGGCAGCAAGCCCAAGAGCAACAAGCTCAAGGTGCGGGTGAAAACCGGCAAGGGCCGCACCGTAGCCCAGAAAATCTGGCTGGAGCGCCAGCTCAACGACCCCTATGTGCATGAGGCCAAGCGCCTTGGCTATCGCAGCCGGGCGGCATTCAAGCTTATTGAGATTGATGACAAATATAAGTTCCTGAAGCCAGGTGGCCGGGTGGTGGACCTTGGCGCTGCACCGGGTGGCTGGAGCCAGGTTGCAGCCACGCGGGTGAAAGCGGAAGAAGGCCGCGGCAAGGTGGTGGCCATCGACATGCATGGCATGGAGCCCATTCCGGCCGTAACCTTCTTCAAGAAGGATTTCTATGACCAGGATGCGCCACAGGTTTTGATCGATGCTTTGGGTGGCGAGAAAGCGGATTGCGTGCTTTCGGACATGGCCTCGCACGCCACTGGCCACCGGCAGACGGACCACATCAACATCATCGCGCTTGTCGAAGCCGGGTATGATTTTGCGCGGCAGATTTTGAAGCCGGGTGGCACCTACCTGGCGAAGGTGCTGCGCGGCGGCACCGAAGGGCAATTGCTCACGATGATGAAAAAGGACTTTGCCACGGTGCGGCATGTCAAGCCCATGGCCAGCCGCGACGACTCTGCGGAGTTGTTCGTGCTGGCCACGGGATTCCGCGGCTAGCTGGCCCGCGCCTCGGCCACCGCGTCATCGACGCTATAGCTGCAGCGTGAAATGAGTGAAGTCAGCCCGCCCGCAAGCAACACGTCGCGCACGTGATCATGCACGCGGGCCAGCAGGAGATGTTTGCCTGCCTTTGACATGGCCGCATCGAACGCCGCAATCACTTCGAAAGAGGTACTGTCGAGATCAAAGGTTTCCTCCAAGCTGACGATGATGGCACGGACATCAGGCTGCATGAGGGTCTGCTCCTGAATGTAATGGAATATGCCGTCGGCATTGGCAAAGAGCAGGGGCACCGAAGGCCGCCAGATGGCGATGCCCGGAAGCTGCCGCGCGTCACCGTGGCGCGAAACATCGACATAATCACGCGTTTCGCCGAGCCTGCCGAGCCGTACGACACGCGGATGGGCAAGGCGCTGGATGACCAAGGCGATCGACAGGGCCACAGCGATCAACATGCCGTTCAAGACGCCAAAGGCAAGAACTGCTGCTGCGGCAGCGAGGCTGAGGAACAGGTCGCGCTTCAGTTGGGCAAGCTTGAAGAAGGGTGCAAGATTGAGCGCATGGGTGAGCGCTGCGACAACAACGGCCGCCAAAACCGGCTCTGGCAGGCGGGCCACCAGAGGTGTTGCGAAAGCCAGCAGGATGGCCAGGCCCGTTGCCGCAATGGCGGCGGTGAGCCTGCTCGCCGCCCCCGCCGCCTCACTGGCTGATCCCGCCGAAAAGCCCGCACCCACCGGCATGCCTTGTGCCAGCGCGCTGGCGAAATTGGCGATGCCGAAGGCGGCAAGTTCTGTGTTGGCTTCGAGCTCCTCGCCGTGGCGCAGGGCGAGCGCGCTCACCGTACCCCAGCTTTCGGCAAACAGGATCATGGCCAATGGCAGCGTGAGTTGGGCCAGCCTTGACCATTGATCCAACTCAAATTGCGGAAGGCTTGGCCAAGCCAGGCTGCGGTCGATCACGCCAACTGTTGCAACACCGTGGCCGGGCAAGTCGAACAGCATGGATGCGGCAATGCCTGCCGCGAGGGTAATGAAGGCGCCGGGCAAGGCAGGCAAGCGCCGCAGCAGCAAAAGACAAGCGAGAGCCAGGACTCCAGATGTCAGGCTATAGATATTCCATGCGCTGACATGCGTGAGAAGCCCGCCCGCCAACGCAAAGATATTGCTGGCTGACAGGCTGTAGCCGGTGATGGCGGGCAACTGCTTGACGATGATGTTGATGGCAAGGCCGAATGCAAATCCGCGCAGAACAGGGCGGGCAATCAGGCCGGTGAGGTTGCCCAGCCGTGCTGCGGCCGCCAGCAAAAAGAAAAAGCCAGTGAGGAGAATTGCGGCCGTTGCCAGCTCCGCCTTCTGGCCGGCCGCGACCGGCATGCTGGCCAGAATTGCGGCAAGGATGGCCGCAGAAGACGAGGTGGGTGAGACAATGGCAAAGCGGCTTTTGCCGAACGCCGCATAGGCGAGGCAGCCAGCGATGCCTGCAAAGATGGCGCGTTGCGGGGGCAGGCCCGCGATGGCGGCATAGGCCACGGCTTCCGGCAACAGCAGGCCTGCCACGGACAGGCCGGCGATCAGGTCAATCTTCTTCATGACGTGATCTGACATGGAATTGCCGCGCCGTTCAAGACGCCGCCACCGAACGTGTCATCTTTGCAACCCGGATTGTGGCGCGAGGGCTCCCGATGTGGCGGGGCTGGCCGCTCACTCCCACTCAATGGTGCCCGGGGGTTTGCTTGTCACATCATAGACCACGCGGCTCACGCCTTTCACCTCATTGATGATGCGGGTGGCGGTGCGGCCGAGGAAGGCCATGTCATAGGGGTAGAAATCCGCCGTCATGCCATCAACAGACGTGACAGCACGCAGCGCCAGCACGCGATCATAGGTGCGGCCGTCGCCCATCACGCCTACGGTGTGCACCGGCAGCAGAACCGAGAAGGCTTGCCAGATCTTGTCGTAAAGCCCGGCCTTGCGGATTTCCTCAATATAGATTGCATCTGCCTTGCGCAGAATGTCGAGTTTCTCGCGAGTCACGCCGCCGGGCAGGCGAATGGCTAGGCCAGGGCCGGGGAAGGGATGGCGGCCGATGAACTGATCGGGCAACCCCAACTCGCGGCCAAGAGCGCGCACTTCATCCTTGAACAGATCGCGCAGCGGTTCCACCAGCTTCATGTGCATGCGCTCTGGCAGGCCACCCACATTGTGGTGGCTTTTGATCGTGACGGAGGGACCACCAGTGAAGGACACGCTTTCGATCACATCGGGGTAGAGTGTGCCTTGGGCCAGGAAGTCAGCGCCGCCAATCTTCTTGGCTTCACGCTCAAACACATCGATGAACAGCTTGCCGATGGTCTTGCGCTTCTTCTCGGGGTCTTGTTCGCCCTCGAGCGCAGAGAGGAATTCCTCGCTCGCGTTCACGTGCACCAGCGGCATGTTGTAGTGCTTGCGGAACATTTCCACCACATCGGCGGCCTCGTTCTGGCGCATCAGGCCGTGGTCAACCAGCACGCAGGTGAGCTGGTCCCCCACTGCCTCATGGATGAGCACAGCGGCAACGGACGAATCCACGCCGCCCGAAAGCCCGCAGAGCACGCGGCCCTTGCCAACCTGCGCGCGGATCTTGGCGATCGCTTCCTCGCGGAAGGCCTTCATCGTCCAGTCCGCCTTGGCGCCGGCGATGTTGAAGACGAAATTGCGAATGAGCTTGGCGCCATCCGGTGTGTGCACCACTTCGGGGTGGAACATGGTGGTGTAGATCTTGCGCGCCTCATCCGTGGCGATGGCGAAAGGGGCGTTCTCCGATGTTGCCTTCACCGTGAAGCCCGCAGGCAGCTTGGTCACGCGGTCACCATGGCTCATCCACACGGGATAGCGCTTGCCCACGTCCCACAGGCCTTCGAACAGTGCGGACTTTTCGCGCACTTCGATTTCCGCGCGGCCGAATTCCGCGGCGTGGCCGCCTTCAACCACGCCGCCAAGCTGAACGGCCGTGGTCTGCTGGCCATAGCAGATCGACATGATGGGAAGGCCTGACTGAAACACCGCCTCTGGCGCACGCGGCGAACCGGCGCGGGTCACGCTGTCCGGCCCGCCGGAAAGGATCACCGCCTTGGGCTTCAGGCGGTGGAAGGCCGCTTCAGCGCTTTGGTAAGGGATCACCTCGGAATAAACGCCCATCTCGCGCACCCGGCGCGCGATGAGCTGGGTGACTTGGGAGCCGAAGTCAATGATGAGGATGGTGGAATGGGAAGGTGCCTGCATGGCGGGCGAATAGGGGATTGGCGCGGAGTCTGCAAGGCCGCGCCAATTAGCCGTGCAAAACGTCCCAGACCAGTTTGACATTCAGCGCGATGATCAGGCCTGCCACTGCCCAGGACACAAGTCTCAGGCCGGCTGATGCGGTGAAAGCGCCCATTTTGCGCCGGTCACCCACGAATTGCAGCAGTGGAATGATGGCGAAAGGGAGCTGGAAGGCCAATACCACCTGGCTGAAAATCAGCAGAAAGCCAGTGCCCGGCATGCCGAAATAGATCGTGACCAGAATGGCCGGAACGATGGCCAGCAAGCGGGTGAGAAGGCGCCGCGCCCAAATGGGCATGCGCAAATGCAGGAAGCCTTCCATTACGATTTGCCCCGCCAGCGTGGCTGTCAGCGTCGAATTCAACCCGCAGGCGATAAGGGCGATGGCAAACAGCTTGGGCGCCAGCAACGAGCCAAGCAGCGGCGCCAACATGCGCTGGGCCTCCCCAATCTCTGCGACACCGGTCTGGCCACGGCTGTTGAAAGTTGCCGCGGCAAGAATGAGAATTGAGGCATTCACCAAAAAGGCAAACGAGAGGGCCAAGTTGGAGTCCCATTGGGCAAAGCGGAGCGCGCTGCGCTTGCCTTCCTCGTTTTGGCCGAAGGCGCGGGTTTGGACGAGGCCGGAATGCAGGTAAAGATTGTGCGGCATGACCGTGGCGCCAATGATGCCAAGCCCGAGATAGAGCATG
>JAGWTZ010000006.1 GCA_028868695.1 Alphaproteobacteria bacterium | reverse complement strand
CACCGGGAGCCAGGTTGAACTTCCTCGGGCACTAAGACCCGGGCTGCTATGGCAAGGCCTCTGGTGTCCCCCATCAGGCTTCCCCCAAGCGGGAAGTGAGATGGATCACCTCGGGTGGAGGGCGTTTCCCACTCAGGGAAGCCCCGGTGAAACCCAAGACCCATAGGGGCGGACTGACAGTTCACCTGATGCTCAATTCCTGCCGGCGCGTGGGGAAACCCAACGCACAAAGTAGGCGACTTTAAACAAAGTCGCACCCGCGTGAGTTACCCCACGCGTCTCCCTTCTTCCTCCCCGGTTTCGAACGCCACGAAGCCACCTAGGGCGAAGTTGTGTCTCATCACTCCCTCACTCGGTCACCCCATCCCCCTTCCGTCACCCCTGCGAAGGCAGGGGCCCAGCTAGGCCGCACACTCCGCATCCACCCAAGCGGGATTCCGGCTCGCAGACTTCGCCACGATTGCCTTGCAATCGTGGCCGGGCTTCGCCCGGTCCTTGGCCGGAATGACGGCGGCAGGGTGCGGGGCCGGGTGGCGGCGGGTGCGTTGGGGCGCGTGGCCGGAATGACGGCGATAAATGGGAGCCGCGCATGCAGGAATGACGGTGGGTGGGGGCGGAGCAGGGTGATGGCGGGCGAGTGGGCGGAAGCCGGAATGACGGTGGCTGGGTGCGGTGCTTTGGTGGAACGACGGCGGGAGAGGGCGAGGCTGGGTGATGGCGGGTAAAGCGAAAGGCGATTGGCCGGAGTGACGTTGGGAAAGGAGAATGGTGTCGAGCGTGAAAAGCGCGAGCAGGCCAACCAGCACGAGCCCGCTCCACCTTCCTGCCTCACGCGGCGAAATCAGCAATTGCGCAATGGGCATCCGGCGGATAAGCCAGCAGGGCCCCATGGCCTGCGGCATTCAGGAGAGCGCGATGATTCCGAACAATGACCTGTCCTTCCAGATGTTCTCCTCGCGCGCGGCGGCCACGCTTGAGGAACAGCTGCAATATCTCGCCGAGCTTGGCTACACCGATGTGCAGCCATTTTTCTTTGGCGTGCCGGAAGACATGGCGGCGCTGGATGACTATGTGGCGCTGCTGAAGAAATACCGCCTCACGGCCAAGAGCGGGCACTTCACCTTCAATGTGTTCGAGCATTCGCCAGACCTTGTTGCCGGAATTGCCCGCAAGTTCGGCATGGGGCTGGTGGTCATTCCATGGATCAACCCCGAGGACAGGCCCGCCACCGCCCAAGGCTGGAAGGCGATTGGCGCCAGGCTGGCGGCCATCACCGGACAGATGAAGCAGCGCGGCCTCACCTTCGCCTATCACAACCATGAATTCGAAATGGTGCCGCTGCCCGATGGCAGCTATCCGCTGGACCATCTGCTGGGTGATGAAGTGCCGCTGGAGCCGGACCTGGCCTGGATGGTGGTGGGCCATGCCGACCCCCTCGTGTGGCTGAAGAAATATGCGGGCCGCATTCCCGCCGTGCATGTCAAGGACATCGCCCCTGCGGGCGAGGCGCTTGATGAAAAGGGCTTCGCTGACCTGGGCCACGGCACGCTGGATTGGCAGGCGCTGTGGGTTGCCTCGGTTGCGGCCGGCTCACAGCTGATGGTGGTTGAGCATGACCTGCCGTCGGACTGGCGGCGCTTCGCGCGGCGGTCGATTGCGGCCATGAAGAAGATCGGCGGGGCGGCCTAGCTTATTCTAGCCGCGCACCAGCACGGCATTGGGCCGCAGCCAGAAGGGCGGCAGGCACAGCGGTGTTTCTGACAGGGGCAGGATGCTGTCCTTCAGCTTCACGCCCAGCGTTTCATCCATCAGCTTGCGGCGGGCCATGATGCGGGCGAAAGCGGCGGGATAGTGCCGCGCCAGTTCGGCGCGCAAGGCGGCATCGGCGAACACCACAGGGTCCTCGCAATTGAGCGCCTGGCCCAGGGGCATGGGCGTGGGGATCACGTCCACCTGAAAGGGCATGCCGGAGGCCAGCCGTTCCTTCGAGCCGGGGCGCACCGGGCTGTGCGACCATTCCTCATGGCCGGTCAGGTGGCCGGGGTTGAGGGCCGAGTTCAACCCCGCCCTGGCCAGCTCGGCGGTGACGGCAGTGAAGAGATCACCGCCCGTCACGCCGATGTCGGCGGTGTCATACCATGTGATCAGGCCGGCGAAATAGGCCTTGGCCTTGGCGAGGAAGGCATCGTTCTCAACATCCAGCAAGCCGGCGCGCGAAGAGAGGGCGCCCCACACGCCCAGCGCCGTGGTCACGCCATCGCCGCGCCGCAGCTTGCGCCCGGTGGCGCTGCGCAGGCCGATGACCGGCTCACCCGCCGAAGCCGAGGCAAACATGGTGTGCACGTTGAGCGGCTCGCCCCGGTAGGGCAGGCGGGCGATGGCTTCATATTCGCTGTCGCCCTCGCACACGCGGCTCACCACCTGCCACAGGGCGGCTGAGCAATGGGTGGCGGCCCATTCATAGGAGGCGATCTGGTGGACATCGATCACCGAGCGCAGGCCCGTCTCCGGGTGCATGAGCACGGCGGTTGCATCGCGCACTTCGCCTTGCTTGCCTGTCACCTGCTCCAGGGCGCGGACATAGGCGGCGGGCACGAAATGCGCGTGGGCCGGGTCATCGCCTTCCTCAGGCTCGAGATATTTCCAGCCGGCCAGGGCGATGGAGTCTCCGGCCTTCAGCCCGGCCGCGCGCAACACATCGGTGAGCTTCGGGTTCTGCGAACGGTCCTGGCCCATCAGGCTGAGGGTCTGGCAGCGCAAGACAGCAAGACCAGGCAGGCCCGCGACCGGCGCATAGCTTTCGCATTCATTGCCGGTGAGCAGCACCCGGCGCCCGCCCGGCCCCAGAAGCAGGAATGCCTCCTCAAAGCGCGGTTCAAATCCCGAGAGATGGGCGATGTTGCCCAGGTGCTCGCGGTCTGCATAGACGGCCAGCCAATCGGCCCCGGCGCGCTGGTAGGCGGCATCGGCGCGGGCGGCATAGATAGCCGCGGGAATCCGGGGCTGGTCTTCCTGCGGCAAGGCTGGCTGCAGGCGGATGTCACGCAAGGCAATCGGCATGTTCGTTGTTCCTATTCAATGTCGCCATAGACGGCGCCTTCCGGCGCCCACTCAAATTCCCCATCCAGCGGCCAGGCCGGGCGCGGCAGGGCCGACCATTTGAGGCGCTTCATGTCCAGCTGTGATGTGCCATCGCTCAGGAGCAGGATGTGGCGCGCCGCAATCTCCTCAAGCCGCGGATGGAGATAGCCAAGCTTGACCACAAGGGTCTGGTGGGCGAGCGGGTCAATGCCCATGGCGGTGAAGTGATCGGGCGTGACGATGCCCACGGGCCTGGCGTGGAACGTTGCGATGACTTTGCCGATGCGCGCCTTGGCCCAGGCGCTTTCCTTGGCGCGGATGGGCTGGAAGCCGCCGGGCCGCAGGGCTTCGCCGCCGGCTTCCATCAGGGCGTTGACTTTCAGCCGTGTCTTGGGCCTCGAAATGTGCTCGCTGCCCAGTTCAATCTCCACTGTCTTGCCCGGCCCGGCGGCCAGCAACCTGGCCACGGTTTCAGGTGCCGTGATTCCCGCCACCACAATATCCGCGTTGGGCGCGCGGCTCATGGCCGCCTGCAGGACATGCGTGAGATCGCCCGCCGCGCCCGCGGTGGTGTTGTCGCCTGAATCTGAAACCAGCACAGGCTTGGCCGGCGAAGCTGCCGCCCGGGCAAGACCTTCGTCAACCTCGGCCGTCTCCATGCGCAGCGTGAATTCGGCGCGCCTTGCCCACATGCGCCGCGCCAGATCAAGCGCCTGGGCCTTGGCGAGGGCCGCATCACTCTCGGCCATGGCGAAAACTGTCGCTGCCGTCCAAGGCCGGTCATTCCAGGCAAAGCCCACCAGGATGTTGGCCTCAAGCATGCCGGGGATGGCGTCATAGCCAGGCAGGGCGCCATAGAGGTCCTTGGCCGGGCCTTCGGAGGTGACAGCGATCTCTCCGGGAATCAGCATGGGCAAGCGCACCGCAACCTTGCGCGGCGCGAGCTTCTCGCGGATGACGCGGAGCAGCATGTCCGCCGCGCGGTAGCCGGTCTCCTTGTCGTCACGGTGCGGGGCGGTGCGCAGCACGGAGAAGACTGTTGCTGCCTTCAGCAGGTCCGCCGTCATGTCGCCATGCAGGTCCAGCGCCACGCCGATGGGCACCTTCGGGCCCAGCTGCTGGCGGATGGCGGAGATGAAATCCGTGTCGGCGTCCCGGTCCAGCCCGTCCACTTCCAGCGCGCCATGGTTGGCCACCAGCACGCCATCAAATGGTCCGTTGGCAGCGAGGAGGCGCAGCGTCTCCTGTTTTGCGGCGGCATAGGCGGCTTGTGTCACCGCGCCGCCGGGCAGGGCGCTGACCCATGATAGCGGCACGGCTTCGATTGCCTTGTCCTCGCCAAGGCGGGCCATCATGCCGCGGATCATCCACAGGTCATCATCGCGCATCTGGGCGGGGGAATAGGTGCGCAGCGCCCCGGCATCTGTCTGCATGGGCGAAGCCAGCATGATCTCGATCGAGATGCCACAAATGGCTATTCGCAAAGTCATGCCCCGTCTCCCCGCGCAATCCGCGCCAGCAGACTATCAGAGATCGCAGCCTTGCCAGCAGGGAAATTGCCTTGACCGTTGTGCGGGCGGAATGGCTGGCCAGCAGCAGGGTTGGGCCAAAGATTCTGGCCAGCTGCGAAAAGCCGCCCTAGATTGGCTGTTCAATCGCAATTCGGAGACTGACATGGCAAAACGGCGGCTTGGGGGTTCAGTTCTGGAATTTGAACCGCTGGTTCTGGGCACCAATGTCTTCGGCTGGACCGCTGATGAAGCGGCGTCCTTCGCGGTGCTGGATGCCTTTGTGGCGGAAGGCTTCACCGCCATCGACACCGCTGATGTCTATTCCCGCTGGGTGCCGGGCAATGACAGCGAATCCGAGAAGATCATCGGCCGCTGGATCAAGGCGCGTGGCTCCCGCTCCAAAGTCGTGCTGGCCACCAAGGTTGGCTCAGACATGGGGCAGGGACGGCGTGACCTGCGCGCCAGCTGGATTGCCAAGGCGGTGGAAGATTCCCTGCGCCGCTTGCAGACCGATTACATCGACCTCTACCAGACCCATTGGCCGGACCCGCAGACGCCGGAAGAAGAAACCCTTGGCGCCTATGACAAGCTGATCAAGGCCGGGAAAGTCCGGGTGATCGGCGCTTCCAACTATGATGAGAAGCTGCTGGGCCATGCGCTCAAGCTTGCGCATGACGAGGGCCTGCCCAAATACCAATCCCTGCAGAATGAATATAACCTCTATTCACGTTCGCAATATGAGGGCGCGGTGCAGGATTTGGTGGTCAAGGAAGGCTTGGGCGCCATCACCTATTATGGCCTTGCTTCCGGCTTCCTCACTGGAAAGTACCGCAGCGCCGCCGATCTTTCCAAAAGCCCGCGCGGGCAGGGCATCCAGAAATATTTCGATGCGCGCGGCATGAAGATCCTGGGCGCACTTGATGAGGTCAGCGCCCGCACGGGTGCTGCCCAGGCCGAGATCGCACTGGCTTGGATCATCGCCCAGCCGGGGATCGCAGCGCCCATCGCCTCGGCAACATCTGTCACGCAGTTGGCAAGCCTGGCGCGCGGGGCACGGCTCACGCTCAAGCCGGAGGAACTGAAGCTGCTGACTGAGGCTGGCAAATAATATGCTGGCTGGCCGTGATGCCTAGGCCGCGGCAGGGGCTTTCAGCGGCAGGCCCAAAAGCGCGCGTGCCTCGCGCCAAGTCGCCACAGGGCGCTGGTATTTTTCACAGATGGCCACGGCGCGCCTGACGAGCGCGGCATTGGAGGGGGCCAGCGTGTTCTTGTCCAGCCGCACATTGTCTTCCATGCCGGTGCGGGTGTGGCCGCCCTTGGCGATGGACCATTCATTGAGGGTGATCTGCGCCGGGCCAATGCCGGCTGCGCACCACAGCGCGTCCGGCGCGAGGCGCTTCAGTGTTTCAATGTAGAAATCAAAAATCCGCTCATCGGCCGGCATGGCATTTTTCACGCCCATGACGAACTGCACATAGAGCGGGCCTTTCAGCCGACCATCCTTCTGCATCGCCGCCGCCTGAACAATGTGTGAAAGGTCAAAGCATTCGATTTCCGGCTTGACGCCATAACGCAGCATTTCGCTGGCCAGCCAATCCACCAGATCCGGCGGGTTTTCATAGACGCGGGTGGGGAAATTGTTGGAGCCGACAGAGAGCGAAGCCATGTCCGGCCGCAACGGCAGCATGCCACCGCGCGCCAGGCCAGCGCCGGAGCGGCCGCCGGTTGAAAGCTGCACAATCATGCCAGGGCAATGCTTCTCGATGCCTGCCTTCAGCCGCGCGAAGCGATCAGGGTCTGAGGAGGGCTTGCCTTCATCGTCGCGCACATGGCAATGGGCAATGCAGGCACCCGCCTCAAAGGCTTCCTGCGTGCTTTCGATTTGCTCGGCAACCGAGATGGGCACAGCCGGATTATTGGCCTTGGTTGAAACCGAGCCGGTGATGGCCACGCAAATGATGCAAGGTTGGCTCACATTTTCTCCTTCGCCGTGATCTCATTCCATTCTACTTGCCGGAAGCCGTTGGGCAGCCCCGCTTTGCGACCTTGGCAGGGTCATCAGTCAATCCTGGCCATCCGGCAGCAAGATGCATTCCTGCGGCCATTCATTGCAGCTATTCCAGCCAATCATGTTCAAGGGTGCGCAGGCGGCTCATCAACGAAATGAGGAAAGCGGTGGACCAGCCGATCAAGATCAGGCCATTGGGCGCCTCGATGGCGCCGAACACCCGCCACTGTGGCGAGAGCACGACATCGCCATAGCCAACCGAGGAGAAGGTTACGGTGGAGAAATACAGCGCGGTTTCGAAATTGGGCAGGGCGCCCAGCGCGAAATACAGCACGGCATAGAGCCAGATTTCCACCGTGTGGATGGCGAAGATGCCGAGCATGACAACCAGGATGACAAAGCCCTGGCGGAACGAGGAATGATGGACCTTCAGGTTGCCGCCATGCTGGCGCAGCAGATAGAGCAGGAACAGGATGCCAAAGAAGTGCACGGTGACTGTGGCTGTCACCATGATCACGGCGAGGGCGAGGTCACTGATCATGCGGCACTACCCCCGGGCTCACAGCGGCACGTAGTCAATCTCGGTGAAGGCAGCCACCTCCGGCAGCCAGCGGCCCTGCACGAAGGCAACGTGATCGGGGTGGTCATTGTAGCCGGTGTAGGCCGCCTGGTTTGCAAACTCCATGGACACGCCGAAATGATATTCCGACTTGGGGCTCACCTGGCGCAGCACCTCAAACTTCTCGACGCCGGGAATGGCCACCAGCTTGCGCAGCGCGGCGAGGAAATCGGCCTCGGCGGCAGAGCCCTTGGCATGCTTGAGGCGGAAGACAGCGGTATGGCGGATCATCAATCAAGTTCCTTGCTGCGGGTTATGGCCCGCTTGTGACATATTTGCCCAGCCATTGCGAGAGGGGGTGGGCGCGGGCGAAAATTTCCAGGCATTGGGCCACAAAGGCCGGGCTGTGGACGGATTTGCGCAGTGGCGCTTCATGCGTGCAGTAAAGCCCATCCAGCAACAGGAAGGGGCTGCGCGGGTGATCTGCTGGCAGGCCGCGTGGCACCTTTTTGCGGGCGGGTTCCGGCAGCTTCAGGCCTTCCAGCTTCTGCACCGTTTTGACCAGGGCGGCGCCGGCCTTTTCATCAAGCACGGCGGCGCGGTATTTTTTCAACTGGTCCGGCGTGAAGCCGTGGAGACCCGCGCCTGCCATGTATCCATCCGGCATCAGGCGCAGGTAAAAGCCGGGGCTTTCCCAGCCGCGCTTTTCACCCTCCCAGAACCAGAGATCGAGCGTGGTCTTGTAGGGGCGCTTGTCCTTCGAGAAGCGCACATCGCGGTTGATGCGGAAGATCGAGCCATTCACCTTCGGCTCGGCGTTCACGGCCTTGGAAATTTTCTTCAGGCCGGGGCCGATGGCCTCAACAAAAGCCTTGGCGGGGGCGAGGTGGAACTGCTCATAGTCTTCACGGTGCTTCTCGAACCATTCCTTGCTGTTGTTCCTGGCGAGGCCCTTGAGGAAGGCAAAGGTTTCAGGCGGGAAGCCGGTGAAAGGCATGGGCGGAATCCTGGTGGCGAATGGTGAATAGTTTGGGCAAAGCGCTGGGCGCGTCAAGCCCGGCCGCGGTGATGCAAGCGGGCTTGCCAGTGCGAACAGCTTCCGCCACATTTGCGGCATGAGCCAAAAACCTGCCGACCTTTCAAACTGGCGGAGCCCGCCGCACAACCGCTGGAGCTTCAGCCATGTGGATGAGCTGATCGCCACGGCAACAATTGCCCATGGCACGGCCGTGCCTTTGCCTTCCGGCCCGGCGCTTGATCTGGCGCGGGTTCAGTTTTCATCGGGCAGCGTGGCTGATTTTCTGGTGGCTTCATCCACGGATGGCTTTCTGGTGCTGCACAAGGGGCGGCTTGTGGCGGAGACATATCCCAACATGGGCCCTTGGGCACGGCACATTCTTTTCTCGGTGAGCAAATCCGTCACCGGCGCGCTGGCCGGCGTTCTGGTGGGCGAGGGAAAGCTTGACCCCGATGCGCCCGTGCTGCGCTATCTGCCGGAGGTGAAGGCCTCGGCCTATGGCACCTGCACTGTGCGCCATGTTCTCGACATGACTGTGGACCTCGACTTTGTGGAGAACTATCTCGACACAATGGGCGACTTTGCGCGCTACCGGGTTTCCACCGGCTGGAACCCGCCCAATGCTGCCTTGGGCACGGCGGGCCTGCATGAATTTCTTGCCACCGTGAAGCCGGGCGCGGGGCGGCATGGCGAGAAGTTCTACTATGTTTCGCCCAATTCCGATTTGCTGGGCTGGATCTTGGAGCGCGCGGCGGGCCAGCCGTTGGCACAGTTGATGGCTGAAAAGCTGTGGCAGCCCTTAGGGGCAGAGGTTGATGCCTTTGTGACTGTTGATGCCAAGGGCGCAGCGCGCACGGCGGGCGGCATCAACACCAGCTTGCGCGATCTCGCACGCTTTGGCGAGATGATGCGGAACCATGGGCGCGCGGGCGGGCGGCAGGTTGTTCCAGCGGAGTGGGTGCAAGACATTCGCGAGAATGGCTCACGCGAGGCTTGGGCGCGGGGCTCGATGACGCATTTGTTCCCGCAGGGCAGCTATCGCTCCAAGTGGTACAAAGCCAATGATGCGGATGGCAGCTTCTTCGCGATCGGCATTCATGGGCAGTGGATTTACGTGAACCCGGCGCGGCAGGTGACGGCAGTGAAATTTTCCTCGCAGCCCGAACCTGTGGTGGATGCGATCGAAGTGGCTTGCGTGGAGATGTTTGGCGCGATTGCGCGGGCGCTGGGTTAGGCTTCCCAATCCAGCACGGTGATGCCACCCACGCCACCGTCGGAGGCGGCCACGATCATGGCGCCCACTTTTTGATGCGCTGGGTGGGGCAGGTATGCATCACGCGCTGCGGCGGAGGCGAAATCCACGGTGAAGCCATGGGTGTTGCCCCGCTGAAGGCCTTCGGGGCTTTGGTCTGCGCCCGTGCTGATTGCGATGATGCCGGGAATCTGTGCTTGCAGGGCCTTGAGTGCGGCGAAGATGTTGGCTGTAGTTTCCTTCGGCTGGCCGGGGCGGAGCTTGAAGAGAACGACGTGACGGATCATTGAAATGTTTCCTTCTTATTGTCGTCACCCCGGCCTTCGCCGGGGTGACGGAATGAAGGGCAAAGTTGAACATGTGAGATAGGCTTCAACGAGAGAGTTCCAATATGTGCCAAGCGTCAACAAATTCAGCAAACTCAGCCCCTGACTGATTGATCTCAAACTTGGTCTTCCGAGTGCGATCTCCAAAGTAGACGTACCCAGGATTCTTCATTCGTCCGTGTGCAGCATGTGCAGTCCGGTTGCGAGATTCCCAGTCTTTCATGTGTGAAGCGGGGACAATGACGATCGTATAATTGTTTGGCGCCTCGTGGCCCACCAATGCGAAGAAATCCGCTGGCTCACCAATCTTGGAATTGACGTTGCTGCCTTCTTCTCCAATCCATCCGAGCTGCACCGCGTCACGGTACTTGCTCGTTTTCACTTGTATTCTTACTACGTGCTTGCCTTTAACTGCTAGCAAGTCCGCATTCGGACGGTTATTGCCGACAGCATTTAAGTTGATGACATCCCAATCTCGAGCAAGAAGATTATATTTCACCAACTCCTCGCCGATTGCACCTAAACGGGGATTGCGACGCTGCGCGGTCTTTACTCTTTTGTCGACATTCACGGCACAACATCAATCCGCTGCACGCCCTTCGGCATGGTGAGGCCCTTCCAGATTTTGTTGGCTTGGTGCACGGGCGCGTTGGCGGGGCGTTCGATGTATTGGCCGTCTCCGGCTTTGGCGAGGACTTTGCCTTCTTCTGCGGCCACCTTGCCCCGTGAAATCACAATGCGCGGAAGGCCGGTGCATTCGAAGCCTTCGAACACATTATAGTCAATGCGGCTGATCTGGGTTTTATGGCTGATGGTCTTCCTCGCCTTCGGGTCCCACACAATCATGTCCGCATCGCTTCCCACGCGGATGCAGCCCTTGCGCGGATAGACGTTCAAAATCTTCGCGATGTTGGCCGAAGTGGCCGCGACGAATTCTTCCTTCGTCAGACGACCGGTGTTCACACCCGCCGTCCACAGCACGGGCAGGCGGTCTTGCAAGCCGCCTGTGCCGTTTGGAATCTGCGTGAAGTTTTTCGCACCCATGCGCTTTTGCTTCATCGTGAAAGTCGCGTGGTCGGTGGCGACGACGCTGAGCGTGCCGCTCTGCAGGCCGGCCCACAGGGAATCCTGGTGCTTCTTATTGCGGAAGGGCGGCGACATCACGCGGCCGGCCGCATAGTCCCAATCCTTGTTCTGGTATTCTGAATCATCCAGCACCAGGAACTGGATGAGCGGCTCGCCGTAGACGCGCTTGCCCGCCTGCTTGGCGCGGCGGATGGCTTCATGCGTTTCTTCGCAAGACACATGCACGATATAAAGCGGGCAGCCCGCCATGTCGGCGATCATGATGGCGCGGTTGGCGGCTTCGCCTTCCACTTCTGGAGGGCGGGAATAGCTGTGGCCCTCCGGGCCCGTGACACCGCGCGCCAGCAAATCAGCCTGCATGCGGGCCACTACGTCGCCATTCTCGGCGTGGACCAGCGGCAGCGCGCCCAGCTCGGCGCAGCGGCGGAAGGAGTTATACATCTCATCGTCATTCACCATCAGTGCGCCCTTGTAGGCCATGAAGTGCTTGAATGTGTTGATGCCATAGGTTTTCACCACGGTTTCCATCTCGTCGTGAATCTGCGGCGACCATTTGGTGATGGCCATGTGCAGGCCATAGTCGGCGGCGGCAAGCTCGCCCTTGTGGCGCCAGGTTTGATAGGCGGCGAGCAAAGATTCACCGGGGGCGGGCAGGCAGAAATCCACCGTCATGGTGGTTCCTCCGGCGAGGCCGGCCTTGGTTCCGCTCTCGAAATCATCGGCCGTGGTGGTGCCCATGAAGGGCATGTCCATGTGGGTGTGCGGGTCAATGCCGCCGGGCATCACGTAGCAGCCCGTGGCGTCAATCGTCTGGTCGCCTTTCAGGTTTTGCCCCACGGCCTTCACCTTGCCGTCCTCTATCAGCACATCGGCCTTTTCCGAGAAGTCAGCGTTGACGACAGTTCCGTTCTTGACGAGCAGGGTGGACATGGGGGCTCCTTCCAACTTGATCCACCTCCCCCTTGTGGGGAGGTCGAAAATCACTCTTGTGATTTTCGGGTGGGGGTAATGGCGGTGGGGGCCAGAGCGACCCCCACCCCAAACCCCTCCCCACAAGGGGGAGGGGGAACAGGTGTTACTTCAGCGCAGCGGCGGCCTTGGTGACCACGTCAGTCCAGGCGCCTTCCGGCTTCTTGGTGATGACGGGGTCTGAGCCGCCACCCAGCAAGGTGGCCACGGTACGGTCTGCGGCGGCCACGTCGAGCGTGCCATCAGAGCCTTCGGTGAGCTTGTTCACTTCTTCCACCATGGTGGTCTGATGCTGTTCGGTTTGCGAGCCGGAGGCATCATTCTTCAATACGGCGGCGACAGCGCCCTTCGGGTCCTTGCGGGCTTCAGCCCAACCCATTTCCGAGGCCTTGACGAACTTCGCCATGGTGGCAACGAAGGCCGGGTCCTTGAGCTTGTCTTCTTCGACATAGAGGCCGTCTTCCAGCGTGGCGACACCCTGGTCCTCATATTTGAAGACGACGAGATCTTCCGGCTTCACGCCCGCTTCCAGAACCTGATGATATTCATTGTAGGTCATGGTCGAGATGCAGTCGGCCTGCTTCTGCAGCAGTGGATCAACGTTGAAACCCTGCTTCAGCACTGTCACGCCATCCTTGCCGCCAGTGGTTGGCATCTTGAGATGGCTCATCCAGGAGAGGAAGGGATATTCATTGCCGAAGAACCACACGCCAAGGGTCTTGCCCTTGAAGTCTTCCGGCTTGGTGATGCCGGTTTCCTTGCGGCAGGTGAGCATCAGGCCCGACTTCGCGAAGGGCTGGGCGATGTTGACGAGCTTGTTGCCCTTTTCGCGGCTGGCGAGAGCCGAGGGCATCCAGTCCACGATCACATCGGCGCCGCCGCCGGCGATGACCTGCTCGGGGGCGATGTCCGGGCCGCCTGGCTTGATCGTCACGTCAAGGCCGGCAGCCTTGTAGAAGCCCTTTTCCTGGGCGACATAGTAGCCGGCGAACTGGGCCTGGGTGACCCACTTCAGTTGCAGCGTGACTTTTTCGGCATGGGCCGATGCTGCAAAGGCAGCCAGCGCTGCCACACTCAACAACAGTTTCTTCATTGGACGTTCTCCTTGCTTCTACCTCTCGTGTCGCGCCCTATCTTCGATAGGACGGATGCCAGAAGGTGACCTTGCGCTCCATGAAGGCAAGGCACCCGTAAAAAATCGACCCTGTGATGGCGGCCACCGCGATTTCGGCCCAGACCATGTCCAGACCCTGGCGGCCCACCTCGGTGGACATGCGAAAGCCCATGCCGACAATCGGGGTTCCGAAGAACTCGGCCACGATTGCGCCAATCATCGCCAGGGTGGAATTGATCTTCAGCGCATTGAAGATGAAAGGCATGGCGGCAGGAAGCCGCAGCTTGAACAGGGTGGTGAGCCAGCCCGAGGCGTAGGATTTCATCAAATCCCGTTCCATGTGGCCGGAGGCGTTGAGGCCCGCGAGGGTGTTCACCAGCATGGGGAAGAAGGTCATCACCACGACCATGGCAGCCTTGGAGGGCCAGTCAAAGCCGAACCACATGACAAGGATGGGGGCGACGCCGACAATGGGCAAGGCCGCCACCAGATTGCCGAAAGGCAAGAGGCCGCGGCGCAGGAAATCAAACTTGTCACAGAGCAGGGCCACGAGGAAGCCGGAGCCACAGCCAATGAGCCAGCCGGGAATGACGGCGCGCACGAAAGTTTGCACAAAATCGGCGGCCAAGGTCGGCACCGAGGATGCGAATTTGGCAATGATCTGTGAAGGCGCGGGCAGCAGCACCACAGGAATGGCAGAGGCTTGGACATAGGCCTCCCAGCTGGCGAGAAGGCCCAGGCCAAAAAGGGCTGGCACGAGGAAGCGGCTGCTGGCGCCCGGCATGAGGATATCCGCCACCCAGCTCAAGGCCCAGGCGGCAGCCCATGTGGCCATGACGAAGAGCAGTGAGATGAACCAATCCATTCCGGTGAAAGGGTTGGCGCGCGAGAAGGCAAAGGTGAGGAGAAGTGCCGCGGCGAGGGCGGCAATGAGCGTGGGGAGGGCGCGCGTCACGGCTTTGCCCCCATGCGCCTGAGGCTGAGCGCTTCTGCTGCACCCAGCGCCCAGACAAGGGCGGCAGCGCCAAAGGCGGCCACAAAGAGTGCGGCCCAAATCTGCAATGTGTTGCCATAATAAGAGCCGTTGAGCAGCCGCGCGCCGATGCCTGCGACGGCGCCTGTTGGCAGTTCAGCCACGATGGCGCCGGTGAGGGCGATGGCGACTGACACTTTCAATGAGGCAAACAGGAAAGGCACTGACGCGGGCAAGCGCAGCTTCCACAAGGTTTGCGAGGCGGAGGCATTGTAGGTGCGCATCAAATCCTGCTGCATCACATCAGGCGAGCGCAGGCCCTTCACCATGCCGATGGTGACGGGGAAGAAGCAGAGATAGGCCGAGATCGAGGCCTTGGTGATCAAGTCCGGCAGGCCCGTCTTCCCAAGCACCACAATGAGCATTGGCGCGATGGCGAGGATGGGAATGGTTTGCGAGGCGATGACCCATGGCATCAGGCTTTTTTCCAGTGAGCCGACATGCACAATGCCGATGGCCAAGATCACGCCAAGCAGGCCGCCCAGCACAAAGCCCACCAGTGTCGATGAAAGCGTGACCCAGAGATGATAGATGAGAGACTTGATGGCCCAAGGCTCCACCATCGCGGTGGTGTTCCAGATTTCGCGGAACACCTGGTGCGGCGAAGGCAGCACGGGGCGCACTTCATTCCACGAGAAGGCCAGCGTGTTGGCGAAGCCTCCGCCTGCTGCGGCGATTTTCGGCGTGGTGAGCACGGCATTCATGGGAATGCAGGCAGCATACCAGACGATGATGAGCGCCAGCGTGATGGTGAGGACGGGGAGGGCGCGGGTCATGGGCGCTCAATCCTCATAGCTGTGCCCCGCCTTCAGGCCTTCGCGGACGCGGTGGGCGATTTTCAGGAACTCGGGCGACTCGCGGATGTCGAGATTGCGGTTCTTCGGCAAGCCGACATCAATCACGTCAATGATGCGGCCGGGGCGCGGGCTCATCACCACGATCTTGGTGGAAAGGAACACAGCCTCGGGGATCGAGTGTGTCACGAACACGATGGTTTTGTTGGTGCGTGCCCAAAGCTCCAGAAGCTGTTGGTTGAGCTTGTCGCGGACGATTTCATCCAGCGCGCCGAATGGCTCATCCATCAGCAAGAGCTTGGGATCAAAGGCCAAGGCGCGGGCAATGGAAACGCGCTGCTGCATGCCGCCGGAAAGCTGCCAGGGGAACTTCTTTTCAAAGCCCTTGAGATTGACCAGCGCCAGATTGCGCGCCACGCGGCCCGCAATATCATCGAGCCCCATGATTTCGAGAGGCAGCCTCACATTGGCTTCCACCGTGCGCCATGGCAGCAGGGCGGGGGCCTGAAACACATAGCCATAGGCGCGGGCAAGGCGGGCCTGCTCGGCAGAAAGGCCATTCACCATCAGTTTGCCCGAAGTGGGGTGTTCAAGATTGGCGATGGAGCGAAGCAGGGTGGTCTTGCCGCAGCCAGAGGGACCGATCAGGGAAACAAACTCGCCTTCCGCAACCGAAAGGCTGATCTTCGACAGGGCTTCAACAGCGCCATCCCCCGTTTGGAAGATGAGCCCCACATTTTCCGCTGAAATGACGCCTGACGCCAAGTCTCGCTCCCGGTTTCTTTTTTTGGCACGCTAACGGCTCTTGACCATTTGATCAAGAAATAACAGGATGGGCCATGCCTAGGCCGGTGGCAAAAGCGCAGCAAAAATCGCGCATCCAGCATCAAAACCGGGCGGTGATCCTTTCCGCCGCCCTGGACGTGTTTTCGGCCTATGGCTACCGCGGCAGCACGGTGGACCAGATTGCCGCCAAGGCAGGCCTCTCCAAGCCCAACCTGCTCTACTATTTCCGGCGCAAGGAAGAGATCTATGTGGCGGTTTTGGAGCACACGCTGGATGAATGGCTGAAGCCGCTGCGCGTGCTGGACGTTGAAGGCGATCCGGTGGCCGAGCTGACGCGCTATATCTCCGAAAAGCTGGAAATCTCCTTCGCCAACCCGCAGGCCTCGCGGCTGTTTGCCAATGAGATCCTGCATGGCGCGCCGCATGTGCAGAAATTTCTCAAGGGCCCGTTGCGCGCGCTGGTGGAGGAAAAGGCGCTGGTGATCCGGCGCTGGATCATGGCGGGCAAGATCGCGACCGTGGACCCGCAGCATTTCATCTTCTCGATCTGGGCCGTGACGCAGCACTACGCCGACTTCTCGGCGCAGGTGGCTGCGGTTCTGGGCGAGGAACCGTCGCCGGAACGGGTGAAGCAGGCGGTGCTGGAAATCCTCCTGCGAGGGCTGAAGGTTTGACAGCCTATCCCGATGTCAAAGGCCGCGTGGCCGTCGTCACGGGCGCTGCCCGTGGCCTTGGGCTGGCGATTGCCAAGCGGCTCCTGCACGGTGGCGCTTCCGTGTGGCTTTGGGACGTGGATGAGGCCGCACTGGCGGAAGCCAAGGCGGGGCTTGGCGGGCTGGGCACGGTTTCAAGCTTCGCGCTGGACATTTCCGACGAGGCGCAGGTGGCCAGGGGTGCCGGGCTCGCTGTGGCGCAATCCGGCAGGGTTGACATTCTGGTCAACAATGCCGGCATCACCGGCGGCAATGCCACAGTGTGGGACATGGCGCCCGCCACCTGGCGCAAGGTGATTGAGATCAACCTCACCGGAGCGTTTCTCACCTGCCATGCGCTTGTGCCCTTGATGCTCAAGGGCGGGTATGGGCGTATTGTGAACATTGCCTCGGTGGCCGGCAAGGAAGGCAACCCCAATGCCGCGCATTATTCGGCCTCCAAGGCGGGGCTGATCGGCCTCACCAAATCGCTGGCAAAGGAACTGGCTCAGAAGAACATCCTTGTGAATTGCGTGACACCAGCAGCGGCCAACACGCCGATCCTTGCGCAGATGACGCAGCAGCACATTGACTACATGCTGGCGAAAATCCCCATGGGGCGGCTGCTTGAGGCCGAAGAAGTGGCGGCCATGGTGGCGTGGCTTTGCTCGGAGGAATGCAGCTTTTCGACGGGTGCCGTGTTCGACATCTCTGGCGGGCGGGCGACGTATTAGGAGTTCTGCTCCGCAGAAAGCGAGCCGTCGCAGAAGGTGAATGAGGGGTGCATTTTCACTTCGTGATCAAGGCGATAAGGCGACGTTATTCCGATTTGCCCGTGCAAGTGGCGGGTGAGCTTGTTGAAGAGGCAAATGCGGGACGGGTGAAGCAGGCGGTGACAGAGGTCTTGCTGCGGTGCAGGAGAGCCAGGTTCGCAATTGGTGGAAGCTAGAGTGTTATGCGTGTCGGATCTGAGCGCGGAATTTGGCAACTATTGGCATTCACGGCGAATTCTTGGCCTTCATATAAGGAGAGTGTTTGCGCCCAAACGAATGAGCCAATTCAAACAACTCATCATCAGTGATATCTGCGGCCGCGCTTGAAATGTTGACGCCCGGATAGCCCGCAAGTGCTGAAGTGAGGCGAAAAAGAATGATGTCGAACCTGTCACGGTTCAACTTGCGATAATCCATTTCACTGATGAACAGTCTAGCGGCGACCTTTCCGTCTCGTGCCAAACCACTATAGGTATTGATCTGATGGGACTTGACGTCGCGAACGATGGACCAGGGAATGAATAGGTTGCGATAGAGCCCGCCGCACCAAAATCCTTCCGGGCTGAAGCGATAGATTACGGAACGCCAGCGAAGAAGTTGATAGACAATAAGAAGCAGCATGAAGCCAAAGAATGCTGTGGCTAATGCACCTATGTAATGAATGTAAGTGACAGGCTGCCGCGGGGTTAGGAATATGTATGGCTTGCGATACATCAACATGCTCGCGCCCAGTATGCCTGTTGTAATTGTGAGAGCAAAAAATAGCTTTCCCGGATTTCCTTGGATTTCGAAAACTCCGTTGCTCGTTTCGAAACGACGTAAAGACAAGAAATTAGTAAGATCGCCGCTCACCCAAACTCCTTCCACCAATGCCTGGCAATGTCGATGCGGCGGGGGATCCAGACCTTTTTCTTTTTTGAAATGTAGTCGATGAATTTGGCGAGGCCCAACGCGCGGCCCGGCCTTCCGACGAGGCGGCAATGGAGGCCCACGCTCATCATCTTGGGTGCGCCTTGCTTGCCTTCCTCATAGAGGCAATCGAAGGAGTCCTTCAGGTATTGATAGAAGTGTTCGCCGGTGTTGAAGCCCTGTGGCGTGGCGAAGCGCATGTCATTGGCATCCAGCGTGTAGGGGATGATGAGGTGCTTCTTGCCATCGGGCTTGTTGAGGAAATAGGGCAGGTCGTCGGCATAGTCGTCAGACGAATAGAGGCAGCCGCCTTCTTCCATCACAAGCTTCGTGGTGTTCATCGAGCAGCGGCCAGTGTACCAGCCCAAGGGCCGCTCACCGGTTACCTCTGTGTGGATGCGGATGGCCTCATCTATCTGGCGGCGCTCCTCCTCGGGTGGCATGTCCTTGTGCTCCACCCATTTGAGGCCGTGGGAGGCGATTTCCCACTTGGCCTTGAGCATGGCCGCCACTTGTTCGGGGCTGCGCTGAAGGGCTGTGGCTACGCCATAGATGGTGACGGGAATCTTGCGCGAGGTGAACATGCGGTGCAGGCGCCAGAAACCGGCGCGCGCGCCATATTCATAAATCGATTCCATGTTCCAGTGGCGCTGGCCCACCCAGGGGGCCGCGCCGACGATTTCCGACAGGAAAGCTTCCGAGGCGGCGTCGCCATGCAGAATATTGTTTTCGCCGCCTTCTTCGTAGTTCAGAACGAACTGGACAGCGACATGGGCGCCACCCGGCCATTTTGGATTTGGCGTCTTGGCGCCATAGCCGCGCATGTCACGCGGGTAAGCCTGTTTCTCAGCCATTGCTGTTGCTCCATGGGCCATGGAAGGCGCCCTCTTCGCCGATGCGCTCAAAGCCATGCGCGCCGAAGAAATCGCGCTGCGCCTGGATGAGGTTGGCGGTGCCGCGGCCCTGCCTGTAGCCGTCAAAATAAGACAGCGCGTTGGAGAGCGCAGGCACGGGTGCGCCCACCTGAGCCGCCAGCGCCACGATGGCGCGCAGGGATGTGTGGTCCTTCTTCATCGAGTTGATGAAGAAAGGCGTCATCAGCAGGTTGCCGCCCTTTGATTTGGCGAAGGCCTTGGTGATCTCGCCCAGGAACTGCGAGCGGATGATGCAGCCATTGCGCCAGATGGCGGCCGCGGTGCCCAGTGGAATGTTCCATTCATATTGCGCGGAAGCGGCTTCGAGCACGGCAAAGCCCTGCGCGTATGCCGCAATCTTGCCGGCATAGAGCGCGCCTTCCAGCTGCTTCAGGAAAGTGGCGCGGGATTTGACTGAAAGCTTCTTGCGCGGAATCTTGTAGGCCTTCTCGGCCTTCAGGCGCTCATCTTTCATCGAAGACATGATGCGTGCATCAACAGCAGCCTCGATGGCGCTGGCATTTACGGCCAGGTTCTGCGCCTCAATGGCGGCCCACTTGCCTGTGCCCTTTTGGCCGGCCTTGTCGACGATCACATCCACCAGCGGCTTTTTCGCCTTGGCGTCCACCACGCTCAAGACCTTATGGGTGATTTCGACGAGGTATGAGTTGAGGCGGCCCTTGTCCCAATCGCCAAACACTTTGGCGATTTCCGCGGCCTTAAGGCCCAAGCCATCGCGCATCAGGCCATAGACCTCGGAGATCATCTGCATGTCTCCATATTCAATGCCGTTGTGGATGGTCTTGACGAAATGACCAGCGCCATTGGGGCCCATATAGGCGGCGCAAGGCTCTCCCTTGTATTTGGCGGAGATGGCGGTGAGCACCTTTTCAACGCGGTGCCAAGAGCTTTCCTTGCCGCCCACCATGATGGAAGGGCCGTGGCGCGCACCTTCCTCACCACCGGAAACGCCCATGCCGATATAAGTGAGGCCGGAATCCTTCAGCGCCTCGAAGCGGCGCATGGTGTCATGAAAGTTGGCGTTGCCGCCATCGATCATGATGTCATCCTTCTGCAGCAGCGGCGTGAGGTGGTGGATGACGTCATCAACCGGGCTGCCCGCCTTGATCATCATGATGATAGGACGCGGCGGGCGGATGGCGGCCACCAGCTCGTCATAAGTCTTGCAGGGCACCAGATTTTTGGCGAGGGGGCCAGCGTGGCGCAGCACCTCTTCCATCACCTTGTCATTGCGGTTCCAGATCGCAACCTTGAAACCCTTTTCGGCAATGTTGAGGGCGAGGTTTGAACCCATCACCGCCATGCCGATGACACCAATTTCCGCGTTAGACATATCTGCTCCCTGGCTTTTCGCGCACTGTGCCATGAATTGGGCAGGCGCGGAAGCGTCAGGCTGCAGGATTTCTCAGTTGATCAGGGCCAGCAGCACAAAGGCCGCCATGAAGAAGTAAAACAAGGGAAAGCCAGGGGTCAGCAGGCTTGCGGCCATGACGCCAAGCGTTGCCAAGGCAAGCAGGCGGCGGCGCAGGGGCAGGGCGGTGATGCGGGCAAGGCTACGCTTGAAACCGATGAATTCCAAAGCAGGCGGTTGTGAAGCCGGGCCGGAGGTTCCGGGGGTGCCTGTCTCTTGCATGGTGTTTGGGCCTTTGGTTGCCGATGGCGGGCAAGGTTAACCGAAGCGGGTTAGCGGGCTGTTTTGCCAGCCGTTCAAATTTTAGCGATTCCAGCGCGCCGTGGCGGCATCATCCGAAGCCTTGGCCTCCACCCAGCGAGGTCCCCGGCCTCCTTCTTCCAATTTCCAGAAGGGCGCCTTGGTCTTCAGCCAATCCATCAGGAATTCGCAGGCCTGGAAGGCCGCCTCGCGGTGGGCCGAGGCGGTGATGACGAGAACGATATCCTCCCCCGGCAGCAGGCGGCCGAAGCGATGGATGATGAGCACGTCATCCAGTGGCCAGCGGGCGCGGGCCTCGGCCTCGATCTCAGCAAGGGCGCTTTCGGTCATGCCGGGATAATGTTCCAGCGTCATGGCAGCAACAGCCTGCCCATCAGACAAGTTACGCACGCTGCCCACAAACAGGGCGAAGCCGCCAATGTCGGTGCGGCGGGCCTTGAGGCCCGCATATTCGGCGCCGACGTCGAAGGCTTCGTGCTGCACTTTGATCATGGCGCGATGATGCGGCAGGTTGGGCGCAAATTCAACGTGAAGCTATTCCGCCAGCACGCGCGTGGTGGGGAAGGTGATTTCCACCAACGTGCCCTGGCCCGGCTCGGAAGAGATCGCGAACTGGGCGCGGTTGGCCTCGACCAGCGCCTTGGTGAGGGGCAGTCCGAGGCCTGTGCCCTGGCGCTCACGGCCCGGCACGTCCACTCGCATGAAAGGCTGCAGAGCTTGGGAAAGTTCCTGTGCGTCCATGCCGATGCCCGTATCCTTGAGGCGCAAGCTGAGGGCACCATCGGTGCCCAAGCTGGCTGATACGATCACCTGGCCGCCCGGATCGGTATATTTGATGGCGTTGGAGAGGAGGTTGGACATGACCTGGCGCATGGAGCGCTGGTCAGCCACGATGCGCGGCAGATTGTCGGGGAAGGATTTGCGCATCAGCACGCGGGCGCGGGTGGCCTGTTCCTGCAGCAGCTTGGCGGCATGGTCAAAGCAGTCGGCCAGGCTGACGGATGTGAAGTTCAGTTCCATGCGGCCGGCCTCGATGCGCGACAGATCAAGCAGGTCGTTGATCATGGCCAGCAAGTGGCTCCCGGAAGCGTGAATGTCGTTCAGGTATCCGCGGTATTTCTCGTTGCGGATGTCGCCATACTGGCCCATGCGCATGATTTCGGAAAAACCCATGATGGCGTTGAGCGGGGTTCGAAGCTCATGGCTGACGCGGGCGAGGAATTCCGACTTGTGGCGGCTGGCTTCCTCGGCGGCGTCCTTGGCCTCGCGCAATTCACGCTCGGTGTTCTTCCAGCTGGTGATGTCGCGCAGCACGGCGCAATAGGCAGCACCAGAGGCAGTGTTGTGAAGGCGGCCCATGTTCAGGAACAGGGGCACATTGCCGCCCTGCTTGACGATGCACGTCACTTCGCGGCCATCATTGAACACTGAAGCCAGGCCCGCGCCCTCCAGGCCTGCAAGATAATCCTTGAAGGTGGCGGCGCTCTCGGCATTGAGCAGGCTGATGAAAGGCTTGTTCAGCACCTCGGCGTTGCGATAGCCGAAAATGGCCTCGGCCCCGGCGGAAAAATTGCGGATGGCGCCGGCGGCATCAAGTGTCACAATGCCATCGGCAGAAATATCGAGGATCGAACGCAGCTCTTCTTCCGAGGCGGCTGGCTTGGCTTGCGCCACGGGTTCAATTGCCTTTGTGGCGGGTTCTGGTGCAGGCGCCGCCACGGCAGGCTGAGGCTTTGGCTGGGGCGCTGGTTCCACCGCCACGGCAGGCAGGCTTGCGGGTTTCACGGCCTGGGGCAGGGCCACTGCCTCAAAGCTGTATTGTTCGGCCTTGCCGTTTTGCCATGGCACACGATGGTGGGTGAGGCGCAATTCCATCAGCTTGCCGCCAGCATTGGGCACGCCAAGCCTGGTATTGCGGGCAGGTGCTGCGGCCATGGCCTGCTGGAATTCGGTATCGGCCAGCAAGGCATTCACAGTGGCGTGGCCCAAGAGGCCGGCGAGCTTGCTGTTGGCGCAAACCACTTCGGCATTTTGCACGATGGCCAAGGGTGTTGGGCTCTTCTCGAAGGCATCCTGCAACGCCTTGGGCAGTTGCGGGCGTGGCGGCAGCGCCTTGGTGGGGGCCACGGGGGATTTGGCTGCGATTGGGGCAGCGGGCCGCTGTGCCGGGGTGGCAGTTGCCTGGGTAAGTGTGCGGCCGAGATCTTCAAAGGCCTGCTGTTCGGCTGGGCCCAGCTTGTCCGGCGCGGCACTGGGTTTTGCCATTTGCCGTTCAAGCTGGCGGCGCTCGGTCACGTCCTCCATTACCACCAGCGCAAAGACATTGCCGCCCTGTTGCGGGCGGCGCAGGGTGAGGCGGGCTTCGCGCACACCATAGCGGCTCTGATAGGCGCAGACAATGCTGACCAGCCTGGTTTCGGCGAGGCGTTCCAAAAGCTTTGGCGACTGTTCAGTGGGCTGCAGCAAATCCTGCAGGGAGGCGATGGTGCGGTGGTCAAACAGACCGCGGGCTGCTTCATTGGAAAAGACAAGGCGGCCATCGGCAGCCAGCGCAAAGGTGGCGACCGGCAAATCCTCAAACAGCCCTGCTTCGGCAAGCAGTGACGGCGCCTTTGGCGCGGGACAGACAGCCAGCAGGCCTTCGCGGCCATCGGCGAGAGCATGGCGCGTGCAGCGGCAGGCAAACACGGCTTCTTTTCCCAGCGAGGGGAAGGCGAGATCAATTTCTTCCACCGCGCCGCGCTCAAGCCTTTTGAGCAGGGCCGCCATGCTGGCCAAGGCGGGCTCGCTGGCATCGAAGGGGCGGTCGATCAAGTCAAAGACCGAGCTGGCATCAAATGCCTTGATCGCCGGGGCATTGGCCCAAACCAGACGGGCACGGGCCACATCCCACAACCAGGCGGCGTCTGGCGCTGCGCGCAGATCCTCCAAGGTTGGCTGCGGTTTGGACACGGACACTCAAACTCTCCCATTCTGGCACTTGGCGGCGTTTTCCGGCGCAAGATAACCCATTGTTCATGCTTGGTTTTGCGACTCGCTGTGCCGTTTCAACCCGCCTGTCCAGAACCTAACCAAGTTTTATGCCAAACGTCCAGCTCCGGTTAATAAATTATCAACCATACGGCGCAGGGTGCGCGGCCTGTGATGCGGCTTGGTTTTGAGTGTTGAAATTGCCGGGCGTTGCCGCTAACAGCAGGTTGCTTTCGCGGTGTTGGCCATCAACGCCGCGCATTTCGGCGCCGCCTTAGCTCAGTTGGTTAGAGCACCAGATTGTGGATCTGGGGGTCCCCCGTTCGAGCCGGGGAGGCGGTACCATTGCTTATCCCAGAACAAATTCATTCCCGCGCTGAAGCGCTGCCTTGGCACGCGCGCTGGCCCCTTGGTGCCTGGGCTTATGGTTAATTGTTTTCACATCATTGTGCCGCGCTGGGACAGCTTACGTGCGGTTAACCATCCGTTAACTGGCTGTCCGTAAACCAGAATTAACCATTCAAGGCCCGGAATTACCTGGCTTTTGTGCGGCCAAGGCGGGGGCATCGCCTGACAGTTTGCGGCGTTTGCATCAACAAGGATCAACCCAAATGTCTAGGCGGACACTCCAGCGCTGGGAGCTTGGCGCGCAGAATATATCTCTGCTGCATGAGAATTTTCTCAGCAAAATGAAATCATTAGGCGGCATATATCCAGCTATACACTTTATGGTTGCGTCGCGATTTTGGGCACACCGGAGCCTTTCCGGGCTTGTTGCACGGGCTGTTCGAGGCACGTGCAGCATCACCGACGCGCGAGTTGCGGCTTCTGCACAACCAACTGATTCGCGCGCCTCTGCCAGCAAGCAACCCGCGGCCGGCCGCAAAGCGGGGCACTGCCCATGACCCGCATTCACAGACATTCGAACACAACAACTGACGGCAAAAGCCGCGAGCGGGTTCTCCGCACCACCACACAGGATCAGACGCGCGTTACCGACCAAAACTGTCATCTAAAGGGGAAGACTATGACGACAACACCAGCCCTGTTCCGGGCTTACCTGCTGGCGCAGCGCGCCAGAAACCTGAGCACGACGCTGCTGGCTGGCAGCTTCGTGGCAGCGCAGATCACGCCAGCCCTCGCCACCATCGACAACACGGCCAATGCGGTGGGTACCTATAGCGGCACCACCAGCAACTATGGTTCATCCACCCAGAATGTGCCGGTTGCCCCGGCTGCCCCGGCGATGACCATCACCAAGGCTGCTGGTGTTCCGACCTCCTCTGGCGGCGCAGACGCAACGATCACCGATGCCGGCGACACCATCGTCTACACCTACACGGTGAAGAACACCGGCAACGTGACCATGAGCAATGTTGCGCCGGTTGATCCCGGGCCGACCTTCAGCGGCAGCGCCGGCACAGGCACCATGGGTGCATTCAGCCCGGCAACCGCAACCCTGGCGCCCAATGCCACACAGGTGTTCACCGCCACCTACACGTTGAGCCAGCTTGACGTTGACCGTGCGGCAGGCGTTTCCAGCGCAGTCTCGAACACGGCAACGGCAACAGGCAAGACTCCGGGCAACGTTGTCTACAACTCTCCGGCTTCGCTGCCGGCGACCACCACCATTGCCGCAGGACCGAAGCTCACCATCAGCAAGGTGGCCGTGCTGACCGACACCAACTCCAACGGCAAGGCGGATCTTGGCGAAGTCATCACCTACACCTACACCGTGACCAACACCGGCAACGTGGCCATGACCAACGTGCAGGTCAATGACCAGCACGGCACGCCAGCCACAACGGTTTCCCTGGGCAGTGTTGCCTATGGCGCTGACCCGGCCGGCATCAAGAGTGAAACGCTGGTGAGCGATGGGCCGCTGGCCCCGACGGTGACCTCCACCGACGGCACCGCTAACAACGGCATCTGGAGCACGCTGCAGCCTGGCGCTGTCGTGAAGTTCACCTTCACCCACACCGTCACCCAAGCCGAAATCGATCACGGCTAACCGCAACCAGCGGGGCCCCTCCCGGGGCCGCGCAGGACACTTTCTTGATGACAGGAATGATCCCACTTCAGAGCAGCCGGAAGGCACGCAGGGGCGCCGCGAAAGCGGTGGCCCCCTTCGTGTTTCTGGCTGTCTCTGTTTTCGGGATGATTTCTGCCGCCAAGGCAGACATCACCAACAGCGCCACGGCCAGTGGCACCTATCAGGCGCAGAGCTATCAATCCAACACCGCAACGGCGGCAGTTCCGGTGTCTCCAGCGGCGCCATTGATCGGTCTGGTCAAGGCTGCAGGCACGATCACCGATACGAATAACAACGGCGTGACTGACGCCGGGGATACGCTGTCCTATGCCTTCACGGTTTCCAATCTCGGCAACGTGACGCTGAACGCCATCACGGTGAGTGACCCGAAGCTGGGCTCCATCACCTGCCCTCAGGCCAGCCTGGCAGCCGGGGCCAGCATGAGCTGCACTGCACCCGCCTATGTGCTGACACAGGCCGACCTTGACGCCGGCCATGTTTCTAACCAGGCGAAGGCGAGCGGCACGTCGCCGGGTGGCACCACTGTTTCCGATTTCTCCGACCCTGTCACCGCAGGGCCCGCCACTGATGCCGCGACCGACACGCCGCTGGCGCAGAAGCCGCTCATTGGCCTCGTGAAGACGGCTGGCGCTGTGGTGGATGCCAACAGCAATGGCATCACCGACGCCGGCGACACAATCAGCTAC
Source organism: Alphaproteobacteria bacterium (assembly GCA_028868695.1). Lineage (GTDB taxonomy): Bacteria > Pseudomonadota > Alphaproteobacteria > Rhizobiales > Aestuariivirgaceae > Aestuariivirga. Next base: position 52,527 of record JAGWTZ010000006.1, on the reverse strand, counting down.
AGCCTTGTGGTTTCGAACCTGGGCAATGTGACGCTGAATAGCATCGCAGTGACTGACGCCAAGCTGGGCACAGTGACCTGCCCGGTTTCGAGCCTCTCACCCGGCGCCACCGCAAACTGCACGGCCGCGGCCTATGTGCTCACCCAGGCCGATCTGAACGCGGGGCATGTTTCCAACCAGGCGAAAGTGACCGCGACCAGCCCGGCAGGCACAAATGTGAGCGACTTTTCTGACCCAGCCATAGCAGGTACAACTGCCGATGGCGTCACCGATGTCACTCTGGCGGGCAAGCCGGGGATCGGCCTGGTCAAGACCTCCACGCTCAATGACGTGAACAACGATGGCGTGGCTGATCTGGGCGACACCATCACCTATGCCTTCAAGGTTTCGAACCTTGGCAACGTGACACTGGCCTCGGTTGCGGTCACCGATAGCAAGGTTTCCGGCATCAACTGCCCGCAACCTTCTCTTGATCCGGGCAAGAGCGAAACCTGCACCGCTGTGGCCTATCCGCTGACGCAGGTGGATATTGACAACGGGCAGGTGACCAACACCGCGACGGCCAGCGGCACGCCACCCACCGGCCCTGCCGTGACGGATGTGTCTGATCCCGCCACTGCCGGGCCTGCCGCCAATGCGCCGACCGTCACCACGTTGGCCCCGGCGCCCGCCATCGGCATCGTCAAGCCGGCGGGCACTTTCCATGACCTCAACAGCAATGGCCAGCCGGATGCGGGCGAGACCATGTCCTTCACCTTCCATGTGACCAACATGGGCAATGTGACACTGGCCAATGTGACAGTGGCGGACCCGAAGGTGACCAATATCACCTGCGCGCTCACCAGCCTGAACCCGGGGCAGGGAACAGATTGCGCGGGCGATGACTATGTGATCACCCAGGCTGACATCAACGCCGACAAGGTTTCCAACCAGGCCACGGCCTCGGGCGTTTCGCCCAAGGGTGTCTCCGTGGTGGACGCTTCTGACCCTGCCACGCCGGGCACTTCGGCCAATGCCGTGACCACCACGCCGCTGGCCCAGAAGCCGGGCGTCGGTCTGGTCAAGGTGGCGGGCGCGGTGATTGACGCCAACAATGATGGCCTGATCGATGTGGGCGACAAGATCCACTACACCTTCGCCGTCACCAACATGGGCAACACCACGCTCAACAACGTGACGGTGACCGACAGCAAGATCACTGGCGTCAATTGCATTTCAACAACCTTGCAGCCCGGTCAAGTGACCAGCTGCACGGGCACGTTCTACATCATCACCCAGGCCGATGTGGACGCGGGGCAAGTGACGAACACCGCCTCCGTCTCGGCCAATCCGCCCACTGGCCCGCCGGTGACGGACATTTCTGATCCGGCTACCCCTGGCCCCGGCCATGACGCCAGCACAGTGACCAGCCTTTCGCCCACGCCGCAAATCGGCCTGGTGAAGAAGGCGGGCGTGGTGGCTGATGCCAACCATGACAGCCTGCTCGATGCGGGCGACACTATCACTTACACTTTCACGGTCACCAACCTTGGGAACCTGACGCTGCATGGTGTAACAGTGGCCGACAACAAGGTCTCGCCCGTCACTTGCCCGGCCACACCACTGCCGCCGCAGCAATCCTTCGATTGCACGGCCCCGGCCTATGTGATCACCGCAGCGGACCTGAACGCTGGCAAGGTAGTGAATTCGGCCAGCGCCACGGGCCTTTCGCCATCCAACCAGGCGGTTTCGGACATTTCCGACGACACCACGCCGGGCCCTGCCGCCAACAACCCGACTGTGACCAGCCTGGCGCCAGCGCCAGCCATTGGCCTGGTGAAGCAGGCGGGGCCGATTGTCGATGCCAACACTGATGGCAAGGTGGATGCCGGCGACACGGTGGCCTACAGCTTCACCGTGACCAACATGGGCAATGTGACGCTGGACAACATTGCCGTCACAGACCCCAAGCTTGCCAACATCACTTGCAGTGCAACCACGCTGGACGCCGGGGCTTCAACCTTGTGCAGCGCGCCTGCGCCTTACGTTCTGACACAGACGGATGTGGATGCGGGCCGCTTGAGCAACCAGGCCAAGGTGACGGCGCTGCCGCCGGTGGGTGCTGCCGTGAGCGACCTTTCCGACGAGACCGTGCCCGGCACGGGTGCCAATGCTGACAACCCGACAGTTGTGAACATTCCGCAAAGCGCGGTGATTGGCCTCGTCAAGGTGGCCGGGCCGGTGGTGGACGTCAACAACAACGGCCAGATTGATGCTGGTGACACCATCACCTACGCCTTCACCGTTTCCAACCTGGGCACGGTGACGCTGACCAATGTCTCGGTGAGCGACCCGAAGCTTGCCTCCGTCACCTGCGCCAGCACCACGCTCGTGCCGGGGGCTTCTGCCAACTGCACAGCACCGGCCTATGTCATCACCCAGGCGGACATCACCGCGGGCAAGGTTTCCAACCAGGCCAAGGCCAGCGGCCAGCCGCCCTTTGGTCTCGCCGTGACCGACAATTCCGATCCCACCACCGCTGGACCCGCAGCCAATGCGCCAACCGTTGTCACGGTTCAGGCCAACCCGGTGATTGGCCTTGTCAAGGCAGCCTCACCCATCACTGACGTCAACAGCAATGGCATGACTGATGCTGGCGACACGGTTACCTACAGCTTCACGGTTTCCAACCTTGGCAACCAGCCGCTGGACCCCGTGACGGTGAGTGATGCCAAGCTGGGCACCGTGAGCTGCCCGGCTGGCGCGCTGCAGCCCGGCGCCAGCGTGGCTTGCACGGCAGCACCCTATGCCATCACCCAGGCCGACATGGACGCGGGCAGCTTGAGCAACACTGCCACGGCGACTGGCACCGCACCTGGCGGCATCAAGGTGACGGATGATTCAGACCCTGTGACGGCCGGCCCCTCGGCCAATGCTCCCACTGTGACCACGTTGACGGTCAAGCCTTCGCTCAGCCTTGCCAAGGCTGACACGCTGGTGGGTCCGATGGTGGCGGGCAGCACCATCAACTACAAATTCACCGTCAAGAACACCGGCAATGTCACCATCACCAACGTGACGCTGGCCGACACGGGCGCCACGGTGAGTGGCGGGCCGATTGCCAGCCTCGCCCCGGGGGCCACCGACAGCACAACCTTCACCGGCAGCCATGTGGTGACGGCGGCGGACATTGCGGCGCATTCCTACACCAACACTGCCACCGTGACAGGCCAGCCCGCGAACCCCGGCGCCCAGCCGGTGAGCGCGCCAGCCTCAGTGACCACGCCGCTGAACTACACCGCGTCGATGACCTTCACGAAATCCGGCACACTGGCCAAGGGCAATGCGGTGCCGCCGCGGGCGGGTGACACGGTGAACTACACCTTCACGGTGACCAACACTGGCAATTCACCGCTGCATAATGTCACCATCAGCGACCCGCTGGTGGCCGAGGCTGCCACTGTCCAGACCCATGCCGTGGCCATGTTGCAGGCGGCCAAGGGCAAGCCGGATGAACTGATGACGGCGGGCATTGAAAGCCTGGGCCCGCGCTCCGGCATCGTGGCGGCCGCACAACGCGCGCATGCCGCCGCTCCCCTGCCGGAAGTGAAGGCTGATCTCAACGTGGCGCGCAGCCTTGTGCGCATGTCGGGCGGACAAGGCCCGCTGCAACCGGGCGAAAAGATCGGCTTCCTTTTCCGCCTGGCCAACACCGGCGAGGTGCCGCTCACTTCGATCACCATCGCCCAGCCGGACAGCCTGGCCTTTGGCAGCGAGGTGAGCCTGCTCAACCCGAATGCCACGGATGATGCCAGCATCATCTTCACACGTGAAGTGACGCCGGATGAGATCGCAAGCGGCGTGGCGCGTTCCAACGCCTATGTGCTGATGCATGCGCAGGGCCGCGAAGTGCTGCAGGTGCTGGCCGAGGCGCTGCCGCTGTCGTCGGTCAAGGCCTATGACAGCTTCGCCACGGCCTCGATCACCCCGGCCACGCTGGCGCAACTTGACCCTGGCAAGAGCTTCACCTTCACCGCGCCTTATATTCTCTCGCAGGCCGAGATTGACTCTGGCAACCTGCACAATGATGCGACCGCCAATGCGCTTGATGTGGCCAACCAGTCGCTGCCGCCGCTTTCGACCTCTTTCGACCTGCCGCTGCCAGACCCTCCGGCCATCGGTGTTGTGAAAACCGGGGCCGTAACCTTCACCAATGGCACCAGCGCACAAGTGGGCGATGTGGTCACCTATCATTTCGCAGTGACCAACCTCGGCAATGTGACGCTGCACAATGTCGGCGTGACAGACACATCGCTGGCCATTGTGGGCGGCACCATTGCGTCGCTGGCGCCGGGCGTGACCGACACCAGCCTGACGGGCACCTACGCGCTGACCCAGGCTGACATTGACGCTGGCCACCATGACAACCAGGCCACCGCCTCCGGCACATCGCCTTCGTCGGTGACGGTAAGCGCCGCTTCCGACTTCGCTGATCCGGCGCAGCACCGCATCACGGTTCTGCCGCTGACGCCGAAGCCGGCCATTGGCATCAAGAAATCCGTCACCAGTGTTGTCGACAAGAACAACAATGGCCGCAACGACGCGGGCGATGAGATCCATTACCTGTTCGAAGTCCAAAACACCGGCAATGTGACGCTGACCAATGTGGTGGTGACTGACCCGCTGATGCCGGGCGCCCCGGCCAAGCCGCTGGATGTGGTTACGGGCGGGCCGATCACCCTGGCGCCGGGCGCCTCTGACAGCAAGACGTTTACCGGCGTCTACGTGATCGAGCAGAAGGACATGGACCTTGGCCATGTCGACAATACCGCGACGGTGACAGGCACGGCGCCGGACAACAGCAAGGTTTCTGACCAGTCTGACCCTGATGTGAAGACGCAGGACTTCAGCCCTGCCGCACCGACGGTCCAGGCGTTGACGCAGCTGCCGCAGATCACGCTGTACAAGAAGCGCACCGGCTGGGACGACAAGAACAAGGATGGCATCATCGATGCCGGTGACGTGCTGCACTACACCTTCACGGTGCAGAACCCCGGCAACGTGACGCTGACCAACCTGCAGGTGATTGACGACCTTGCCGCCGCCACTGTTTCCAACGGCAACCCGGGCCTGGTTCTGGCACCGGGCACCTTTGACGGCAGCACATTCACCGCCACCTATACGGTGACAACCGCCGATGAAAAGGCGGGCGTGGTGAAGAATTCCGCCAAGGTGACGGCCACCCAGGCCAACACCAGCACGACTGTGCAGGCCGCTTCCGTGAACGGCGACCCAGCCAGCTTCACGGCGGGAACGACCGACACGCCGATCCAGCCGACGCCGACCATCGCGGTGATCTTGGGCGCACCCAACTATGCCGACACCAACAATGATGGCGTGGTCAATGCCGGCGACACGCTGACCTATCCGATCTCGATTAAGAACACCGGTGCGGTGACGCTCAACAATATCAAGGTGACGGACAGCAACGCCGCCGTGACCATCACCTGCCCGGCCAGCCTGAACCTCAATCCCGGCCAGGAAGACACGCTGAGCTGCACCGCCAGCTATGTGCTGACGGCGGCAGACGTGGCGGCGGGCAAGTTTGACACGCAAGTTCTGGCCACGGGCATTTCCTCGCCAGGCAATCTGAACATCCAGGACCTTTCCGACCCGGCCGACTATGCCAAGGACGCGCCCACCCATTTCGTGATCGGCGCCACCCCGCGCATTGCCGTGCAGAAGAAGTTCTCTCACTTTGAAACCGTGGCGGGTGTGACCGTGGCCGTGCCCTCGCCGGGTGACGTGGCGGTTTACGCCGTGCTGGTGAAGAACACCGGCAACGTGGACTTCACCGATGTCGCGCTGGCGGAAGCGGTGGGCTTTGCCGGCACGATTGTGGGCAGCTACCCCTTGGCCCTCGCGGCAGGTGCTGAGGACACCACGCATTTCAGCGTGCGCCAGACGATCGCCAATGCCGACATTCTGGCGGGCAGCATTTCCAACCAGCTTTCGGCCACTGGTGTGAACGCGGCCAAGGGCAATTCGCCGCCCGATCTTTCCGACCCGGCGAGCTATGCGGGTGATGGCATCACCACCGTGGCTTTGGTGGCCAAGCCCGGCATTGCGGTGATCAAGACCTTCACGGTGGAAGACGTGAATGGCAACGGCGCCAATGATACCGGCGATGTCATCCACTACAGCTTCCAGGTTGCCAATACCGGCAATGTTGACCTTACGAATGTGAGCCTGGCTGATGCTGGCGCGAGCCTGACGCCGCTCAACATTCCGCTGCTGAAGGCTGGCGCGGTTGACACCGTCACCTTCAAGGACCTTGGCACGCCCGCCTCGCCCTTCAAGGCCACGCATGTGATCACTGCGGCGGAATTGGCCACTGGGCACTATGACAACCAGGCGACCGCAACGGGCACCTATAATGTGGGCCAGACGGTTTCGGGCGACTCGGACTATCAGAATTTCAGCGGCCCGCGCCGGGCGACAGTCACGCAGCTTTCCGCCGCCAAGCCGGTGCTGACCAAGACGGCAGCACGCTCGCAGGTGAAGCGCGGCGAAGTGGTGCCCTATACCATCACCGCCACCAACCTTGGCGCCGGGCCCTTCCAGATTGCAGACATCATGCCGCCGGGCTTCGGCTTTGTGGCGGGCTCGGCCGTCGTCAATGGTGGCGCGGTGGTGCCGGTGGTGAACGGCCAGACACTGACCTTCAACGCCCTGACGCCGGTTGCCGGCAAGATCACGCTGACGCTGAACCTCATGGCTTCCACCACGCTTTCTGGCGGCAAGTTCATCAACAATGCGCGGCTGATCGACCCAGCGACTGGCCTGGTGATCGCCGTGGCGCAGGCCACTGTCGAAGTGATCCCCGAGGCGGTGTTTGATTGCAGCGACATCATTGGCCGGGTGTTCGACGACCTCAACGGCAATGGCTACATGGATGATGGCGAACCAGGGCTGGCCGGGGTGCGGTTGGCCACGCTGAATGGCGTGCTGATCACCACGGATTCCGAAGGCCGCTACCATGTGCCGTGCGCGGCCATTCCTGATGCGGCGATCGGCTCCAACTATCTGCTGAAGCTTGATCCGCGCACGCTGCCCACCGGCTACAAGCTGACGACCGAGAACCCGCGCGACGTGCGCGTGACGCGCGGCAAGGCCACGGTGCTGAATTTCGGCGCGGCGATCCAGCATGACGTGAAGGTTGACGTGACGGCGAAGGCCTTCGTGACAGATGGTCCGGACCTCAGCGCCACCTGGCAGGCGGGCATCGGCAGGCTTTGCAAGATCCTGACGAAGAAGAAATCGGCGCTGCAGATCATCTATCACCAGGGTGGTGAATCGGGCGAGCTGGCGCAGGCGCGGGCCGACACGCTGGAGGCTGAGATCAACGCAGCCTGCGATCCGGGTTATCCGCTTGTCATCAAGACCAAGGTGGAGGAGGGCAAATGAAGCTGCCATTCTCCCTTCTGTTTGCGCTGAAGCGAGGCGTTGCCGTGCTGGCGCTGGCCGGGGCGCTGGGCCTTTCCCTGCCAGCCCATTGTGAGACGGCCTCGCCCTTCTCGATCAGCGTTGATGGCGAACAGGTGGATGCCAGCGGCGAGACAAGGGCCGACAAGCAAAAGGCTGACGCCGGGCTGGCGGCGGCTGACATCCAGGTGAAGTTTGATGGGTTGGGCGTCAAACCCATCCTCAATGTTTCCACCTTCCCGGTGCAGGTGAATTTCCGTTCGGGCGAGCACATCCGGTTCCTTGCCAGCTTCAACTATGCGGCGTGGATTGACCATGGCGAAATCCGGGTGATCTCGCAGGAAGCCCCGGCCGGCGCGCAACCATTCGCGGTGATCCCCATTGGCGCCAATGGCGCGGCGGAATGGGTGATGCCGGACAATGCGCCCGCCGCCATGGACTATGTGCTGCGCGTCTATGATGCCATGGGCCGCTTTGATGAAACCAGGGCGCTGCCCTTGAAGCACGCCACGGGCAACCTGCCGATCGCGCCGGAGGACAAGGACGCGGTGGCGCCCGGCTATGGCGAGGACCGCACTGCCTTCCGCAACATCAGCGTGCTGGGTGGGGCGCTCACGGTTTCGGGCAAGAACATCCCCAAGGACCATGAAGTGCGGGTGATGGGCGAGCCGGTGCCAGTGGACAACCATGACGGCTTTGTGGTTCAGCGCATTCTCCCGCCCGGCGCCCATGCCGTGGATGTTTCCGTGCTGCAAGACGGCAAGGGCCTGACCTTCAGCCGCGAAGTTGAAATCCCAGAGAATGAGTGGTTTGCCGTTGGCCTTGCTGACCTGACTGTGGGCCACAACTTCGGCAATGGCATCATCGAACATACGGGCGTTGACGAATTCCCCGGCACCTGGACCCGTGGCCGCGCCGCCATGTATCTCAAGGGCAAGATCAAGGGACAATATATCCTCACTGCCTCGGCTGACACCGGCGAAGGCACGCTGCAGGACATGTTCACCGGCCTTGCCGGCAAAGATCCCAATGCGATGCTGAAGCGCATCAGCCCCAATGACTATTACCCGGTTTATGGGGACGACTCGACGGCGATGGCCGACGCGCCAACCAGCGGCAAGCTTTATGTGCGGCTGGAGCGGGGGCCGAGCGCGGTGATGTGGGGCAATTTCAAATCCAATATCACGGGCACCAAGTTCATGGCCTCCTCGCGCACGCTTTATGGCGCCAGCGGGGTTTACCGCTCGGATGATGTGACCAAGGATGGTGCGCCGAAGAAGGCGGTGGATGTCTATGCGGCGCAGCCCTCGACGGTGCCGCAGACGGATGTGTTCCGCGGCACGGGTGGTTCTGCCTATTTCATGCAGCACCAGGACATCACGGCCGGGTCTGACATTGTGAGCGTAGAAGTACGCAACGCCGTCACGGGCTGGGTGATTGCGCGCACCCAGCTTTCGCCTTCCACCGATTATCGCTTCGACCCGGTCAATGGCGTGCTGATCCTCAACGCGCCGCTGCCAGCCACCAATTCCGCTGGCTACGAGAACTACCTGGTGGTGCACTACGACTATCAACCCGTGGCCTCGGACGGAAATGCCTATATCTATGGCGGGCGGGCCGAGACTTGGGTTGGCGATCATGTGCGGGTGGGCGTTACGGCTTTGCGCGAAAAAGAACAGAGCGCCGACCAGACCATCTATGGCGGCGATGTGCGCCTCCAAGCCTCCAAGAGTACCTATGTGGAAGCGGAGGTGGCGCATTCGGAAGGCCCCGGCTTTGGTTCGGCCTATTCGGTGGATGGCGGCCTGAGCCTGCAAACCACGCCGGGGGCCGGCGTGGTGGGCGTGCCGGCCAATGGCTGGCGCGTGGAAGGCGCTGCCTCGCTGGATGAAGTGACCAAGGGTGCGGCCAAGGGTGAAGTGAGCGGGCGCTATGAGCATTACGACCCGGGCTTCTCTTCGCCCGAGACGCAAGCCACAGCCGAGACGATCAAGTGGGGTGTGGCCGCCGATGCCAAAGTGGCGAGCGATGTGAAGGCCAAGGGCAGCTATTCCGAGACGGATGTGTTCGGGCAAAGCACGCTGAAGGCGGGCGATGCGCGGCTTTCGGTTCCGGTTTCGAAGAAGGCGACGGTGGAGCCCTATGCCACCTATGCCGAGCAGACCGGCAGCACCGTGGCCTTGACCCAGAACGGCCAGCGCGGCGAAGCAGGCGTGAAGCTGATCTATGATTTTGACCGCGACCACCAGGCCTATGTGTTCGGGCAGGGCACAGTGGCGCTTTCCGGCACCATGCTGCGCGATGACCGCGCCGGCATCGGCGCCAAGGCCAAGATCACCGACAAGATCACCGCTTCGGCGGAAGTGTCACAAGGCACTCAAGGTGTGGATGTGACGGGATCGATTGACTATGCGCCGACAGTGGATGACCGCTACACGCTGGGCTACCGCCGCGATCCGTTCCGTTCTTCCTCACCCAGCACGCCCTATCTTCTCAACGGCGAGGACCTGGGCACCGTGAATTTCGGGGCGCGGCACCGTTTCAACGAACAATGGCTGGCCTATAACGAAAACAGTTTCGACTTCTTCGGCGCGCGGGAATCTCTGACAGACAGTTATGGCGTGCAATACACGCCAGACAAGGCCTGGAAAGTGGATGGCGCGGTGGAGATTGGCCGGGTGATCGACAATACCGTGAACCCCTCAACCCATCTCAAGAACCCGGATCTTTACCGCCAGGCGGCCTCTCTCGCTGTCATCTATCATGAGCCTGAAGGGCTGGATGGCAAGGTGAAGGGCGAGCTGCGCCACGACCTTTCCGACGATGGCAGCAGCGAGGTGATGGCCTATCTGCTGCAGGTGGGGCTTGGGGCGAAGATGTCGAAGGATTGGCGGGCGCTGGCCAATCTGGACGTTGTGTGGTCCAACGCCAATGACAGCACAAAAGACAGTGCCTATATCAGCGGCGTCATTGGCGCGGCCTACCGGCCTGCCAAGAGCGACAGGTTGAACGCGCTGTTCAAATACAATTTCCTTTATGACAACCCGGGTGCGGGGCAGGTGACAGTGGATGGCACGACCTCCAGCCCGGCGCAGATGTCACACATCCTCTCGGCGGACGCGACTTATCAGCTGACGCAGAAGCTGGCACTTGGCGGCAAATATGGCTTCCGCATCGGCGAGATCAAGGACCGCAGCCTGGGCGCGGACTGGACCTTCTCGGAAGCGCATCTCGGCATCATCCGGCTTGACTATCACATCGTCAATGAATGGGACGCCATGGCCGAGGGCCGGGCGTTGTGGTCTCCCACCTCGGGCACAACCGACTATGGCTTTGTGGCCGCCATTTACCGCGAGCTGGGCGACAATTTCAAAATCGGCATTGGCTATAATTTTGGCGATTTCAGCGACGACATCAGCCATATCGCCCATGACAATCATGGCGTGTTCATCAACCTGATCGGCAAGTTCTGAGGCGCGCCAAGCCCTGCATTGAAATGGCGCGGCTGCCGCGCTATTGGCATATGTATGATAAAACACAGCCAAGCCCCTGCCATTGATGACCTGCGCGATCTTTACAAAAGGCGCGTGCCCCGCATGTTCTATGATTATTGCGAGACGGGCAGCTACACGACCCAGACTTTCGTTGAAAACTGCACCGCCTTCCAGAAGCATTACCTGCGCCAGCGGGTGGCCGTGAACATCGACAACCGCTCCACCGAAAGCACCATCCTGGGCGAGAAAGTGGCGATGCCAGTGGCGCTGGCGCCTGTGGGCTCCTGCGGCATGAACCATGCCGATGGCGAAATCCACGCGGCCCGCGCCGCACAGAAATTTGGCGTGCCCTTCACGCTTTCAACGATGAGCGTGTGTTCCATCGAGGAAGTGGCCGCGCATGTGGAAAAGCCGTTCTGGTTCCAGCTCTATGTGATGCGCGAGCGTGAATTCACCTCCAATCTGATCAAACGCGCCAAGGCGGCCAAGTGCTCGGCTCTGGTGCTGACGCTGGACCTGCAGCTTCTGGGCCAGCGCCACAAGGACGTGAAGAACGGACTTTCGACCCCGCCCAAACCCACATTGATGAATATGCTCAACATCGCCACCAAGCCGCGCTGGGCGCTTGGCATGGCGCGCACGAAGAACCGCGTGTTCGGCAACATCCATGGACATGCCAAGGATGTGGAAGACATGGCCGATCTGGTGGCCTGGACGCACCGGCAGTTTGACCCCTCTCTGGATTGGTCTTCGATTGACTTCATCCGCAAGCAGTGGGATGGGCCTTTGATCCTCAAGGGCATCAATGATGTGGAAGACGCGAAGATTGCTGCCAAGAAGGGCGCGGATGCGATCATCGTTTCCAACCATGGCGGGCGGCAGTTGGATGGCTGTTCCCCCACCATCGACATGCTTGGCCCGGTGGTTGATGCGGTGGGCAAGAAGGTGGATGTGTGGCTGGACTCAGGCATCCGCACCGGCATGGACATCATGAAGGCGCTGGCCTACGGCGCCAAGGCCGCCATGATTGGCCGGGCCTATATTTACGGCCTGGGTGCGGGCGGTGAGCAGGGCGTTTCCCATGCGCTGGAGATCCTGCAGAAGGAACTCAGCGTCACCATGGGTCTGTGTGGTGAGCGCACCATCAGCGGCATTGGGCGGCACAATCTCTTGAACAGCATGAAAGGCGGCAAATGAAACTTCTGCGTTATGGCCCCAAGGGCAAGGAAAAGCCGGGCATCCTCGACAAGGGTGGCAACATCCGCTCGCTGGCGAAAGTGTTGAAGGACATTGACGGCGAGGCGATTTCGCCGGCGGGCCTTGCGAAGCTCAAGAAGGTGAATGTTGAGAAGCTGCCGAAGGTGCCGGGCCGCCCGCGGCTTGCCGCCTGCGTGACAGGTTCACAGAAGTTCATCGCCATCGGCCTCAACTATGCCGACCATGCCGCCGAAAGCGGCATGAAAGTGCCGCCGGAGCCTGTGGTGTTCACCAAGCAGGTTTCCTGCATCACCGGGCCGAATGACGTGATCACCATTCCTCCCAAATCCCAGAAATCGGACTGGGAAGTGGAATTGGGCGTCATCATCGGGCGCAAGGCCAAGAACATCAAGGAAGCCGATGCGCTGAAGCATGTGGCCGGTTATTGCGTGGTCAATGATCTTTCGGAGCGCGAGTTCCAGGCCGAACGCTCCGGCCAGTGGACCAAGGGCAAGTCCTATGACACGTTTGGCCCCATCGGCCCCTGGCTTGTCACCCGTGATGAGGTGAAGGACCCGCAGAACCTTTCCATGTGGCTGGAGCTGAATGGCAAGAAGGTGCAGAACGGCTCGACCAAGACGATGGTTTATGGCGTGCAGTTCCTGGTGGCCTATCTCTCGCAGTTCTTCACCCTGATGCCGGGCGACATCATCACCACGGGCACGCCGCCGGGCGTGGGCATGGGCATGAAGCCGCCGCAATATCTGAAGCCGGGCGACAAGATGGTGGTTTCCATCGAAGGGCTGGGCATGCAGCGGCAGGTGGTGAAGCGCGACAAGTGAGCGAATGGCGATGTGGTGAATGGCGAATGGGGCGCCGGAGGCTGTTTGCCCTATTCGCACCCCGCTATTCACACTTCGCCGTTTCTCCCCTAGAAGGCCCCCATGAACCAGAAAGCTTCCCGCCCAAAGGCCCGCGTGGCCAAGGGGTTCCGTGACATTGACGCCGATGAAATCCGCGGCACGCGCGCCATGTTGGCCACCATCCAGCGGGTGTATGAATCCTATGGCTTCGAGCCGGTGGAGCAGCCCTTCATCGAATACACTGACGCGCTGGGCAAGTTCCTGCCGGACCAGGACAGGCCGAACGCCGGGGTGTTTTCCTTCAAGGACGATGACGAGCAGTGGCTTTCGCTGCGCTATGACCTGACGGCACCTCTCGCCCGCTATGTGGCCGAGAACAACATGAAGCTGCCCATGCCCTTCCGCAGCTACCGCCAGGGCTGGGTGTTCCGCAATGAAAAGCCGGGGCCGGGGCGCTTCCGCCAGTTCATGCAATTTGATGCCGACACGGTGGGTTCGTCTTCACCTGCGGCCGACGCTGAAGTGTGCATGATGGCGGCGGATACGATGGAAGCGCTGGGGATTGCGCGTGGCTCCTATGTTCTGAAGGTGAACAGCCGCAAGACAATGGACGCGCTTCTGGCCGCAGCCGGGATTGACCCATCTGGCGACAGCGAGAAGCGGTTGATTGTTCTGCGCGCCATGGACAAGCTGGACAGGCTTGGCCTTGACGGCGTGCGCCTGCTGCTCGGCAAGGGCCGCAAAGACGAAAGCGGCGACTTCACCAAGGGTGCTGAACTTGAGGCTGCCGCCATTGACCGGATCATTGCCTATCTCTCAGCGCGCTCAGAGAAGGGCAATGCCGAGACGATTGCCAATCTTGAAAAGGTGATCAAGCTTGACGCCGCCAATGATGGCTTGGCTGAGTTGCGCCAGATTGCCGATCTCGCCACGCAATCGGGCTATGGCATTGACCGCATCTTGATCGACCCATCTGTTGTGCGCGGCCTTGAATATTACACAGGTGCGGTTTTCGAATGCGAACTCCTCATGGAGACCAAGGACGAAGACGGCAACACCGTGCGCTTTGGCTCGGTGGGTGGCGGCGGGCGCTATGATGATCTCGTCGCCCGTTTCACGGGCCAGGCCACGCCAGCCACGGGCTTTTCCATCGGCGTGTCGCGGCTTTATTCCGCGCTGAAGCTTGTGGGCAAGGCCGCCACGCAGGATGCGCTGGCGCCGGTTGTTGTCACCGTGATGGACAAGGACCGGGTGGGTGACTACTGGCGCATGGTGCAAGCCTTGCGCGCCGCCGGCATCCGCGCCGAGATGAGCCTTGGGGCCGCCAACATGGGCAAGCAGATGAAATATGCCGACAAGCGCGGCAGCCCGCTGGTGGTGATCCAGGGCGGCGATGAAAAGGCCAAGGGCGAAGTGACGATCAAGGATTTGCGCCTGGGCACTGAGCTTGCGGCGGGCATTCAGTCGCGCGAGGAATATGCGAGCCAGCGGCTGGCGCAGGTGTCTGTGCCGGAAGCCGATCTTGTGGCGCAAGTGAAGAAGATGCTGGCCTGATGGCAGGGCGCACGGCCAAGGAGCGCGAGGCACTGGCCCGGCAGAACGCCGCCATCATGGCGGTGTTCGAGCGGGCGGGCTTTGAGCAAATCGCGCCGGACATCATCCAGCCTGCCGACATCTTCCTCGAACGCTCGGGCGAGGACATCCGCGCCCGCACCTTTGTGTTCAATGATCCCAATGGCGCGGAGCTGTGCCTGCGGCCAGACCTCACCGTGCCGGCCTGCCGCTTTCACTTGAGCCATGCGGGCCAGCCGGAAAAAGAGGCGCGCTATTCCTATCTTGGCCCCGCCTTCCGCTTTCCCGATGAGAAGCTCAGCCCACAGGAATTCACGCAAGCGGGGCTCGAGTGGTTTGGGGCAGGCGAGGCCGTGGCCGCCGAGGCGCGGATGTTGAAACTTGCCGTTTCGGCGCTTGAGGCGGCGGGGGCTTCGGCCTTGCAGGTGACGCTGGGCGATGTGGGATTGTTTGCCGGCCTGCTCCAAGACACGGCCATGCCGGAGCGCTGGCGGCGGCGGTTGCAGCACCAGTTCTGGCGGCCCGAGGCGTTCAAGGCCCTGCTGCATTCATTTGCCCTGGGTGGTGGCAAGAAGCGCAGCAGCATTTCCGAAGTGATCGACGCCATTGGCACGGCAAACCCGCAGGATGCAGCAGTGCGCTGGCTGGAAGAGCATCACCTGCCGCAGCAGGGCTTGCGCGGGATTGATGAAGTTGCGGCGCGGCTGGCGGAAAAGCTGGCCGACCGTTCCGAGACTCCTCTGCCGCAGGCGGCGGTGGAAAAGCTTGAGGCCTATCTCGCGGTGGAAGGCGGCGCCGAAGACGTATTGCAAAGCTTGCGCGCCATTTCGGGTGGGGCGGGCTATGCTGCGGCGCTGGCGCATTATGAGGCACGGCTTGCCGCGCTGGAAGAACAGGGGCTGAACCCCAAGCGTTTCCGCTTCTCGGCCAATTTCGGGCGCGAGATTGAATATTACACTGGCTTCGTGTTCCAGGTGGAAGCCAGGGGGCTGAACCTGGCGGGCGGCGGGCGCTATGACGACATGCTGCAGGATCTGGGTGCTGCGCAGCGCATTCCGGCCCTTGGCTTTGCCATTCACACCGAACGGCTGCAGGTGGCGCTGTCATGAACACACTCACTTTTGCCATTCCCTCCAAAGGGCGGCTGATGGAGCAGGCGCAAGGCCTCATTGAGCAGGCCGGCTTCAAGGTGGAACGCATCGGCTCGGACCGCGGCTATCGCGGGCGGCTCACAGGGCTTGAAAACGTGGAGATCGCCTTCCTGTCAGCCTCCGACATTGCCGCGGCGCTGAAATCGGGCGAGGCTGACCTGGGCATCACGGGCGAGGACCTGCTGCGCGAAACCATTGCGCCGGACAATGCGGTGGCGGATGTTTTGCTGCGCTTGAAATTCGGCCCCGCCAATGTGGTTGTCGCGGTGCCGGATTGCTGGCTCGACGTCGCGCAGATGGCCGATCTTGATGAAGTGGCGCAGCAATTTTACCGGCTGCATGGGCGGCGGATGCGAGTCGCCACCAAATACATGAATCTCACGCGGCGGCATTTTGCGGCCAAGGGTGTCACTGGCTACCGCATTGTGGAAAGCCTTGGCGCTACCGAGGGTGCGCCTGCCGCAGGGAGCGCTGAACTGATTGTGGACATCACCACCAGCGGCGCCACGCTTACGGCCAACCACCTCAAAATTCTTGATGATGGCTTGATCCTTTCCTCCTGTGCCGTCTTGGCGGCTGGGGCTTCTTGCGCGGCCGATGCGCGGGTGCAGCAGCTGGTGGCGGCGCTGGTGCGCTGCCTCTGAATTCGCGCTCAGGCCTGATCCAAAACTTTTTGCAGGATTGCTACAAGTTAAGAGTCGAAAGTTTCGCTTTTTTTTAGGGATGAGCGATTGAAAAGCGGGCTGCTTGTTGTAAATATCGCTTGTTCCACAACATTCAAAGATTTGGGCCTGCTGCCTTTACGATCTGTGCCTGCCTTAGGTGAGGTATCGCCCCCGGTCCCACCGTGGAGAGGCGTGGGTTGGTGCGCCGGGCCCAATTCGGGGGACCTGCGGGAAACCGCAGGTCCCTTTGCCATTTGGGCAAGGCGGCACTGTGCCGGTTCGCCACGGGCCGCCTGGGATGACTTTCCGGCCCGCACCTGATAAATCTCTGGCATCACACCCAAAACGCCTGACGGAGAACTGCCCATGCCGCATTTGCAGACTGGATTTTACCCCAAATCCGTGACGGCCTGGCGTGAGGGTTATGGGCTTGCTTCCTTCAAGGCGGATGCGCTGGCGGCGCTGACGGTGGCGATTGTGGCTTTGCCGCTCTCGATGGCCATTGCCATTGCCTCGCATGTTTCGCCTGAGCGCGGGCTTTACACCTCGATCATCGGCGGCTTCATCATTTCCGCATTGGGCGGCAGCCGGTTCCAGATTGGCGGGCCTGCGGGGGCCTTCATCGTATTGATGGCATCGATCACCGATGCGCAGGGGCTGGACGGGCTGTTTTTGGCCACGATGATGGCCGGCGTCATCCTGTTCGTGGTTGGCGCTTCCGGCCTGGGGCGGTTGATCCGCTATGTGCCGCATGCGGTGACAGTTGGCTTTACGGCGGGCATTGCCGTCATCATCTTTGCCAGCCAGATCAAGGACCTGTTCGGGTTGAAGCTGGCGGGCGCGGAACCTGGGGCATTGCTGCCCAAGCTGGGTGCGCTAGCGGCCGCAAGCAGCACGTTGAATGTTGCCGCTCTGGGCCTGGCGGTGGTGAGCATCGCGCTCATTGCCGTGCTGCGGCATTACCGGCCGCATTGGCCCAGCCTGCTGATCGCTGTTTGCCTCGCTTCGGTTTTGGCACTGCTCATCCCCGGCGCGGTTGAAACCATTGCCAGCCGGTTTGGCGGCATTCCCTCGCAGCTGCCGCTGCCGCATGTGCCGGAATTCAGCGCGGTGCGGCTTTGGGCGCTGGCGCCATCTGCGGCCTCACTGGCTTTGCTTGGTGGCATTGAATCGCTGCTTTCAGCGATGGTGGCTGACAGCATGAGCGGCCGCAAGCACCGCACCAGCACGGAACTGATGGCGCAGGGTGTTGGCAATGTGGCCTCGGCGCTGTTTGGCGGCATTGTGGTAACAGGCACCATCGCGCGCACTGCCACCAATGTGAAGGCCGGCGCGAAGACGCCGATTTCCGGCATGTTGCATGCAGTGTTCCTGCTTCTGTTCATGCTGGTGGCCGCACCGCTGGCGGGTTACATCCCGCTGGCGGCGCTGGCGGGCATTCTTGCACTGGTGTGCTGGAACATGGCCGACAAGGCCGAGGTGTGGCGCCTCCTGAAGCAGGCCAAGGGCGAGTCCCTGGTGCTGGCCGCCACCTTCCTGCTCACAATCTTTGTGGATTTGACGACCGGCATTCTGGCCGGCGTGGTGCTGGCCTTCGTGCTTTCGCCGCGCGCCTTCCTGAAAGGGCCGGAGCAGTTCAAGCACTAGCCGCTGTTTTGGCCGCAGTGCTAGGTTGCAGCATTGCAAGAAAATTTGATTCGGGGAGATGTTCATGAAGCTTTCGGCGGTGGTTGTGGCATTTGGCCTTCTCGGGGCGGCACCTGCGGCAATTGCCGCCAGCTGCGGGAACACCGCGCAAGGCTTTGATGCCTTCCTGGCCCAGGTGAAAAAGGAAGCTGCGGCGCAGGGTGTTTCCGGCGAGGCACTGGCCGTGCTCGATCATGTGCAGTATGACGCCGGCATCATCAAGCGTGACCGCGCGCAGAATGTCTTTGCGCAAAGCTTCCTGCAATTTGCCGCCAAGATGGCCACCGATGCACGCATCACCAAGGGCCGGGCGCTGATTGAGAAAAACAAAGTCACCTTTGATGCCGTTCAGCAGCAATATGGCGTTCCCGCGCCGGTGATCACTGCCTTCTGGGCGCTGGAGACTGATTTCGGCGGCTTCATGGGCAATTCCCCCACCCTGCAATCGCTGGTGACGCTGGCCTGGGATTGCCGCCGCCCGGAAAAATTCCGCCCGCAGATCATTCCCGCGCTGCATCTCATCCAGAAGGGCTGGCTGACGCCAGCAGAGATGAATGGCGCCTGGGCAGGCGAAATCGGCCAGACGCAATTCATGGCCTATGACTATGACACCAGCGGCGTGGATTTTGACGGCGACGGCAAGGTGAACCTGAAAACCTCGGTGCCAGATGTGATCGCCTCAACGGCCAACCTGCTCAAGAAGAGCGGCTGGGCCGCTGGCCAGCCGTGGATCCAGGAAGTGAAGCTGACGGCGGATTTGCCGTGGGACCAGGCTGACCTTGCCATCAATCACGCCCGCTCCGATTGGGCGAAATGGGGTGTGGTGATGGCTGATGGCCAGCCCCTGAAGGCCGACAAGGTGCCAGCCGCACTGCTGCTGCCGATGGGCAAGGATGGGCCTGCCTTCCTCGCCTATCACAATTTCACTACCGCCTATCTCAAGTGGAATGAAAGCCTCGTCTATTCGACCACGGCGGCCTATCTCGCCACGCGCATTGCCGGGGCGCCGGCGGTTTCGCCCGGCCGGGCGGAGGTGCATGTGCCTTCCTACGAACAGGTGGTGGCGCTGCAGAACTTCCTCACCTCCAAGGGTTATGATGTTGGCAAGGCTGACGGCAAGATCGGTGCGGGCACGCGCGCCGCGGTGAAGAAAGAGCAGATGAAACTGGGCTGGCCGGCGGACAGCTATCCCACGCCGGAATTCATCTCCAAGCTGACGGGGCAGTGAGGCGGCGATTGACCGTACTATTCGTGGCGCAGGGCTTCAATGGGATCGAGGCTGGCGGCGCGGCGGGCCGGGAAATAGCCGAAGACCAGGCCAATCAGCCCTGAAAAGCCGAAGGACAGCAGCACGATCCATGGCGCCACCGCGAAGGGAATGCCGAGGAAATAGCTGCCGAGGCCAGCGATCCCCAAGCCCAGTGAAATGCCAAGCACGCCGCCGAGCAGGCACAGCACCACGGCCTCCACCAGGAACTGGGTGAGAACCTGGCTGGCCAAAGCGCCGATGGCCAGCCGGATGCCAATTTCCCGCGTGCGCTCAGTCACTGAGACCAGCATGATGTTCATGATGCCGATGCCGCCGACAAGCAGGCTGACACCCGCCACGGCGGCCAGCAGGCCTGTCATCACCGTGGTGGTGGAAGAAAGCATCGACATCATCTGCGAGAGATCGCGCACCGAGAAATCATCTTCGGCTGTGGGGCCGATGTGGCGGGTCTCGCGCAGAATTTCCTGCATCGAGGCCAGCACATCGGGCACATCATCAGGACTGCTGGCGGAAACGGCAATGCTGGCGATCTTGGTGTTGCCCGCGACACGGCGCTGGAAGGTGCGCAGGGGGATGACCACGGTGTTGTCCTGGTCGCTGCCAAAGGCCGATTGGCCCTTGGGCGCAAGCACGCCGGACACCGTGCAAGTGAATTTGCCCAGCCGCATGGAAGCGCCCAGCGGGCTTTGATTGTCAAAGAGATCTGCCTTCAGGGTTTGGCCGATGATGCACAGGCCGGTGCCGGCGCGGGCATCGCTGTCACTGAAGGGGCCGCCTTCGGCAAAGGACCAATCCTGCACGGCGAAATAGTCGGGGTCGGCGCCCGTGACGGTGGTTTGTTCCGAGCTGGTGCCAACCACGGCCTTGAGCGGCTTGGCGGCGGTGGGGGAAACACCGCGCACGTTGTGCAGGCCGGCGCGCAGGGCCTCAACATCCCTGTCGGTGAAGTCGCGCGCATCATTGCCGGAAGGCGGGCCGGGGGTGGGCGAGCCTGGCCTGGCGAAAACCAGATTGGTGCCAAGGGTGGAAAGATCGCTGGTCACCTTGCTTTGCGTGCCCTGGCCAAGGGTGACGAGTGCAATCACCGCACCAACGCCGATCACGATGCCCAGCAGGGTCAGCACCGAGCGCAGCACATTGCGGCTGATGGTGCGCAATGCCAGCTTGAAGGATTCGATCAGCATGGCCTAGACCTTCTCCTCGCTGATGATCAGCCCATCATTGAAGTGCAGCTGGCGCCTGGCATAGGCGGCCATGTCCTTCTCATGGGTGACCATGATGACAGTGATGCCGCTGTCTTCATTCAGCGCCTTGATGAGCTTCATGATGTCGTGGCTGCGGGTGCTGTCGAGGTTGCCGGTGGGTTCGTCAGCGAGCAGAACCTTGGGGCCTGAAACAATGGCGCGGGCAATGGCCACACGCTGCTGCTGGCCGCCGGAGAGGGCAGAGGGCGGGTGATCCTCGCGGCCCTGCAGGCCGACCAGCGCCAAGGCCTCGCGGGCGCGGGACTGACGCTCGGCCCGTGGCGTGCCGCGATAGGTGAGGGGCAATTCAACATTTTCGAGCGCGGTGGTGCGTGCCAGCAGGTTGAAGCCCTGAAACACGAAGCCCAGATAGTTGCGGCGGAACAGGGCGCGGCCATCATTGTCCAGCCCCGTGATATCGGTTCCCATGAAGGCATAGGTGCCGGAGGTGGGCCTGTCGAGGCAGCCGAGGATGTTCATGGCCGTGGATTTGCCGCAGCCTGAAGGGCCCATGACGGCAACGAATTCGCCTTCGCCGATATCAAGGTCGATGCCTGCCAGGGCCTTCACCAGCGCAGCGCCTTCTCCATAGAGGCGGGTGATGCCGCGCAGGGATATGAGAGGCGTTCGGCTCACGAAGCGCCCTGCTTTTGGGCGCTGATGATCAGATCACCCTCCTTGATGCCATCGGCCTTGATGATGGTGACCTTGCCATCGCTGGCACCCAGTTCCACCGGCACGGCTTCGGGCTTGCCATCGCGCAGCACATAGAGATTGCGCTGGCCGTTGGTGGGTTTCGTGGTGTCCTGCCTTGGCATGCGGGGCAGGAACAGGTTGGTGATCGAGAAGCCGCGCGAGGCCTGGACCACAGGCGGCTTGTAGCGCAGCGCCTCATTGGGAACAGTGAGGGCATGGGGATATGAAGCCACGGTGATATAGGCCGTGGCCGTCATGCCGGGGCGCAATGCGAGATCAGAATTGCCGGCGGAAAGCACGGAGGTGTAGGTCACCACGCCATCTACCGTTTGCGGGGCGAAGGAAATGCGCTTGATGGCGGCGGGGAAGCTGCGGTCACGGTAGGCATCCACCGCAAAACTGGCAGCCTGGCCTTCCTTGACGCGGCCGATATCGGCCTCATCGACATTGGCATCCAGTTCCAGTTCACGCAGGTCTCCGGCAATCTGGAACAGAATCGGCGCTTGCAGCGAGGCGGCCACGGTTTGCCCCGGCTCCACGCTGCGCTTCAGGATCACGCCGTCAATGGGTGCTGTGATGATGGTGTGGGCCAAGTCCGTGTCGATGGTGGCAAGGTCGGCCTGGGTGGAAGTGACTTGCGCTTGCGCCGATTGCAGGGCGGCTTGGGCGCGGTCCACCGATGCCACGGCGCTATCCACGGTTTGCGCTGCGGAAATGCCGCGTTGGGCGAGGGATTGCTGGCGGTCCCTGATCTGGGTCTGCTCGGACAGGGTGGATTGGGCCTGCACCACGGCGGCTTGCGAAATCGCCAGCTTGGCGGCAGTGCCATCGCGGCTGGTTTTCAGGCGCGTGTCATCGAGCACGGCCAGCACGTCACCCTTCTTGACGATGGCGTTTTCCTCGACATTCACCTCACGCACCACGCCGGAAAGCTGGCTGGAGACATCCACTTCGGTAACCGGCGCCAGCGTGCCGGTGGCTGTCACCTTCACAACAACATCCTGCGCTTTCACGGCAGCGGTCTCATAGGTGACGGCCTGGCTGGCGGCGCTGCGGTGCTGCCAATAGGCATAGCCGCCCGCAAGAACCAGAACCAAGGCTGCCGCGCGCAACAGGCGCTGGCGGGTTTTTGCCTTGGCGCGGGCCGCAAGGCCCAGCTTGTCGGCCACGTCGCGGGCGGCGTCTTCATTGGATTTCAGCATGAGGCTCACTTTCGCACGCGCGGCCTTATGCGCGGGGCGTTGCACCCGGCGCAGGCCATGGCTCCTTCATTTGTTTATATGGTTATTCGGCGGGCTGGTGCAATGCAGCAACCGCCGATTGCCCTGCGGCAGAACGGCTCTTGCCGGTGAGCCAGTTGGAAAGGCCCTCCATATAGACATACAGAACCGGGGTGATGAACAGTGTCAAAGCCTGGGACACGACAAGGCCGCCCACCACGGCAACGCCCAGCGGCTGGCGCAGTTCGGAACTGGCGCCGGCCGCCAGCGCGATGGGCAGCGAGCCCATGAGGGCGGCCAGTGTGGTCATCATGATGGGGCGGAAGCGCATCAGGCAGGCCTTGTGTATGGCATCCCTGGCGCTCATGCCGCCCCTTCGCAGGCCGATGGCCACGTCAATCATCATGATGGCGTTTTTCTTGACGATGCCGATCAGCATCAAAAGGCCGATGACAGCGATGATCGACAGGTCAAAGCCGAAGATGGACAATGCACCCAAAGCGCCCGCCGCCGCGGCCGGCAAGCCGGACAAGATGGTGAGCGGGTGGATGAAGCTTTCATAGAGAATGCCGAGGATGATGTAGATCGTCAGGATGGCACCGAGGATAAGCAGGCCCTGGCCCGCGGTTGAATCCTGGAACGTCTTGGTGGTGCCATAGAAGCCGGTTGAGACCGAAACAGGCCAGTTGAGGCCCGCCTTCAGCTTGTTGATCTCATCGACGGTGGAGCCCAGCGCCACGCCTTGCGGCAGATTGTAGGAGATCGACACGGACGGCAGCTGGCCGATCTGGTTGACGGTGAGGGCGCCAGCCTTGCGCTCAATGTGCGAGAAGGAGGCGAGCGGCACCAAGCTGCCTGAGGCCGAAGCCACATTGAGGTTGGCGAGGCGTTCCGGCGTCCAATCCTGCTTCGGGTCCAGCTCGGCAATCACCTGGTAGGAACTGCCATTGTTGTAGATCGTGGCCACCTGTTGGCCGCCGAGGCCGGCATAAAGCGTCTGGCGCAGCGTATCGACATTGACGCCCAAGGCCTGCATCTTTTCGCGGTCGATGATCAGGTGCGCCTGTTGGGCCGTGATCTGGGCATCGGTGTTCACGTCGGTGAAGAACGTTGGCTCTTTGGCCATCGCGTCAGCGAGCTTCTGGGCCCAGCCATACATGTCGTCATAGTTCAGCGATTGCACGGTGATCTGATAAAGGGCGGCACCGGGCCTTGCGCCGATTGACAGGTTCTGCGTGGGGTTGGCAGTGGCGGTGATGCCGGGCACGCTGTTCAAGACCTTGCGCAGGTCTGCCAGCACGGTTTCAAGCTTGGCGCGCTCGGCCTTGGGCTTGAGTTCCACAAACATGCGGCCGGAATTCATGGCGCCGGTGTTGGAGCCGACGGCCGAGACGACATGGGCCACCGCGTCATTCTTGCTGACGCGGGCGGCCAATTGGTCCTGCAACTCCTTCATGGCGTTGAATGAAATATCCTGGCGGCCCTGGGTGCCGATCTGCAACTGGCCAATGTCTTCTGTGGGGAAGAAGCCCTTGGGCAGGGCCTCGAACATGAAGATGGTAGCCGCAACCGAGCCCAGGAACACCAGGAACACCAGCGGATGGAATTTCAGGCAGAGGCTGAGCAGGCTTTCATAGGCGCTGGTGAGGCCATTGAGCAGCACTTCGAAGATGCGGCCAAGGATGCCGGGCGTGTGGTCTTCGGTGAGCACGCGCGAGGACATCATGGGTGTGAGCGTGAGGGAGACAAACATCGAGACCAGAATGGCCACGGTGACGACCACCGCGAATTCATTGAAGATGCGGCCAATGACACCGCCCATCAGCAGCACGGGAATGAACACCGCCACCAGTGAGACGGAAATCGAAAGGATGGTAAAACCCACTTCGGATGCGCCGTGCAGGGCCGCATCCATCGGGCCCTTGTGCTCTTCCTCCATGTGGCGGACGATGTTTTCCATCATCACGATGGCGTCATCGACCACCAGGCCCACGGCCAGCGTGATGCCCATCAGCGAGACGTTGTCGATGGAGAAATTCAAGAGATACATGATGCCCAGCGTGCCGATCAGCGAAATGGGCACGGCGATCGCCGGAATGATGGTGGCGCGCAGCGAGCGGATGAACACATAGCAAATGGCGATCACCAGCAGGATGGTGATGCCCAGCGTCTTGAGCGCGTCGCTCACGGAATCGCGAATGGAGGAGGAGCGGTCGCTCATCAGTTCCAGCGAGGCGGCGGCAGGCAGGTTCTTGGCAAGATCGGGCAGCAGGGCCTTCACCTTG
Source organism: Alphaproteobacteria bacterium (assembly GCA_028868695.1). Taxonomy (GTDB): domain Bacteria; phylum Pseudomonadota; class Alphaproteobacteria; order Rhizobiales; family Aestuariivirgaceae; genus Aestuariivirga. The sequence continues at coordinate 27,720 of JAGWTZ010000006.1, read as the reverse complement.
TCCACCACCTCAACCGTGTTGGCATCGGGCTGGCGCTGCACGGCGAGGATGATGGCGCGGGTGCCATCATGGGTGGCGGCGGATTGGAAATTGGCCACCGAATCCACCACGCGGGCGACATCCTTCAGGCGCACTTCGCTGCCGTTGCGGATGGCGATGACCTGGTTGGCGAATTCCCCGGCATTGGCCAATTGGGTGTTGGCGATAAGGGTGAGCTGCTGCGGCCCGCCCACCAGCGTGCCCAGCGGACTGATGCTGTTCACCGAGGCGATGGCTTGCTGCAGCTGGCCAACGGTGATGCCCTTGGCGGCCAGCGCGTCGGGGTCCATCTCAATGCGTACCGCATATTGCTGCGGGCCGAAGATCAGCACCTGGGCCACGCCATCAAGCGTTGAAAGGGTGGGGGAGATGATGTTCTCGGCGATGTTGTCGAGATCGGTCATCGAGACGATCTTGCTCTTGATCGCCATGAGCATCACCGGCGCGTCTGCCGGGTTCACCTTGCGGTAGCTGGGCGGCTGCGTCATGTTTTGCGGGAGGGCGCGCAGCACGCGCGAAATGGCGGCCTGCACGTCGGCGGCGGCGGCGTCAATCGAGCGGTTCAAAACGAACTGGATGGTGATGTTGGTGGTGCCGAGTGAGGAGGACGACGAGATCGTATCCACTCCGGCGATGGTCGAAAACTGCTTGATCAGCGGCGTGGCGACAGAGGTGGCCATGATGTCCGGCGAGGCGCCGGGAAGGTCAGCCGAGACGCTAATCGTCGGAAATTCCGCCTTGGGCAGCGCGGCCACGGGCAGCAGCTTCCAGGCAAACAGGCCGCCCAGCAGCACGGCGAGCGACATCAGGATGGTGGCAACAGGGCGGTTGATGCAGAAGGTGGAGATGTTCATTGCTGTGTGTCTCCGCTGGATTGGTCCTTCTTCTTTTTCTTGTCCGCGGCCGCAGTGGCATCGGCGGGAAGGGTGGCGGCTTGCGCGCCGGAGCCATCAGTGGGCTGGGTCTCGGTGGTCTTGGCATCGGCGGGCTTGGCGCCAGCGGAACCCTGCGTGTCATCGGCTGGCTTGCCGGTGCGGATTTCCGTGCCATTGGCCAGCTTGGCCTGGCCTTCGACAACCACTTGCGCGCCGTCCTTCAGGCCTTCAGCAATGGCGGCCTGATCAGCCTCATAGCGGGCGACCTTGACGGGAGTTGCCGTCACCTTGTTCTGGTCATCAACCAGCCACACGAAAGAGCCGATCTGGCCCTGCTGCACTGCCACGGCGGGAACGGTGAGCGCGCCACCTGATTTGCCGTATTCCACTTCAACATTCACGCGCTGGCCGGGCCACAGGGTGAGCTTGGCGTTGCCCACTTCGGCGGCCATGCCAATGGTGCCGGAGGAGACATCGACGCTCGAGTCAATGAAGGTGAGCTTGCCGGTGTCAAGCAATTGCCCGGCGCCAGAGGCATAGACCCGCACGGTGACCGTGCCGCCTGCGTCCATCACCTGGCGGATAGCGGGCAACACCTGTTCGGCGAGGCGGAAATTCACTTTCAGCGGCTGCATCTGGGTGATGGTCATCAGTGCGGTCTGCGTGCCGGTGGTGCTGGTGAGGGCGCCTGTGACCGCCGCAATGGCACCGAGCTTGCCATCAAAGGGCGCCTTGATCTTGGCGAAGTCGAGCTGCAGCTTGTCTGCGTCAATCACTGCCTTGTCGGCGTCAATGATCTGCTGGGTGGATTTTTGCGCGGCAACGGCGTTGTCGACATCGGCGAGGTTGCCGGCGTTGCGCGCAGCCAGGGTTTGGGCGCGCTGCAATTGGATTTCGTTGTTGGCGAGAACCGCCTGGTCCTTGGCCAGGGTGGCTTCGTCCTTGGCCAGGGTGGCCTGCAGGGCGCGGTCATCCAGTTCAAGCAGCACATCGCCGGTCTTGACCATCTGCCCGTCCTGGACATTCACGCGCGTCACCTGGCTGGCGATGCGGGCGTTGATGTTCACGGCCTGCGGCGAGGCCATGGTGCCGTAAGAGCGCTCGATGAGCGGAAAATCGGTTTTCTTGGCGGTGGCCAGTTTGACTGCCACCGGGGCGGCAGCACGCTTGGCGCCGCCTGCCGGGGCAGCACCCGAGGCGGCCTGCTGCTGGGGGTGGACAGCGTTCAGCGCCCATTGCCCAACGCCATATTTCCATTGGGCAAAGGCCAAAGCGCCAATCACCAGAACCCCAACCACCGCCTTAGTGCCCGCTTGCATATCGACCCCTTTGTTTTCCGGCTTTGCTGCATAGCAACAGTTGTGACGGTTCTTAAGGGGCCAATCCGTCTCCACTATGTCATGAGCGATTTGTAATATTTATTGTTGCGGCTTATATCCCCGCATGGCTGTTGACGACATACCAACTGGTTGGTATGTGTTTCTGATGCAAACCGCCACCCCCGTTCCTCCGGCCCGCGCCAAGCTGCTGATGGCAGCCATGAAGCTGGTGCGCCAAAAGGGCTATGACGCCACAACGGTGGATGAGCTGTGCCAGGAAGCGGGTGTCACCAAAGGGGCCTTCTTCCATCATTTCGAAAACAAGGAAGCGGTGGCGGTGGCCGCCACCAAGTTTTGGACGGAATTCACCGGGCAAGTCTTTGCCACGGCACCCTATCATCAGATGGAAGACCCGCTGGACCAGTTGATCGGTTACATCGATTTCCGCCGCCAACTGCTGGAGGGGCGCAGCCTGCCAGAGTGCACGTGCCTGTTGGGCACCATGGCGCAGGAGAAATTTGAAACCAGCCCGGCCATCCGCGCCGCCTGTTTTGATGGCATTCACACGCATGCCACAGAAGTGGCGAAGATGATCAGCGCCGCCAAGCTGCGCCATGCGCCCAACGCCACGTGGGGCGCGGAAAGCCTGGCGCTTTATACGCAGGCGGTGATCCAGGGGGCCTTTGTGCTGGCCAAGGCCAAGGATGATGTGGCGCTGGCCGCCGACATGATCCTGCATCTGCGCCGCTATGTCGAATTGTTGTTTCATCACGCGAGGGAGGACTGAACATGCAAAACCCATTTGTCTGGCACGACCTGATGACGCCGGATGTTGAGGCGGCCAAGAAATTCTATTCTGATGTGGTGGGCTGGACCTTCTCACTGCAGCCGCCGTCCTATCACGTGGCGCTGGCCGGAGGGCTGGGCATGGGTGGCATCATGGCCACGCCGCCGGAACTCAAGGACATGCCGCCCTTCTGGGCCGGCTATATCTACACGCCGGATGTCGATGAAGCTTGCGACAAGGCCGTCTCCCTTGGCGGAACCGTGTGCCGCGAGCCATGGGACATTCCCGGCACCTTGCGCATGGCCGTGCTGGCCGACCCGACGGGCACCACCTTCAACATCATGCAGCCATTCTCCACCGAACAGCGCGATGCGCCAAAGGCGGAAGCGCTGGGTGCCGTGGGCTGGAACGAGTTGCACGCCGGAGACCTGGGCAAGGCCTGGGAGTTCTATTCGAAGATGTTCGGCTGGACCAAAGGGCAGACCATGCCCATGGGTGAGGCCGGGGATTACCAATTGTTCCAGATCGGCGGCCGGGACGTGGGCGGCATGATGAAGAAGATGGATGCCATGCCCATGCCAGTGTGGGCCTATTACTTCAATGTCGACAGCATTGAGGCTGCGGTTGCGCGCCTCACCAAGGCCGGCGGCAAGCTGGCCATGGGGCCGATGGAAGTTCCCGGCGGCATGTGGATCGTCAACGCGATTGACCCGCAGGGCGCCTATTTCAACCTGCTCAGCACCAAGAAGTGAGGACTGCATCATGGGCTACACGCTGAATTTTCACCGCGTTCTGAAAGCGCCGCCGGCGCGCGTTTACAAGGCGTTCCTTGATCCGGCCGCGCAAGCCAAGTGGCTGCCGCCTGCAGGCTTCACCTGCACGGTGCATCACATGGATGCCAAGGTGGGCGGCACGTTCAAGATGTCCTTCACCGAGTTTGACAGCGGCAATGGCCACAGCTTCGGCGGCAGCTATCTCGAACTCGTGCCGGGGGAACGCATTGTATACACCGACAAGTTCGATGACCCGAACCTGCCTGGCGAATTGAAGGTGACAGTGGTGTTGAAGAAGGTTTCCTGCGGCACGGACCTGAGCATCACCCAAGCCGGCATTCCCGATGTGATCCCGCAGGAGATGTGCAGTCTCGGCTGGCAGGATTCGCTCAAGCAGCTGGCGCAATTTGTCGAGCTCTTGCAGGCCTGAGATGATTGACGTCTCGGTGAGCATCGATGTGCCCAGCCTGGCCGAAGGCTTCCGGTTCTATTCGGAGGCTTTCGGCCTTGAAAAGCTGGCAACGCCCTATCCCGGTGTGATGGTGCTGAAGGGTGCGAGTGCCACCATCACGCTGTTGGAAAGGCACGAACACAGCAAGCCTTCGCCGCACACCACTGATGAGCGGCACTTCAGCCGCCACTGGACGCCGGTGCATCTTGATTTTCATGTGCAGGACTTCAAGGGCGCACTGGTGCGGGCGCTGAAGGCGGGCGCAACACAAGAGCAAGTGTTCGAGCACCCGCAGCATGGCTCTGCCGCCTTTTGTGCCGACCCCTTTGGCAATGGCTTCTGCCTGCTGCAGCAGCGGCCGGTTCCCGCAACCTGATGCGAGGTGAGTGATGCTAGCGAAGAATGAAAAGACCATCGTGATGCTGTGGTTTGATGGTGCCGCGGAAGCGGCTGCGGCGCATTATGCGAAAGCCGTGCCCGGCTCCAGGATCACCAGCATTGAACGCCATGGCAAAGATGGGCCCGGGCCGGAAGGCAGCGTTATGGTGATTGAGATGGAGTTTGCCGGGCGGCCGCTGCTGTTGCTCAATGGCGGGCCGGGCTTCAAGCCAAATCAATCGGTGTCGATCACCATCTATGCCGATGACCAGAAGGAAGTGGATTTCCTGTGGGAGCACATGAGCGCGGGCGGCAGCACCATGGCCTGTGGCTGGGTGAAGGACCGCTGGGGCTTTTGCTGGCAGATCACGCCACGGCGGCATTGGGAACTGATGACCCAAGGCACGCCGGAGGTGAAGGCACGGGTGTTTCAGGCCATGCTCAAGATGACCAAATTTGACATCGCAGCCATCGAGGCGGCGGCAAAGGGCTGATTGCGTTGCCGCGGCATTGACAGGGTGAAACCAGAGGCGTAACGTTTTTTAATGACTAACCAGTCAGTCACTAAAAAACGTGAGCGAAATCCTGAGGTTCGGCCCGCGCAGATCATGGATGCGGCGCTGGCGCTGTTTTCCGAGAAGGGCTTTGCAGCCACGCGCATGGATGAGGTTGCGGCCAAGGCCGGCCTCTCCAAGGGCGCTCTCTATCTCTATTTCCCCGACAAGGTGGCGCTACTCAAGACGCTGGTGCAGGAAACGGCTGGCAGCGTGATAGGCGCTGCGGCGCTGATGATGGCCGCGCATGAGGGGCCAGTTTCGCCGCTTCTGCCGCTGATCCTCGGCTTCGTGGCCGAGAAGCTGGAAACAAGCAATATTGCCGCCGTCATCAAGCTGGTGCTCAGCGAGGGCCGCGCCCATCCGGAAATCGGCAAGGCCTATTTGGAGAACGTGATTGGCCGCGCCTTTCCGCTGATGGAAGGCCTGATTGCGCGCGGCGTGGCGGGCGGCGAGTTCCGTGCCGTGGACGCCGGCATGGTGGTGCGCAGCTTCATCGCACCCATGCTACTTGCGGCCTTCTGGAAATCCACCTTCGAACCCTTGGGGGCCGCGCCGCTTTCGGTGCGCGCGCTGGCTGCCCATCATGCTGATCTCATCGTGCGGGCCTTGAAACCATGAAACGCCTTGTTCCCCTTGTTGTGATTGCCCTGGCCATTGCCGCCTTGCTGTTGCGGGACAGGATCTTGCCGCAAGCACCGGGGCAAAACGCTTGGCTTGGTGCGGCCGATGCGCGCCTCACTCTCGTTGGGCCACTTTCGGCAGGGCGGATCACTTCGGTAAAGGTGGTCAAGGGCGCGCAGGTGCAGGCGGGAGAGACGCTGTTCACCATGGATGACGCATCGGCGCGCGCCCAAGTGGCGCAAGCCGAGGCGGCATTGGCAGCAGCGCAGCAAAGTCTCAAGGACATGCAGAGCGGAAGGCGGCCGGAGGAACTGGCGGTCATTGACCAGCAACTCGAACAGGCCAAGGCCAATCTTGTTTTGGCGCAGGACAATTATTTCCGCGCCGACTCGCTCAACAATCGGGGCATCACCGCGCAGGCCCAGTTTGACGCCGCCAAGAACGCCGTGGATGTGGCGCAGGGGCGCATCGCCGAATTGCAGGCCAACAAGGCCGTGGCGGAACTTCCCGGCCGCGATGCAGCACTGGCGGCGGCACAGGCACAAGTGAAGGTGGCGGAAGCGGCACGTGACCAGGCGCAAGCCCATCTGGCGGATTTGACTGTGTCAGCGCCAGTCGCAGCGCGGGTGGATGATGTGTTCTTTGCCGCAGGCGAAGTGGCGGGGGCAGGCCAGCCCGTGGTTTCGCTGTTCACGCCAGAGGCGCTGGTGCTGCGCTTTTATGTGCCGGAACCGGCGCGGGCAAAACTGGCAGCGGGCACGCAGGTTCACTTCCATTGCGATTCCTGCGCTGGCGATCTCACCGCGCAGGTGAGCCATGTTTTTGCAGCACCTGAATATACCCCGCCCGTCATCTATTCGGAGAATGCGCGCGGCAAGCTGGTCTATCAGGTGGAGGCCAGGATTGATGGCGCGCATGCCGAATTGCAGCCAGGCCTGCCCGTGCAGGTGGAGCCCTTGCCATGAGCGCCATCATCGATGTCAAAGGCCTGGTGAAGCGCTATGGCGCGCGCACGGTGGTGGACCAGGTTGATCTGGCGATTGAACCGGGGCGCATCTGTGGCTTTCTCGGGCCCAATGGCTCCGGCAAGACCACCACGCTGCGGATGATCTGCGGCCTTCTCACGCCGGATGGCGGCAGCGGCACTGTGCTGGGCGAAGACATCATCGAGGGCCGCGATGTGATCAAGCGCCAGACCGGTTACATGACGCAGCGCTTTGGCCTTTACGAAGACCTGACAATTGCCGAGAACCTGCAATTCGTGGCGCAGCTTTATGAGCTGCCGCATGTCTCGCGCGTCGTCGATGAAGCCATTGACCGGCTGGGGTTGGGCGACCGGCGCAACCAGCTGGCGGGGGCGCTTTCCGGCGGCTGGAAGCAGCGCATGGCGCTGGCGGCTTGCGTGCTGCACCAGCCGAAGCTTCTGCTGCTTGATGAACCCACGGCGGGTGTTGACCCCAAGGCGCGGCGCACCTTCTGGGACGAGATCCATGCGCTTGCCGCGCAAGGCATCACGGTTCTCGTCTCCACCCATTACATGGACGAAGCCGAGCGTTGCCACGAGATCGCCTATATCGCCTATGCCAAGCTGATGGCGCGGGGCACGGCGGCGGAGATTGTGGCGCGCTCCGGCCTGCATGCGCTGGTGGCCACCGGCGAAGGCGCGGACAAGCTTGCGCCCAAGCTCTCCGGCCTGCCCGGCATCACTGCCGCCGCGGCCTTCGGCGCCACGCTGCATTTGTGCAGCCCTGATGAAGCCGCGCTGCAACGCGCCATTGCCACTGTGACGGACAGGAACATCAAATGGCGTGAAACGCCGCCCACGCTGGAGGATGTTTTCATTCACCTGATGGGCCAGGCCACTGACAACATGGTGGCGGCATGAGTGCGCTCAAGCGCCTGATCGCCATGATCCTCAAGGAGTCGCGGCAGATCCGGCGCGACGGCCTCACCATGGGCATGATGTTTGTGATCCCCATCGTGCAGCTGGTGCTGTTTGGTTACGCCATCAATGCCGACCCCAAGACGCTGCCCACGGCCGTTCTCTCATACGACAACTCGCCCCTTTCACGGGCCATCACCCGGGCGATTGGCGCCACCGGCTATTTCTCCTCGGCCCGCGCGGTGAATTCGGAGGCCGAGGCCGATGCCCTGATGCAGGCGGGCGAGGTGCAGTTCATCATCACCATCCCGGACGGCTTTTTCCGCAGCATCGTGCGCCATGAGAAGGCGGAGATCGCGGTGGAGGCCGATGCCACCGATCCATCAACCGTGGCACCCGCCATTGCCGCGGTGAATGCTGCCATCACGCAAACCCTGGCCGCAGAGTTGACCGGGCCGCTGGCGTCGTCGCGCCCTGCACCGCAGGATGTGCAGGTGATCCTGCAGCGGCGCTACAACCCGGAAGGCCTCACCCGTTTCAACATTGTGCCAGGCCTCTTGGGCATCATCCTCACCATGACCATGGTGATGCAGACCGCATTGGCGGTGACGCGCGAATATGAGCGTGGCACGATGGAAAACCTGCTTGCCATGCCGGTGAAGCCCTTGGAGGTGATGGCAGGGAAGATCCTGCCCTATGTGCTGATCGGTGCGGTGCAGGTGGCTGTGGTGCTCACCGCCTCGCGCATCCTGTTCAATGTGCCGTTCCTTGGGGCGCCCTGGCTGTTTGGTGTTGCCACGCTGCTGTTCATTACCGTCAATCTCGCCATCGGCTTCACTTTCTCGACAGTGGCGCGCAACCAGTTGCAGGCGGTGCAGATGTCGATCTTCTTCATGTTGCCGTCCATCCTGCTTTCGGGCTTTGCCTTTCCATTCCGGGGCATGCCCGGCTGGGCGCAAGCCTTGGGCTCCATCCTGCCCGCCACGCATTTCATCCGCATCTCGCGCGGCATCATGCTGAAGGGCGCCACCTTCGCGCAGATGGCCAGTGAGGTCTCGGTTCTGGCCCTGATGCTGGTGATCGTGGGCGCTGTTGCCGTGAGCCGCTACCGCGTGACGCTGGATTGAAGCAGCACTGCTTTGGCATTCCATAACGGCCGTCATTCCCGCGAAAGCGGGAATCTCTGTTTGGCTTCTGTGGTGCCCATGCAAAACTGAGATCCCCGTTTTCGCGGGGATGACGTGAGGAGGGTGGTCTGTGTGGACTTGGCAGCAAACCACCGACATTGCCAATCCCTCCGCAAACATCATTTCTTAACAACCCGCGCGCAGAATCCATCAGGCTTTTTCTTTGTCATCACGCGAAGGAGAACCCCGATGGCAGACCGCGCTTTCGAATTGAAGATGGCAGGCTATGGCCTGACCACCGCCGAGATCACCTATCGCATGCCCGATTTCAAACACCTGCTGCAGACTTTCGTCTGGCAGGACTATGACCTCGCGCCGAAATTTCCGCGGCTGATCAAGTTTCTCGAATTCTGGGCGCATGAGCTCGATGGCCCGCTGGCCCAGGTGCGCGTGGCGCATTGCGGCCTGATCAAGCCGGCGGACTTCCGCTATGTCGGCAGCGAGTGGAAGCTGCACTAACGCATTGAATGGTCGATCTATGCTCACTTGAATCGTCATTCCCGCGAAAGCGGGAATCCGCGTTTCGAAGGCGTTGAGGAATTGGCACGCTGAAAACAGAGATTCCCGCTTTCGCGGGAATGACGGAACATGGATTGGGTTCTTCAGGTTTCGTTTTCAAAACACCGTGTCCGCATGCAGGCCGGGGGCTTCATAGCCCACGCGGCTCACATATTCGGTGTAGCCGCCGCCATATTGGTGGATGCCTTCGGGTGTGAGTTCCAGCACACGATTTGAAAGCTCGGCCAGGAAGTGCCGGTCGTGGCTCACAAACAGCATGGTGCCTTCAAAGCCTGACAGCGCCTTGATCAGCATTTCCTTGGTGAGCAGATCGAGATGGTTGGTGGGTTCGTCCAGCACCAGGAAGTTCGGCGGGTCATAGAGCATGCGGGCCATCACGAGGCGCGCCTTCTCGCCGCCGGAAAGCACGCGGCACTTTTTCTCGATGTCATCACCCGAAAAGCCGAAGCAGCCGGCGAGTGTGCGAAGCGAGCCTTGCGTGGCATGGGGGAAAGCGTGCTGCAGGCTTTCAAACACTGTGTCTTCGCCTTCCAGCAGTTCCATGGCGTGCTGGGCAAAATAGCCCATCTTCACCGAGGCGCCGACGGTGACGGTGCCCTTGTCCGGCTCCGCCGCACCTGCGATCAATTTCAGCAGGGTTGATTTGCCCGCGCCGTTGATGCCCATGATGCACCAGCGTTCCTTGCGGCGGATCTGGAAATCCAGCGCATCATAAATCACGCGTGAGCCGTATGCCTTGGCCACGCCTGCAATCGTCACCACATCCTCGCCACTGCGCGGGGCGGCTGCGAATTCAAACTCCACCGCCTCGCGGCGCTTGGGCGGCTCCACGCGCTCGATCTTGTCTAGCTTTTTCACACGGCTCTGCACCTGTGCCGCATGGCTGGCGCGGGCCTTGAAGCGCTCGATGAATTTCAGCTCCTTCGCCAGCATGGCCTGCTGGCGCTCAAACTGCGCCTGCTGCTGCTTTTCATTCAGCGCGCGCTGGGCCTCATAGAATTCATAATCTCCGGAATAGGTGGTGAGCTCACCGCCATCGATCTCGATGATCTTGGTCACGATGCGGTTCATGAATTCTCGGTCATGGCTGGTCATCAGCAGCACGCCGGGATAGGTCTTGAGGAAGTGTTCCAGCCAGATCAGGCTTTCGATGTCCAAATGGTTGGAAGGCTCGTCGAGCAGCATCACATCGGGCCGCATCAGCAGGATGCGGGCCAGCGCCACGCGCATCTTCCAGCCGCCGGAGAGGGCACCCACATCGCCGTCCATCATCTCTTGAGAGAAGGACAAGCCCGCCAGCACCTCGCGGGCGCGCGCCTCCTGGGCATAGCCATCCAGCTTTTCAAAATGCGCCTGCACCTCGCCATAGCGCGTGATGATCTCATCCATCTCATCCGCACGATCAGGGTCTGCCATCGCCTCTTCGAGGGATTTGAGCTCCGCCGCCACGGCGCTGATGGGGCCTGCGCCCTCCATCACCTCGGCCACGGCACTTTTGCCCGCCATCTCGCCCACATCCTGGCTGAAATAGCCAATGGTGATGCCCTTGTCGGTGGAGATCACGCCTTCATCCGGCTCCTCACGCCCGGTGACCAGGCGGAACAGCGTGGTTTTCCCCGCGCCATTCGGCCCCACAAGGCCGATTTTTTCCCCGCGGTTGAGCGCCGCCGAGGCTTCGACAAAAATAAGGTTATGGCCGTTCTGCTTGGAAATGGAGTCAATGCGGATCATGGTGAGGCGCGTTTAGGGGAGGATGGGGGCTGGGGGAAGCGGGAAGGCAGCACATGCTGCACAATTGCTCATCGTCTGACGCGATAATTTTTGGATTGAAATCAGGCAGCTTGATATTGCCTTCTATCTAGAATTGCGTAATTGTTTTACTTTGAGATCAGAGTTTCGAGTCGGATGGCGATCAAGAAACAGGATTTTTACGAAGGTGCGGCCCTCTATCAGTTGGTCAGAACCAACAAGGTTGAGAGAATTGTATATGCTCAACCCTATTTTATCTTGAATGACCGATTGGCTTTGTTGTTGAAGTACAGCACTAGCAAGGATAGTCCGTGGAACTTTGTTTTCAGCCAAGCTGAACTCTCTGAGCTGAATAACACAGACAGCCATTTTGATTACTACGCAGCGTTGATCTGCGGTTCAGACGGTGTTGTTGCGCTCACGAAGTGGCAAGTTGGTACTCTTATTGGCGAGACATCCGCAGCCTCACGCATAGGGTGCTATCGCAAGCATGATCATCACTATCTCGTAAAAGGTCCAAATGGACCGCTAGACCGCAAGATTTCGCGCTCAAATTGGATGAATATTTTGGGTGAAGGGGCAGATGCGTGAAACATTCAGATGAGTTGTTCAGCCTCCTAAAACGACAGATCGGCAACGAAAATGAGGTCAATGACATTAAAGGGGCGGCGGCCGAAGTCTCGGAAAAATGGGTCGCGCCGCTAAGCGGTGGAAAGGAACAAATCAATGGACTTGTTTACGGCTTGGTCCAGAGTGGAAAGACGGGCGTTCTCACGGCATGTGCTGCCTTGGGAGCGGATGAAGGCTACCGTACAATCATCCTTCTGACTTCGGATATTGATCCCTTGTACGCTCAAACGCTTGGTCGAGCGAAAGAAGCGTTTCCGGGGATGGAAATTCTAGACAAGAACGATCTGAAGGACAGTCAAGCCTTCGCTCAACGCATCAAGAGTTCAACTTGTGCAATTGTTATAACAAAGAATGGCAACAGGCTTGGCCATCTCGTAGAAAATTTCAAGAAAGCAAGTTTGCGCGGTCTTAGTTGTCTGATCATTGATGATGAAGCTGATCAAGCGAGCCCAAATACCCGCGAGTCGCGCGAGGATGGGAGCCGAAGCAAGATCAATGAACACATTTCGGAAATTCGCAAGTTTTTCGACAAGAATACATATTTGCAAGTCACCGCAACGCCGCAAGCGCTCTTCCTACAAGGGCAGTCTCACGAACTAAGGCCAAAGTTTACAGTCCTAAGTCATCCCGGTGGCGATTATGTGGGTGGGGACGATTTCTTTGGTGAAGGCTCCAAGCTGATCCGCGAATTCGATGTGCAGGAGCTTGTGGTGCTCTCTGCGGCAAGTCAGCCCCAGCCAAATCAAGCTGTTCCCAGAAAGCTTGTTGAGGCTCTGGATGTTTTCATGGTTGGGGCTACTCATAAGAGATTGCAGGATCCTACGCAGAATTGTGCATTTCTGTGCCACGTAAGCACAAGAACGAGCGACCATAGCCATATCGTTGAGTTGCTCCGAGGGTATAAGAATGCTTTGGCAACCGCGTTAAAGAGTAAAAATCCTCAAGTCATCGAAAGGCTCAAATTCGCCTATTCAGATTTGAATGCCACTCACCCCAATCTGAGCATCACGCCATTTGAGAAGATAGTCGAAGCGGTTGAATTTTATTCTCATGGGATCGCAGTGAAGGCTGTGAACGGAGAGACTGACGAAGATGTCGCCGTTCAATCACCTTACAATCTATTTGTCGGCGGTAATAAGCTCGGTCGAGGCGTGACCATAAAGAACCTTCTGGTGAGCTATTACGGAAGAAATCCGAAGGCCCCACAGGCTGACACTGTTCTGCAACACGCAAGAATGTTTGGATACCGGCGAAAGGACATCGGCCTATTGCGGCTATACCTGCCGAACCAGCTACTTGTTGTCTTCAGGGCAATTCACAAAATGGAAACCGGACTGCGGAATTTGATCGCAGCGAAGCCTGCAGAGGGGTTTCGCGGGGTTTTCATCGAAGGAAACATTAAGCCAACTCGAAAAAATGTACTGGCACCAGGAAACCTCGGCATCTACTCCGCGAGCTCAAATTATAACCCGTTTTCGGTTGTGCGCGCTTTGCCGTCCAATGCGAATTTGGGAGAATTGGATCAGATGTTAAATGGCATCGCAAACAAGAGAACAATGAAGGCGAGTATTCCAGAAGTGATCAAATTGATAAAGCTTACCCAACCTGACGAAGATCGTTCAGAACATGTCTGGAATGCCGAGAAAATTGAATTGTCGTTGTTGCAGTATGAAAAGCTGACCGGCCGATCAGACGCATTCGTGTATGTCGATCGTGAGAGAAATCACGACGTTGAGAAGGGTCGTGGGGAGACTCGTGGACTTCTGGATTCTGGTGAAGTTGACGCTGTGCCTCGTAACGAAGTGGCGCTTTTCCTACTGAGGCAGAAGGCGGATCGCGAGGGCAAGGTGGCTTGGTGGCCACAAATTCGCTTTCCTGATGGAAATTATGCGTTTGCGTTCGCGGTATAAGTGTGCGGGACAAGTTGAAGAGCAAGAGCCTTACAGCAATTGACCTGTTCTCGGGTTGTGGCGGTCTTACCGAAGGCCTGAGGCAGGCGCGGTTTGACGTACTCGCTGCAGTCGAAATTGAAAACATTGCGGCGCAAGTCTACAAGAAGAACCATCGTAAAGTTGTTATGTTCGAACAAGACATTTCAACACTCAGCCCGCGCAAGTTGATGAAGAAAGTTGGCCTTAAAAAGGGTGAACTTGATTTGTTGGCTGGCTGCCCGCCTTGTCAGGGGTTTTCAAGTTTGAGAACGCGAAACGGAGCCAAACGAAATCGAGATCAGCGCAATTTACTGGTAAAGCAAATTGTCCGTTATGCCAAGGCATTGAAACCTCGTGCTGTGATGCTTGAGAACGTGCCGATGCTCGCGCAAAACAACCTTTTCAAGGCAATTGTCCAAGATCTTACCGATCTTAAATATCAAGTCATTTACAAAGTGGCCGATGCAGCTGATTTTGGGGTACCACAGCGAAGAAAACGCCTCATTATGTTGGCAACACTTGGTTTTGCTCCTAGTTTCGATAAACCGAGATCGCGGATTGTTACTGTGAGGGATGCAATTGGAAAGATGCCGCGTCCGGGCGTGAGTGGTGACTCCTTGCACAGATCGGACATGTCTCGGCGCAGCGACCGTGTATTAGAAATCATCAGAAAAATTCCGAAAAATGGTGGCAGTCGCAAAAGTTTGCCGGAGGAATTGCAGCTCGATTGCCACAAGCGAAAACCAGGATTCAATGATGTCTATGGCAGGATGGCGTGGGACAAGGTTTCCCCTACAATTACGGGCGGATGCTATAATCCATCCAAAGGTAGATTTTTGCATCCCACACAGGATCGACCGATAACACTAAGGGAAGCTGCAATGCTTCAGGGTTTTAAGAAGTCATACTATTTTGATGCTTCGTTAAGCCAGCAGGCAACGGCGCTCATGATCGGCAATGCTTTGCCTCCACCTCTCATCAAACATCACGCAAAGTCAATCGCAAGGCAGCTTGAACAAAAATGAAAAACCCCGGTGTTTCCACCGGGGTTCATTTGTATCAGCCTGATCGGCTTGAGCGTCTGGATTAGAAATCCATCCCGCCCATGCCGCCGCCCATGCCGCCGGGGGGCATGCCGCCGCCGGCCGGGGCCTTGGGCTTCTCGGCGATCATGGCTTCGGTGGTGATGAGGAGGGAGGCAACCGAGGCTGCGTCCTTCAGGGCCACGCGCACCACCTTGGTGGGGTCGATGATGCCCTTCTCAACCATGTCGCCATATTCCTCGTTCTGGGCGTCGAAGCCGAAGTTGCCCGACTTTTCCAGAACCTTGCCGACAACGATGGAGCCTTCAACGCCAGCGTTTTCGCAGATCTGGCGGATCGGGGCTTCCAGCGCCTTGGAGACGATGTTGATGCCGGCCTGAACGTCGGCGTTGTCCGACTTCAGCGCTTCAACGGCCTTCTTGGCGCGCAGCAGGGCGACACCGCCGCCCGGAACGATGCCTTCTTCAACGGCAGCGCGGGTGGCATTCAGCGCGTCATCCACGCGGTCCTTGCGTTCCTTCACCTCGATTTCGGTGGAGCCGCCAACCTTGATCACAGCCACGCCGCCAGCGAGCTTGGCCAGGCGTTCCTGCAGCTTTTCCTTGTCGTAGTCCGAGGTGGTTTCCTCGATCTGCGACTTGATCTGGGCGCAACGGCCCTGGATGTCGGCCTTCTTGCCGGCGCCGTCAACGATGGTGGTGTTTTCCTTGTCAACGCGCACCTTCTTGGCGCGGCCGAGCATGTCGAGCGAGACATTCTCCAGCTTGATGCCGAGGTCTTCGGCAATCATCTGGCCGCCCGTGAGGGTGGCGATGTCTTCGAGCATGGCCTTGCGGCGGTCACCAAAGCCCGGGGCCTTGACGGCGGCGATCTTCAGGCCGCCGCGCAGCTTGTTCACCACGAGGGTGGCCAGCGCTTCGCCTTCGATGTCTTCAGCGATGATGAGCAGCGGCTTCGAGGTCTGCACCACGGCTTCGAGGATCGGCAGCATGGGCTGCAGGTTCGAGAGCTTCTTTTCGTGGAGGAGGATGTAGGCATCATCCAGCTCGACAATCATCTTGTCGGCGTTGGTGATGAAGTAGGGCGAGAGATAGCCGCGGTCAAACTGCATGCCTTCGACGACATCGAGTTCGGTTTCGGCGGTCTTGGCTTCCTCGACGGTGATGACGCCTTCGTTGCCCACCTTCTGCATGGCCTTGGCGATCATCTCGCCGATTTCCTTCTCGCCATTGGCGGAGATGGTGCCAACCTGGGCCACTTCTTCCGAGCCCTTGACCTTCTTCGACTGCTTCTTGATGTTTTCAATCGCAGCGGTCACAGCAAGGTCGATGCCGCGCTTCAGGTCCATCGGGTTCATGCCGGCGGTGACGTTCTTGGCGCCTTCCTTCACGATGGCCTGGGTGAGAACGGTGGCGGTGGTGGTGCCGTCGCCAGCGAGGTCATTGGTCTTGGAGGCGACTTCGCGCACCATCTGGGCGCCCATGTTCTCGAACTTGTCGTCCAGCTCGATTTCCTTGGCAACGGTGACGCCGTCCTTGGTGGTGCGCGGGGCACCGAAGGACTTGTCGATCACCACGTTGCGGCCCTTCGGGCCCAGGGTCACCTTCACGGCGTTGGCGAGAATGTCGACGCCACGCAGCATCTTTTCGCGGGCTTCACCGCCGAAACGGACTTCTTTTGCAGCCATTTTTGAATTCCTTTAATTAATCAGTGCACAGACGAAACAGGCGGTGGCGATCAGGCCAGAACGCCCATGATGTCGCTTTCCTTCATGATCAGCAGGTCTTCGCCCGAGATCTTCACTTCGGTGCCAGACCACTTGCCGAACAGCACCACATCGCCAACCTTCAGGTCGATGGGGATCAGCTTGCCGGCTTCGTCGCGGCCGCCCGGGCCCACAGCGATGACCTTGCCCTGCTGCGGCTTTTCCTGGGCCGTGTCCGGAATGATGATGCCACCCTTGGTCTTGGTGTCTTCTTCAACCCGCTTGACGACCACACGGTCATGCAAAGGACGGAACTTCATGGATGTTAACTCCTTGCTTTTGATCAGAATTTCGTGCCCGCAGGAGATGCGGGCGAAGGGCTGTTAGCACTCAAGAGATATGAGTGCCAATAGCTGAAAGGCCAGATAGGAGCGTACGGTTGGGGAGTCAAGGGGAGGCCGAGACAAAGTTAACCTTGAAGGCCGGCCGGAGGCAGACTTGGCGGGGCCACGGCCCTAGGGGGTCGCCTCTGGCGAGCGGCCGATGTGGCTTTCGAACAGGGCAGCCACCTGGGCCTGGGTTTCAGCCAGCAGGGCCTCGGTGGCGGAGAAATCGGGCTGGCCGGCGGATTCGCTCAGGGCACGGAGCAAATGGGCGGGGGCGGCCTTGGGGTCGAACTTCCCGTCGATGCACAGCCGCAGCATATGGGTGAGGCGCTGGTAAAGGCCCAATGCAGTGAGCAGCAGATCGGCCTCGGCGCGCGGCAGGAGGCCCGCCGCACTTTGCGCCTGCAGGGCGGCCGCGGTGTTGGCGTTCAGGACTTCGGGGTGCGCAGCCGCATGGATGAGTTGCAGATATTGGGCGATGAACTCGATTTCCACCTGGCCGCCACGGGCGCGCTTCACATCCCAGGCACCTTCGGGCTTGTGCTCCTTCAGCATCAGGGCGCGCATGTCGGAGATGTCTTTCCTGGTGATGGCGGCATCGCGCGGCTGGCCGAGGCTGGCGCGCAGGACGGCCTCGGTGCGGGCGGCAAGGCCCGGATCCCCCGCCACGGCGCGGGCCCGCGTCATCGCCATGCGCTCCCAGGTCCAGGCCTCCTTGTCCTGATAGGCGGTGAAGGAAGAGAGGCCCACCGCCAGCGGACCCTTGGAACCGGAGGGGCGCAGCCGCATGTCCACATCATAAAGCTTGCCCTCGGCCGAGGGCGCGTTGATGGCGGTGACAAGGCCTTGCGTCACCTTGGCATAATACTGGCCAGGCGCGAGGGGGCGCGGGCCATCGGAAACCTCCGCGTCTTCATCGCAATCATAGACCAGGATGATGTCAAGGTCCGAGCCTGCCGTCATCTCATGCCCGCCCAGCTTTCCAAGGCCCAGCAGAACGCAAGCCCCGCCCTTCAGCTTGCCGTGCCTGGCGGCAACATCCCGCTCCACCGCCGCCAGCAATTGCGCCAGCACCACCTCGGCAATGTCCGACAGGGCGAGGCCCGCCTCTTCGGCGCTGATGGTCTCGGTCAGGATGCGCACGCCGACGCGGAACTTTTTCTCGCGGGCAAACACGCGCGCCATGTCCATCACCTCTTCGAGTGCGGCGGCGGGCGGCACGAGGGCTGCGAATTCCCTTTCAAGCTGCGGCTTGGGTGGCAGGGCCTGGAAGAAATCCGGCGCGGTGACGGCCTCAAGAATGCGCGGCTGGGTGCTGATCTTTTCGGTGAGGCGCGGGGCAGAGCCCAGAATCTGCGCAATCAGCGCCAGCATGCGCGGATTCGCCTTCATCATCGACAGGAGCTGCACGCCGGAGGACAGGCTGGCGAGGAACCTGTCAAAGGCAAAGAAGGCGCCATCGGCATCGCCGCTTTGGCCCAATGTCTTGAGCAGGGCGGGCATCAGCTCGGTGAGAAGCTCGCGCGCCCTTGCGGTGCGGGTGGCGCGGTAGCGGCCAAAATGCCAGGCGCGGATGGTGGCGGCCACTTCAGTCACCTGGGAATAGCCCATGCGGCGCAGGGTTTCTAGGGTGGCGGGGTCGTCATCACTGCCGGTGAACACCAGGCTGCCTTCACCGGCGCTCAGGTCCTCGGCACTTTCGAACAGGCGGGCATAGTGGCCCTGCACGCATTCCAGCGTGGCCCGCAGCTTTGCGGCAAGGGCGTCACCATTTTCGAAGCCGGCAAAGCGGGCATAGGATTCGAAGGCCGCAGGGTCTGACGGCGTGTCATGGGTCTGCTGGTCATTGACCATCTGGGCGCGGTGTTCGAGGGTGCGCAGGATGGCATAGGCTTCCTTCAATTCCGCTGCGGCCTGTGGCGTGATCCACTTGGCTTCGGCCAGCGCATCCAGCGCATCGCAGGTCTTGATGCAGCGAAGTGCCGGGTTGCGGCCCCCGGCGATCAGCTGCTGGGTTTGGGCGAAGAACTCAATCTCGCGGATGCCGCCGCGGCCGAGCTTCAGATTGTGGCCAAGCACGGCGATTTCGCCATGGCCTTTCACGGCGTGGATTTGCCGCTTCATAGACTGCACATCGGCGATGGCGGCATAGTCGAGGTATTTGCGCCAGATATAGGGCTTCATGCGCGAGATGAATTCCGCGCCCAGCACGGGATCGCCCGCACAGGCCCGCGCCTTGATCATGGCGGCGCGTTCCCAGTTCTGGCCCTGGGTTTCATAATAGGTGGCGGCGGCCTCGATGTGGATGGCCACTTGCGTGGCGCGCGGGTCTGGCCGCAGGCGCAGGTCAGTGCGGAAGACATAGCCATCGGCGGTCAGGTCCTGCAGCAGGGCCACAAGGGCGCGGGTAAGCTTCACGAAGAAGGTTGCGGGCTCGACATCCCCGGCCAGCACGGCGCGCTCAGGATCATAGAAGACGATGAGATCAATGTCGGAGGAATAGTTGAGTTCGAAGGCGCCCATCTTGCCCATGGCCAGCACGACATAGCCGCGGCCGATTTCATCTGAAGTGATCTTGCCCTTGGCGATTTCCTGCTGCCAGAGAAATTCAATGGCAGCCTGCACGGCGGCATCGGCAAACTTGGTGAGCGCTTGGGTGACGCTGTGCAGCGGCCATACGCCTTCTAGATCATAGAGGGCGGCGAGCAGGGCCAGTTTCTGCTTGGCGATGCGCAGAATGCGCATGGCGTCCTCGCGCGTCTCGGCCTTGCCTGCACTGGCCGCCTCGGCCAGCAGGGCGGCCAAATGTTCATCAGCATTCCCCGCGTTGAGGCCTTGGGCAAAGGCCTCATGTTCCTGCAACAATGTGGTGAGGTAAGGCGAACCGGAACGGACGAGCTGGAAGGCTTTGGCGAGAGGCATGGCGGCACCATAACGGGGTTTCACGGCCTTTCAAACTGTACTCCGCCATTGTCCGCGGCGGTGAATCCACCTGCCGCTATGCTGCTGACAAGAATTGACAGCATGGCCTGCTAGAGGAAGGCTGATGAGCTACGCCCAAAACCTCTGGCTTTATTTCGTGCTGCTGTTCGGCATCATCATTGTGCCGGGCATGGACATGTTCTTTGTGATCGCCAACGCCCTTTCCGGCGGCTGGCCGCGCGGGCTGGCGGCGGTGCTGGGCATCAACCTGGGCGGCATCTGGCACACGCTGTTCGGCGCCTTCTTTGTGGGGGCGCTGACCCAGCTGGCCCCACAGCTGATCACCGCCATCCTGCTGGCCAGCGCGGCCTACATGTGTTGGGTCGGCTGGTCGCTGGTCAACAGCGCCATCACCGTGGGTGAGATTGGCGCCGCGCCCAAACGCTCGGTTGCCTCCGCCTTCACCCAAGGCTTTGTCACCTGCGTCCTGAACCCCAAGGCCTACATGTTCGTGCTGGCGGTTTATCCCAGTTTCATCCGGCCGCAATTCGGTGCGGTGTGGGCGCAGGCGCTGGCCATGGGGGCGCTGACGCTGGTGACACAATTCACCATTTACGGCGGGCTGGGGGCCGCCGCCGCGAAATCCCGCGCGCTGCTGACTGGCCACCCGCAGGTGACCATCCGCATCGGCCGGGCCTGTGGGCTGGTGTTCTTCGCAGTTGCCGCATTGACGGTGTGGCACGCCCTTACGGCCTGAACTGGTGCATATCCCCGGGGCAAGCCCTTTGCTAAAAAGGGAGCATCACCTGAAGCAGGAGTCTGCCACATGAACAAGCCCGTCAAGCCCGGCAACTGGGAAGCCACCCCCAACAATCTCGAATCCTTCTGGATGGGCTTCACGCCCAACCGCGCCTTCAAGGCCCGGCCGCGCATGATTTCGCGCGCCAAGGACATGCATTATTATGACATGCAGGGCCGCGCCATCATGGACGGCTCGGCCGGGTTGTGGTGCACCAATGCCGGCCACTGCCGTGAACCAATCGTGGAGGCCATCCAGGAATCAGCGGCCGAGCTCGATTTCGCGCCGACGTTCCAGTATGGCCACCCCAAGGTGTTCGAGCTGGCTTCGCGCCTGGCCACCATGGCGCCGGGCGACCTGAACTATGCCTTCTTCTGCAACTCCGGCTCGGAAGCTGCTGACTCTGCCCTCAAAATCGCGCTGGCCTATCACCGCGCCCGCGGCGAAGGCACACGGACCCGCCTCATCGGCCGCGAGCGTGGATATCACGGCGTCAATTTCGGCGGCATCTCGGTGGGTGGCATGGTGGCCAACCGCAAGTGGTTTGGCGCGATGCTGGCGGGCGTGGACCATCTGCCCCACACATATAACCGCAAGGAACAGGCCTTCACCCGCGGCGAGCCCACCTGGGGCGCGCATCTGGCCGAGGATCTGGAGCGCCTGGTGGCGCTGCATGACGCTTCGACCATCGCCGCAGTGATCGTCGAGCCGATGGCCGGTTCCACCGGCGTGCTGCCGCCGCCCAAGGGCTATCTCAAGAAGCTCCGCGAGATTTGCACCAAGCATGGCATCCTGCTGATTTTCGACGAAGTGATCACCGGCTTCGGCCGTCTTGGCGCCGCCTTCGCGGCAGAGCGTTTCGGCGTGGTTCCCGATCTGATGACCTTCGCCAAGGGTGTCACCTCCGGCACGGTGCCGATGGGTGGCGTGATGGTGCGCCAGGGCATCTATGACACGTTCATGAATGGCCCGGACCATGCCATCGAGCTGTTCCATGGCTACACCTACACGGGCCATCCGATGGCGGCTGCCGCCGGCGTTGCAACCATGGATGTGTACCGCGACGAAAAGCTGTTCGAGCGCGCCGCCAAGCTGGAAGAGCGCTGGGCCGATGCCTGCTTCAAGCTGCAGGGCAACCCGCTGATTGAAGACATCCGCACGCTGGGCCTCGTGGCCGCCTTTGATCTCAAGGCGGTTGAAGGCAAGCCGGGGCTTCGCGCCTACAAGGCCATGGAGAATGCCTTCCATGACCACGGCCTGCTGATCCGCATCACGGCGGACACCATTGCGCTTTCGCCGCCGCTCATCATCACCGAGAACCAGATTGATGAACTTTTGGGCGAGCGCCTGCCGGCCGTGCTGAAATCTGTTGCCAGCTTGTAAGGTTGCGCCGGGGACAAACCCCAATCTTGGGATTCACATGATGCCAGAGAGTGTTTACTCTCTGGCATTGTGATTCGAGGGGTGGGGTTGGTGGAGAAGGATTGGCCGATTCTTGGCAGTTTCGGGCTGGCCAGCGCCGGTGTGGCGGGGGCTGGGGCCTATCTGCTCAGCGGTGGCAGCCAGCTTGGCCTTGCGTTGGCGGCCGGGCTGGGGGCCGGGCTGCTGGGCCAATTCGCACTGCTCGGCCTCAGCCTGCGCCATGATGAACGCAACAGCGCGCATGTCAGGAAGGTGATGCGCGACGCCAAGCTGTTCCAGGATGAAACGCGCGGGCGCCATGATGCGCTGCAGGCGCGGCTTTCCCAATATGCCCAGGAAAATGACGGCCGCACTGATCAGGTGATGCAAGGCCTGGCGGAGATCAAGACCTCCTACCGGGCGCTGCAGCAGAGCCTGACCGCCATGCCCGCCAATGCGCCGGTGTTTGCGCCGCCGCCTTCCGCAGAGAATTCAGAACCGCCCACCGCGGAAGAGGCCGCGCCGGCCGCTTCACCCGCGCTGGAGGTTGAGGACGAACTGGCCGACAAGATCTTCTTCGCGCTTGAACCCATCATCGACATTCCCACCAAGCGCACCGCGCATTACCGCCTGCACCTCGGCATGGAGCTGGACGGGCAGGAGATCGCCAGCGACAAGCTGCTGCATTATGCGGCCCGTGTGGGCAAGCGCCCAGCCCTGGACCTGATTGCGGCGCGCGAGGCCTTTGACCTGCTCTCGCGCCTGCGCAAGCGCGATGGCGAATTGCTGATCTTCATGGATGTGGGTGCCGAGACACTGGCGGATGCGGGGGCGCTGGAAAGCCTGAAGGCGATCCGCGAGGAAGCCGGCGCCTTGGCGCAAGGCGTGGTTTTCGAAATGCCGCATGCCGCGCTGGCCGGGCTTTCGGAACGGGCGCTGGAAGGCCTTGCTGGCCTGGCGCGCGAAGGGGCGCATTTCGCGCTGGCCAATGCCTCGGTGGGTGCGCTTGACCTGCAGGCGATGAATCTTCTCAACGTGCGCCATGTGGGCGTTGCGGCGGGCGCCATGGATGCCGATGGCCCTTCGACCAGCCTGGTGGGCTTTGCGCAAGTGGCGCGGCTTTCGCGCATCAACCTGATCGTCACCGGCATCAGCAATGCAGCGCTGGTGCCGAAGCTGGCCAGCATCACAAGGCTGGCTTGCGGCCCCTGCTTTGCCGGCCCGCGCCGTGTGAAGAAGCATGCCTCGGCTGCCGCACATGAAAGCGCCGCGCTGGGCCTTGCGGCCTGAGTGGTGTAAAGTTCCCGCATGCAAAATCTTTCGCGGGCCTATCCCGTCTGGCTGTGTGATGTGTGGGGCGTGGTGCATGATGGCCACAAACCCTTTGCGGCCGCAGTTGCGGCGCTGACGCGGCACAGGGCCGAAGGCGGCAAGGTGATCTTCATCACCAATGCGCCGCGGCCCAAGGCGGTGATCCAGGCCTTCATCGACCACATTGGCGTTCCGCGCTCTTCCTATGATGACATGGTGACCTCCGGCGACGTGACGCGGGACTTGATGCTGCATCTGGCGGGCCCGGCGGTTTACCATCTCGGACCGGAAAAGGATTTGCCGCTGTTTGCCGGGCTGGCGGTGCAGCGCGTGCCGCTGGACGAGGCGGGCAGCGTGGTGTGCACCGGGCTGTTTGACGAGCTGAAGGAGACAGCGGAAGACTACCGCCCGCAGCTCGCCGAGATGCTGCGGCGCGGCCTGCCGATGATTTGTGCCAACCCCGACAAGGTGGCGCAAAAGGGCAAGCTGCTGATGCCTTGTGCAGGCGCCATTGCTGAAATCTATGAGGCCATGGGCGGCAAGGTGCTGATGGCGGGCAAGCCTTTTGCGCCAATCTATGAGCTTGCCCTGCAGGTGGCGGGCGGCGTGCCTAAGGCGCAGGTTCTGGCCATTGGCGATGGGCCGGACACCGACATCAAGGGTGCCTTGCAGAACGGCCTGGCTTGCGTGTTCATTTCCGGCGGCATCAATGAGGGTGATGACGCCGAGGCCGACGTGCGGCGGCGCTATCCGCGGGCCAAGATCATCCATGCCATGCGCGAACTTTACTGGAGCTGACAATTTGGCTAGCTGTGGCGGCCATGTTTGAAGTTTCCCTGCACCAGCCTTTGCCGGAAGACATGCGCGGCGGCATTGTGGCCATCGGCAATTTTGACGGCGTGCACCGCGGCCACCAGGCCTTGCTGGCGCGCGCGCGGGGCCTGGCGCGGGCGCAGGGGCGCAGCT
This sequence comes from Alphaproteobacteria bacterium, assembly GCA_028868695.1. Classification (GTDB taxonomy): domain Bacteria; phylum Pseudomonadota; class Alphaproteobacteria; order Rhizobiales; family Aestuariivirgaceae; genus Aestuariivirga. The sequence continues at coordinate 3,489 of JAGWTZ010000006.1, read as the reverse complement.
TCGGCGTGGTGACATTCGAGCCGCATCCGCGCAGCCTGTTCCGGCCGGAGCAGCCGGTGTTCCGCCTCAGCCCGGCGGCGCTGAAGCTGCGGTTGCTGGCGGCGCTGGGGGCGGATTATGTCTCGGTCATTCCCTTCACGGCCGAACTGGCCGGGCTGAGTGCCGAAGCCTTTGTGGAGCGCGAGCTTTTGGAAAAGCTGGGCACGCATCATGTGGTGGCCGGCTTTGATTTTCACTTCGGCGCGGGCCGCAAGGGCCATGCTGAAACGCTGCGCGGCCTTGGCCTCGAGGTCAGCTGCGTTGACGAGGTGACGGATGAAGGGGCGGGGCATCTTTCCTTTTCGTCCAGCACCATCCGCAATGCGCTGCGGCAAGGCCAGCTTGCCGATGCTTCGCGCGAACTGGGCTATGACTGGACGATCCTCGGCACTGTGGTGCCAGGCGACCAGCGCGGGCGCACCATCGGCTTTCCCACCGCCAACATCATCGTGGAGCCGGGGGTGGAACCGGCGCGCGGGATCTACGCAACCTTTGTGCGCGAGGTTGGCAAGGCCAGCCCGGTGTGGATGGGGGCCGGCTATTTCGGGGACAGGCCCACCTTCAACACCAACCGCACTTTCCTAGAGGTTTACCTTCTGGACCAGACGCTGGACCTTTATGGCCGCGAGTTGATGGTGAGCTTCGTTGAACTGATCCGCCCGGACCAGAGCTTCACTTCGGTTGAGGCGCTGATTGGCCAGATGAAGGCGGATTGCGATGTGGCGCGGCGGATTCTCTCCAGCCGCGTGGTGGCCGATTTCCCGCTGGCGAAATTGCAGGCGGAAGGAAAGATCTAGCCAGCCTTTGACGGGTCCAGGAACTTGTGCAGATGCACGATGAAATAGCGCATCTGGGCATTGTCGATGGTTTCGCGTGCCTTGGCCTGCCAGGCGATGTGGGCCGAGGCATAGTTGGGGAAAAAACCCACCACATCCAGCCTCGCCAGATCCTTGAAGGACACGGTGGCCGGGTCTTCAAGCTCACCTCCGAAAACGAGATGGATCAATTGTTCCTTTTGCGTCGTCATAGCTTCTCCAATTGCGCCAGCACGGCGGCGTGGCGTTCACGGCCTGCCGCCAGCAGGCCATTCTGCCAGGGTTGCGGGTTGTTATAGGTGTAGGGCCTGCCATCAAGGCCGGTGACTTTCGCGCCGGCCTCTTCGGCCAGCAAGTCTCCCGCCGCCAGGTCCCAATCATTCTTGTTGCCAAATGACAAGGCGATGTCGGCGCGCCCGGCCGCCACAAAGGCCAGCCGCAACAGCAGCGGAATGTGCGGCGCGTGCTGGCCCTTCACGCCGCATGGCTCCAGAATGCGCGAGGCGCGGTTGGTGCCCAATAGCTCAGCGCCTTGCAAACCGGTGGCATCTCGCGCGGTGAGCCTTGTGTCATTGCAGAAGGCGCCACAGCCTTGCGCGGCCCAGAAAAATTCACCCAGCGCCGGGCGGTAAAGCGCGGCGAGCACGGGGCGCTGGCCCGCCACGAGGGCCATGCCAATGCACCAGCCGTCGGTTCCATTCACGAAGGAGTTGGTGCCGTCGATCGGGTCTGCCACCCAGAGGCGCTGCCTGGCTAGACGGGCCGGATCATCAGGTGTTTCTTCCGACAGCCAGCCATCCTCAGGCCGCACGGCGTTGATGCGGGCCTTGAGCAGCGCGTCAATCTCCAGGTCTGCCTCGGTGACGGTGGAGCCATCGGGCTTTTTCCAATGGCGCACGCCTTGGCGCGAAAGCCTGAGGCCGAGCGCGCCGGCCTCGCGCACTGTTTCAAACAGCAGCGCGGCATCGGGCTGCAAGGCGGCTGGAAGATCAGCGCCCGGCAAGCGTCATTCCCTCAATCAGGCAGGAGGGCGCATTGGTGGAGGAGCGGAACTGCAAGTCATTGGCGGGCGTCAAATGGGCGAACATCTCAATCAAGTTGCCCGCCACGGTGATCTCGCTCACCGGGAATTGCACCTCGCCATTTTCAATCCAGAAGCCGGAAGCGCCGCGGCTGTAATCCCCCGTGGCCGAATTGATCGAAGCGCCGATGAATTCGGTGACCAGCAAGCCCTTGGAGAGCGACTTGATCAAATCTTCCGGCGTCTGCGCGCCCGGCTCCATGTGGAAGTTGGTGGTGGAGGGCGAGGGCTGCGAGGCAAGGCCGCGCGAGGCGCTGCCCGTTGATTGCAGGTTCAACTGGCGGGCCGAGCGCAAATCCAGCACCCATGAAGTCAGCACGCCCTTGTCGATGAAGGCGCGGCGGCTGGTGGGCAGGCCTTCGCCATCATAGCTTTTGGAGGCAAGGCCGCGCAGGCGGTGCGGGTCATCAATCACGGTGACGCCGGGTGCAAAGATCTGCTGGCCAAGCCTGTCCTTGAGGAAGCTGACGCCGCGGGCAATGCCCGCGCCATTGATGGCGCCGGCAAGATGGCCGAGCAGGCTTGAGGCGACGCGCCGGTCATAGATCACCGGAACGGCCTGGCTGGCCAGCTTTTGCGGGTTCAGCCGTTTCACGGCGCGTTCGCCCGCCGTGGTGCCAACCTTGTGCGGGGTTTCAAGATCGGAAAAATGATTGGCCGAGGTGCCGTCAAAGTCGCGCACCATGCCAGTGCCTTCACCTGCAATGACGCCGACGCTGAGGCCAAAGCCGGTGCGCTGGTAGGATTTGGCAAAGCCGTTGGAGGAGGCCAGCGCAATGTCACTCATCGAAGAGGACGCGCTCGCGCCAGAGCTTTTGCTCACGCCCTTGACGGCAAGCGCGATCTGCTCAGCTTCTTCGGCAAGGCGGCGCAGATCGGCCGCGGTGGGGAAGGTTTTTGAGACAAGGTCGAGATCAAGCTCGGCCTTGGCCAGCTGTTCGGGTGCGGCAAGCCCGGCGAAGGGGTCTGGCGGGGCAAGCTTGGCCATGTGCAGCGCGCGCTCGGCCAGCCTTTGGCGGGCCTCCGGGGTGAGCACGCTTCCGGCGATGAGGGCGGATGACTGCCCGGCAAAGACACGCAGGCCAATCTCGCGGGCTTCGGATTGCTCCAGTTCTTCCACCACGCCCTGGCGGATGGAGATGGAACTGTCGCGCCGCTCCACCACCGTGGCATCGGCCGCCGTCGCGCCCAGTTTCATGACGCGGGAGAGCGTGTCTTGCGCGAGATCGAGAAGTTCCTTGTTCATTTCAAAAAGCAGCCTGCAACCATGCCAACAAGAAGGAGGAGCCCGAAATTCCGGTTGGCACGGAACAATTGCAGGCAAAGGGCGGGGTTTGTGTCATCGAAGCGCCGCAGCTGCCACAGGGCATGGGCGGCGGCGGCAATGACACCGAGATAGGCAGGCCAAGGCGCTGATACAAGCGCCAGCGCGGCGCTGGCCAGCATGAGGCTGGCCGCGAAAAACAGGGCCAGCCAAATGCGTGTGGACTTGCCGAACAGGAGGGCGGTGGATTTGATGCCTACCAGCACGTCATCATCCTTGTCCTGGTGGGC
>JAGWTZ010000092.1 GCA_028868695.1 Alphaproteobacteria bacterium | reverse complement strand
CGGCAAAGCGAAACGCGAAAGCGTTTCGTCGGCAAAGCGAAACGCGAAAGCGTTTCGTCGGCAAAGCGAAACGCGAAAGCGTTTCGTCGGCAAAGCGAAACGCGAAAGCGTTTGCCCGCATTCAATTGCTGGTTAGGGCGGAGAGGAGATGCGCCGGGCCTGTGGCTCAGCGCTTGTTCTTGTAATAGACGTCGAGGAACACGGCCAGCATCAGCACGGCACCCTTGATGACGAATTGCCAGCCAATGTCCACGCCCAGGATCGACATGCCATTGTTCATCACGCCGATGATGAAGGCGCCGATCACGGCCCCCATCACCTTGCCCACGCCGCCGGTGACGGCAGCACCGCCGATGAAGCAGGCGGCGATCACGTCCAGCTCCAGGCCCTGGCCGGCCTTGGGTGTCGCCACGTTGAGGCGCGCGGCATAGATCATGCCGCCCAGCGCCGAGAGCGCGCCCATGATGGTGAAGATCTGGAAGGTGAGCCGCTCGGTGTTGATGCCGGAAAGCTTGGTGGCCTTTTCATTGCCGCCCAGCGCATAGATGCGGCGGCCGAAGGTGGTGCGCGTGGTGATGAAAATGAACAGCGCCACCAAAACGCCCATCACCACCAGCACATTGGGCAGGCCCTTGTAATAGGCCATCAGCCAGCAGAAGCCGACAAAGGCCACGGCGATCAGCACGTTGCGGCCCCAGAATATCTGCTGCGGCTCGTCCGCCAGGCCATGCGCCAGCTGGGCGCGGCGGCTCTTCATGTTGAAATAGATGAGCGCCGCGGCAATCAGCACGCCGACGACCACGGCAAGGATGTTGAAGGGCGCGCCACCCATGGAGCCGCCAAAAATGTCCGGCACATAGCCGTTGGAAAGGCCCTGGAACAGCGTGGGGAAGGGGCCAACCGAAGCGCCGCCCAGAACCTGCAGCTCCAGCCCGCGGAAAATCAGCATGCCCGCCAGGGTCACGATGAAGGCGGGGATCTTGTAATAGGCAACGAAATAGCCCTGAACGGCACCAATGGCCGCCCCCAGCGCCAGGCAGATGAGGCCCGTCGAGAAGGCATCAAACTTGAAGGGCAGCGAGGCATCCTTCAGGAACGGCATGGTGCCAGTGAGAAGCAGGGCCGCAACACCGCCGATGAAGCCCGAGAGCGAGCCCACCGAAAGGTCGATGTGCCCGGCGATGATGATGAGCAGCATGCCCAGCGCCATCACGATGATGTAGCTGTTCTGCAGGATGATGTTGGTGAGGTTCACCGGCATGAACAGCGTGCCGTTGGTGGTGAACTGGAAGAACACCATGATGGCGATCAGCGCGATCAGCAGCACATAGTCTCGCAGATGCGCCTTGATGAAGCTCATCACGCTGGGGGTTTCGCCTTGTGCGGGGGCAGGTGTGCTCATGTTCAGTGTTCCCAGGATTTCATGATGGTGCGCATGATGGCTTCTTGGCTGGCTTCCTTGGTGGGCATTTCGCCCACGAAGCGGCCTTCATTCATCACATAGATGCGGTCGGTGATGCCGAGCAGTTCGGGCATTTCCGAGGAGATGACGATCACCGCCTTGCCGGCTTCCGCCAGCTTGTTGATGATGCCATAGATTTCAAACTTGGCGCCCACGTCGATGCCGCGCGTCGGCTCATCGAGGATGAGCACATCCGGCCCCGAGAACAGCCATTTCGACAGCACCACCTTCTGCTGGTTGCCGCCCGAAAGGTTCACCGTCTGCTGATAGACGGACGAGGAGCGGATCGCCAGATCACGGCGGTATTTGTTGGCCACCGTGAGCTCGTTCAAATCATCGAGCACGCCGCGCGTGGAAACGCCGTCGAGATTGGCCAGCGTGATGTTGTGCTTGATGTGGTCAATGAGCACGAGGCCGTAGGTCTTGCGGTCTTCCGTGGCATAGGCCAGCCCCGCCTCCATCGCCTTGGGGATGGTGGAAACGTCCGCCAGCTTGCCATGCACATGGGCCTCGCCGGAAATCTTCTGGCCATAGGCACGGCCGAACAGCGACATGGCGAATTCGGTTCGCCCGGCCCCCATCAGCCCGGCGATGCCGACAACTTCGCCGCCGCGCACTGTCATGTTCACGTTCTTGATCACCTGCCTGTCCGAATGCAGGGGGTGGAACACGTTCCAGTTCTTCACTTCAAGGATGGTGTTGGTGATCTTGGCTTCGCGCGGCGGATAGCGCTCGGAAAGCTCGCGCCCCACCATGGCCTTGATGATGCGGTCTTCCGAGACCTTGGCGGTGTGGGTGTCCAGCGTGTCCACTGTCTTGCCGTCGCGGATCACGGTGATCCGGTCCGCCACCTTCAGGACTTCATTGAGCTTGTGGGTGATCAGGATGCAGGAAATGCCCTGCGCGCGGAAGCCCTTCAGCAGTTCGAGCAGCGCGTTGGAATCGGTTTCGTTGAGCGACGAGGTCGGCTCATCCAGGATGAGCAGCTTCACCTTCTTGTTCAGCGCCTTGGCGATTTCGACAAGCTGCTGCTTGCCCGTGCCGATATTGGTGATCAGCGTGTTGGGATGTTCCTTGAGGCCCACCTTGCCCAAGAGTTCCTTGGTGCGGGCGAAGGCCTCAAACCAGTCGATCACGCCATGCCTGGCGGTTTCCTGGCCAAGGAAGATGTTTTCGGCAATCGAGAGCAGCGGCACCAGCGCCAGCTCCTGGTGGATGATGACGATGCCGGTGTGCTCGCTGTCGGAAATCGTGCGGAAATTCTGCGGCGTGCCCTCAAACAGGATCTCGCCATCAAATGTGCCGGAGGGATAGACGCCGGAAAGAACCTTCATCAGCGTGGATTTGCCCGCGCCATTTTCACCCACCACCGCGTGGATTTCGGCGGGCATCACGCTCAGGTTCACGTCCGTCAAGGCCTTCACGCCGGGGAAGGTCTTGGTGATATTGCGCATTTCAAGAATGGGCTGCATGGCCCCGATGTCTCCCGCTTCCCGGTGCTTTGCAGGCACTCTTATCATTTCCCTTCCCCTTTTGGGGAGGGATTAAGGGTGGGGGTCTTTCCGAATCCACAGTTTCCTCGAACTGCCGTGGATTCGGAGCGACCCCCACCAGAGCGATTTGCTCGCAAATCGCGTTGGCCCTCCCCCGCAAGGGGGAGGGCGAAGCGAAGCTTACTTCAGCTTGTCAGCGGCGATGTAGCCGGAATCAACCAGAACCTTCTGGATGTCATCCTTGCCCACAGCCACGGGGACGAGCAGGTTCGACGGCACAACCTTGACTTCATTGTTGTAGGTCTTGGTGTCGTTGATTTCCGGTTCCTTGCCCTGCAGCGCAGCATCCGCCATCTTGGCCGTTACCGAGGCCAGGACGCGCGTGTCCTTGAACACGGTGGAATACTGTTCGCCAGCCAGCATGGCCTTGACCGACGGCACTTCGGCGTCCTGGCCGGTGACGATCGGGAAGTCCTTGCCCGGGGTATAGCCCACGCCCTTCAGCGAGGAGATGATTCCGCGCGACAGGCCGTCATAGGGCGACAGCACGCCATGCACCTTGTCCTTGGTGTAGGTGGAGGAGAGCAGGTTGTCCATGCGGGCCTGGGCCACGGCGCCGTCCCAGCGCAGCGTACCCACCTTGTCCATGCCCATCTGGCCGGAGCCGATCTTGATGGCGCCAGCATCGATCATCGGCTTCAGCACCGACATCGCGCCGTCATAGAAGAAGAAGGCGTTGTTGTCGTCCGGTGAGCCGCCGAACAGCTCAACGTTCCACGGCTTCACCGAGCCGAAACGCTCCTTGAGGCCGGCAACCAGCGAGTTGGCCTGCAGCACGCCAACCTTGAAGTTGTCGAAGGTGGAGTAATAGTCCACATCGCCCGACTTCTTGATGAGGCGGTCATAGGCGATGACCTTGGCGCCGGCGGCGTGGGCCTTCTTGAGAATGTCCGACAGCGTGGTGCCGTCGATGGCGGCAATGATCAGGACCTTGGCGCCCTTGGTCACCATGTTCTCGATCTGGGCGAGCTGGTTGGGAATGTCGTCTTCGGCATATTGCAGATCGGTGTCATAGCCGAGCTTCTGGAATTCCTTCACCATCGATTCGCCGTCCGAGATCCAGCGGGTCGAAGACTTGGTCGGCATGGAAATGCCGATCAGGCCCTTGCCGGCGGCCATGGCCAGGCTGGCCGAAGCCATGCCAACAGCGGCGGCCACAGAGGTGGCCAGGAAATGTCTACGGTTCAACATCAAAATCCTCCCTGAGATGTTAGGGGCGCGGCGCGCCTGAAAGGCTTGCCTTGCCCGGGCGGCGACCATAAGCTGTTTGCGAAAGCTGTCAAGATTTGTATGACAAATAAGATCATCCCCTATTCAAGGCCCGTTGAGAGCCGCAATTTGAATGCCGAGATCGCCTTCAAGATCGGCGAACGCATTTGCAGCGGCGAATTTGCACCCGGCACCATCCTGCCCAATGAGGCCGAGTGGGGCCGCATCTATGGCGCCAGCCGCACCGCCATCCGCGAGGGCATGAAGGTGCTGCAGGCCAAGGGCCTCATCTCCTCGCGCCCCAAGATCGGCACGGTGGTGAGCCCGCGCTCGGCCTGGAACGTGCTCGACCGGGATGTGCTGGCCTGGCATGGCGCAGCCTTGGGCAAGCGCGCCTTCCTGCAATCCACGCAAGAATTCCGCCGCCACATTGAGCCTGGCATTGTTGAGCTGGCCGCCCTCAAGCGCACGGTGGACCAGCTCGACACCATCGCCGCCGCCCTCAGCCGGATGAAGACGGCCAAGGCCTCGACAGACATCGTGGCCGCCGACGTGGCCTTTCACCGTGGCATCCTCGCCGCCGCCAACAATGAGCTGTTGAACCCGCTGGGCTTCCTGATCGAAGAGACGCTCACCACCCTCTTCCAGTTCACCACCGAGGCCAAT
>JAGWTZ010000053.1 GCA_028868695.1 Alphaproteobacteria bacterium | reverse complement strand
GCCTATCTGGCACAAGACCTCGGCAAGCCGTTTGTGGTGGAAGCGCCCAATGGCGGCAGCAAGTTCGTCATTCATGTGCAGGTGGAGCCGAACCGCAGCTTCGTGCTGGGGGTGGACAGCAACCGCGCGCAGGCCGTGGGCACGCCGCTGCTGCTGCTGTTCATGGCGCTGTCCACGCTTGTCTTCATGGCCATCGCTGTGGTGTTCATGCGCAACCAGATCAAGCCGATCCTTGATCTCACCGATGCGGCGCGGGCTTTCGGCAAGGGCCGCGAGATTGGCGACTTCAAGCCTGAGGGTGCCCGCGAGGTGCGGCTGGCGGGGGAAGCGTTCCTGGACATGAAACGGCGCATTGCCCGGCATGTGGACCAGCGCACCACGCTTTTGGCCGGCGTCAGCCATGACCTGCGCACCATCCTCACCCGTTTCAAGCTGGAGCTGGCGGTGCTGGGGGCAGGGGCCAAGACCAAGCCGTTGCATGAAGATGTGAACGAGATGCAGCACATGCTCGAGGATTACATGGCCTTCGTGCGCGGCGATGGCGGCGAGCAGGCCACGCTGGTGCAGGTGCGCGAGCTGGTGCAGTCTGTGGTCAACAGCCTGGGGCGCGGCGGCGGCGCGATCACGGTGAGCCCGCTGCCGGAGTTGAACATCATGCTGAAGCCGCAGGCCTTCCGGCGGCTGCTTGGAAATGTGCTGGCCAATGCCCAGCGTTATGCAAAGCAGGTGCGCGTTTCCGGCGCGCATCATGATGACCGGCTGTGGATCTTTGTGGATGACAATGGCCCCGGCATTCCCGCGCATCTGCGCGAAGATGCCTTCAAGCCGTTCAAGCGGCTGGATGAGGCGCGCAACCTTGATCAATCGGGCTCCGGCCTTGGCCTGGCGATTGCGCTGGACATTGCGCAGGCGCATGGCGGCGACATCAGCCTTGAAGACAGCCCGCTGGGCGGGCTGCGCGTGGCCATCAAGGTTCCGGTCTAGCTACCACATCGAGGCCTTGGCGCGGCCCGGCCATTCGGCGTTGTATTTGCCGCCATCGATCTCACCCTTGGAGAGGTCTTCGAGGATCTCTCCCGCCGTTGGAATTGCGCCGGCTGGCACATGGCGGGAGGCGTCCCACAAGCCAGCGCGGATCACGGCGCGGGCGCATTGGAAATAGGCCGTCTCCACCGTGATGACCATCACGCTGCGGGGCTGTTTGCCCTCGACGTCGAATGAGGCGCAAAGGCTCGGGTCTGCCGTCAAGGCAGCGCGGCCATTGACGCGGAAGGTGGTTCCACTGCCGGGAATGAGGAAGAGCAGCGCCACGCGCGGGTCGGCGATCACATTGCGCAGCGTGTCGATGCGGTTGTTGCCGCGCCTGTCCGGCAGCGCCAGGGTTTTTGCGTCCAGCACGCGCACCACCTGGCCAGCATCGCCGCGCGGGCTGCAATCCAGTCCGCTTGGGCCGGATGTGGCCAGCGCCACAAAAGGCGCATGCTCTATCAGCTTGCGATAGGCGGGCGTGATGTGGTCCACCTCCTTGGCAAGGGAGGCAAGGGCCGGGGCTGGCTGGTAGAGCGCTTCAAGCTCGTCCAGTGTGGTAATCATTTGCATGGGGCAGGCCTTGAATGGACGGCGTGACAGTCGCGTGATTGCCATCGCGGCTTAGAACAGCTTGCCACCATTCGGCACGGGCAGGGAAGGGCCGATCAGCACCACGCCGCCAGCCTCATCGGGGAAGCCAAGCGTCAAGACTTCCGACATGAAAGGCCCAATTTGCCGGGGCGGGAAATTCACCACCGCCGCCACTTGCCGCCCCAGAAGGGTATCCGGCGTATAGTGGGTGGTGATCTGCGCTGATGATTTCTTGACGCCAAGTGCGCCGCCGAAATCAATGCGCAGCTTGAAGGCAGGCTTGCGCGCTTCCGGGAAGGGTTCAACCCCTACAATGGTGCCAACGCGAATGTCGACTTTCTCGAAATCAGGGTAGGTGATCGTGCCGCTCATCCGGCCAGCTCTTTCGCGCGGCGGGCGGCAGCGGCCACGGCCTTGTCCATCAGGGGCTGAATGCCATCGGCAGCCATCAACACCTGAAGCGCGGCATAGGTCGTGCCATTGGGTGAGGTGACATTCTGGCGGAGGGTGGCGGCAGGTTCCTTTGATTGGTGCAGCAACTCGCCGGAGCCGGACACCGTGGCGCGGGCCAGCTTCATGGCAAGTTCCGGCGCCAGCCCCAGCTTTTCGCCGGCCGCAGCCATGGCTTCGGCCAGCAGGAACACATAGGCCGGGCCGGAGCCGGAAACGGCGGTGACGAAATCAATCTGGCTTTCGTTTGCCACGCGCACCACTTCTCCGGTTGAGGCCAGAAGTGTTTCAGCGAGTGCCATCTGCGACGGCGTGGCATGGGCGTTGCCGACCATGCCGGTGATGCCGCGGCCGATGGCGGCTGGCGTGTTGGGCATGCAACGGACAACCGCTGCATCCGCGCCAAAGGCTTTTTCAAAGGTGGCGATGGTTGTGCCCGCCGCAATGGATATGATGACGGGCTTCGAAGACATCAGCGAAGCAAGCCCCGGCAGCACATCGCCCATCACTTGCGGCTTCACGGCGATGACCAGCACCTCGGCGCCGGAAATGCTGGCAAAAGGCGGATTGTGGCGGATGCCATGGCGCTGCAGGACGGCCAGCACTTCCTGCGGCGGCTTTGGGTCAATCGCCACGATCTGTTTGGGCGAAACGCCGCTTTTCAGCCAGCCTTCCAGCATGGCGCCGCCCATCTTGCCGCAACCCGCAAGAACCAGCGTGCCTTTCAATTCAGGGCTCATGCTTCCCCCATGGTTTCAAGGAGCGCGCTGTTCAACGCCTCTTCCGCATTCTGCCCCGCCCATACAACGAATTGCACGGCGGGGTAATAGGTTTGCGTGGTCTCAACGCCGATGCGGATCATGGCCTCGCATTGCGCGTCATTGGCTTCGGCGCCGCCCGCCAGCAGCAGGGCATAGCGGTAGACGATCGAACCGTCGGCCCACAAATCATAATGGCCATGCACGAGTTGCGAATTGACCATGGCGAGCAGGCGGGCCACTTCCTCGCGCCGCTTGTCCGGCACTTTCAGGTCCAGCGTGCAGGCAAGATGCAAGCTTTCAAGGTCATCGCGCCAGGTGAGCGAGACATTGAGATCAGCCCAGCCGCCGCCGACGAGCATGAGCACTTCATGGTCATTGGTGCGGTCCAGATGCCAGCGCCGGGTTTCGGCGAGGCGCTCCACCCGGTCCAGCGGGTTGGGCGCGTGGCGTGGCTCGGTCTCGTAGGCAGGCATTCCATTCTCCGGGCAGTCGAATCATCGCTGCTTCGAACGGCAATGTGGAGGAAGCCCCCCAGTGCCGCAACGCGGGGGGTGATTCCTCCACATGAGAATTTCGGCCTGTCTGGGCGGCGAAGGTTCAGCCCTGCGCCAGCTTCTTCTCCAGGGCCTCGATTCGCGACTCGAGGCGGATGTTCTCACTGCGGGCCTTTTCGGCCATGTCGCGCAGCACATCGAATTCCTCGCGCTTCACGACATTAAGGTTGTTGAGCACGCGCTCCACCTGCGTCTGCACCAGCGTGTCCACTTCCTTGCGCACCGACTGAGCGGCGCCGGCGGCATTGGTCATGAGCTTTGCGAGCTCATCGAAAAACTTGGAATTGGTTGCGGGCATGAACGCCTCCTTTGATGCAGCCTAGCTAGGGGGTTCGGCCCCGCGTTTCAAGTGCTTGCGCGGCGCAGGATGAACGGGCATTGATCAGCCATGTTTGCCGCCATTCCGTTTCCGCCTCTGTCGCCCAACCTGATCGAATGGGGGCCGCTCACCATCAAGTGGTATGGGCTGGCCTATGTGGGCGGGCTGGTTTTTGCGGCCTGGTACATGAAGCGGCTGGTGAACAACCCGGCCCTGTGGGGCAAGTGGCAGCCGACCATGACAGCCCAGCAGGTGGACGACATGTTCCTGTGGTTCTTCCTCGGCGTGGTGGGGGGCGGAAGACTGGGCTACGTGTTGCTCTACCAACCCCTCAAATACCTGGAACATCCCCTTGATATATTTAAGGTTTGGGATGGCGGCATGTCATTCCACGGTGGCTTTCTCGGGGTAGTCGTTGTGAGCTACTTCTATGGCCGCCATGTGGGCGCGACGCTGGACCGGATGCTGGATCTGGGCGCTGCCGCCACGCCAGTGGGGCTGGGGCTGGGGCGGCTGGCCAATTTCGTCAATGCCGAGCTTTATGGGCGCTACACGGACGTGCCCTGGGCGGTGATCTTTCCCGGTGACACGGCCGGGCGGCACCCAAGCCAGTTTTATGAAGCGGGGATGGAAGGCCTGCTGTTGTTCCTGATCGTGCGCATTGCCACGCACCGCTTTCAGGCGCTGGCGCATCCGGGGCGGGCCTCGGGCCTCTATGCCATCGGCTATGGCGTGGCACGCATTGTGGCGGAGTTCTTCCGAGTGCCTGATGCCTTCATCGGCTACTACTTCGGCTTCATCACGCAAGGCATGATCTATTCGCTGCCGCTGGTGGCGGTGGGCGTGTGGCTGCTCATCCGGTCTAGGCGCACATGAAAGAGTTCCTGCTTGAACTGATCGCCGCCGAAGGGCCGCTGCCCATGGACCGATACATGGCCTTGTGCCTCGGCCATCCGCGGCTTGGCTATTACATGACGCGCGACCCGTTTGGCGCGGCGGGTGATTTCACCACGGCACCGGAGATCAGCCAGGTTTTCGGTGAGCTTCTGGGCATCTGGTGCGTGGCCGCATGGGAAGCGATTGGCAGCCCCGCGCCCTTTGCCTTGGTGGAACTGGGGCCTGGCCGCGGCACGCTGATGGCCGACATGCTGCGCGCCACGGCGAAGGCCGAAGAATTCCAGGCAGCCCTGCAGGTGCATTTGGTGGAGATGAGCCCGGTGTTGCGGCAGATGCAGGCCGAAAAGCTGGGTGGCCGCGCCACCTGGCACGACAGCATTGCCAATCTGCCGGATGAGCCGCTGATCTTCGTTGCCAATGAGTTCTTTGATGCATTGCCCGTCCGCCAGATTGAGCGCCGCGGCGAGATGTTCCTAGAACGCTGTGTTGATGCGCGGGACGGCGCGCTGGTGCTTGCCGAAAGGCCGGTGCCGCGGCTTGATCTTGCAGCGCAAGGGCGGCATGAGCTTTCGCCTGTCTCCTCTGCCATCGCCCAAAGCCTGGGCGGGCGCGTGGCGGCGCTAGGCGGGGCCGGGCTGGTGATTGATTATGGCCATCTGGCCAGCGGGGTGGGGGATACGGTGCAGGCGCTGAAGGCGCACAAGCCGTGCGGCATTCTCGAACATCCAGGCAGCAGCGACCTGACCGCCCATGTGGATTTCGCTAGGCTCGCGGCTGCTTTTGGCGCTGGCGGGGCCGAAGCGCTGCCGGGCATGACGCAGGGCCAGTTCCTGCTGGCCATGGGGCTTGAGGCGCGGGCGCAGCGTCTGGCCGCGCAGCTTTCGGGCACAGCCCTGCAAGAATTCATGGCCGGTGTGCGCCGGCTGGTGGGTGACAAGGAAATGGGAAGCCTGTTTAAGGTGCTGGCGGTGGCGCAGACAAACCGGGGGGCGCTCTATCCGTTTGAAACATGATTGAAGCAGAAGACTTGACGCTGCCGGGCATTGCCCACGGCTTTTTCACGCGCGAAGGCGGTTTTTCATCGGGCCTGTTTGCCTCGCTGAATGCCGGCCTCGGCTCGGGTGATGACCTTGAGCATGTGCGCCAGAACCGCGCCTTGGTTTCGGCGCGGCTGGGCGTGGCGGCAGAGAAACTGGTCACACCCTATCAGGTGCATGGCAATGAGGTGGCGGTGGTTTCCGGCCCGGTGCTCGAAAGGCCGCGCGTAGACGGGTTGGTTACGGCCACGCCGGGCGTGGCAATCGGCGTGTTGACGGCTGATTGCGGGCCGGTGCTGTTTGCGGATGCCGAAGCGCGGGTGGTGGGGGCCTGCCACGCGGGGTGGAAGGGGGCGCTCAGCGGCGTGTTCCGCAGCACGGTGGAAGTGATGGAAAGCCTGGGTGCCCGCCGCGATCGCATGGTGGCAGTGCTGGGGCCCACCATCTCGCAGGCCAACTATGAAGTGGGGCCGGATTTCCCCAATCCCTTCCTGGAAGGCAACGCGGGCCGCGCGCAATACTTCACACCTTCCATCAAGGAAGGCCATCATATGTTTGATCTGCCAAGGTTTTTGGTGGATGAAATGAAGGCGCTTGGGCTTGGCCTGGTGCGCGATCTGGCGCTTTGCACCTATGAAAATGAAGAGTGGTTTTACTCTTACCGCCGCGCCACGCACCGCAAAGAGAATGACTATGGGCGGCTGATTTCCGCCATCGCCTTGCAGGGCTAGGCGAATGGCGCTGTGGCGGTTCAGCACAGGCAGGGCCGGGTGGGGCAAGGCCTTGGCCTGCATGATTTTGGCGCTGGCCGCTGCGGCCTGTTCATCTTCGACCTCCGTGCTGGAGAAGCCTGCGCCACAGGCCGTGACAGCGGATTCGCTTATTCACCCACCATGGGAAGCACTGGTGAAAGCCGGGCCGGGGGCCGAGAAAGACATTGACCTTGAAACCCTGAACGGCCCGCAAACCGCCAACTTGCCAGCCCCGCCCGCGCCTGCCGATGGCGCTTTGGCCCCGCAGCAGCCGGCACCGGGCACACCATCTACCGCGGCGCCGGCGCCTGAGGCCAAGGCCGCCGAAAAGCCTGCAGCAGCACCCAAGGGCAAGCCCGTCACCATCAAGGCGGTGGCGGTGCTTGCGGTCACCGGCGCTTCAGCGCAGGGCGATGCGGAATTGACGGCGGCCATGCGCGCCGTGCTCAAAAAGGCGGGCTGGCCGGTTCTGGCGGCGCCGCGCAAGGACGCCCTGAACATCCAGGGCAAGGTGGTGCTGGATGCAGCGCAGGGGGCGAGCCAGATGGTGCATGTCACCTGGGTTGTGACATCGCCTTCGGCCAAGGTTTTGGGCAATGTGGCGCAGAACAACGCCGTGCCCGCCCATTCGCTGGATGGCTCCTGGGGGCCCAGCGCAGGCTATGCCGCGGAGGCCGCCGCCGAGGGTATTTTCAAGCTGATCGGGCAGTTCCGATAACCGTATTTTCAACAGGTGAAATTGATTGTTGTCGCGCGCGTCACCGGGTTGTTATAGAGCCGGGCTAGCGCAAGGGGATTCCACCATGATGAAGATCATTTCCGGCAACTCAAACCGGCCGCTGACGGAGGCGATCTGCTCATACCTCAACCTGCCGATGGTCAAGGCGGTTGTGAAGCGCTTCAACGACATGGAAGTGTTCGTCGAGATCCAGGAGAACGTCCGCGGGCAGGACATGTTCGTGATCCAGTCCACCTCCTTCCCGGCCAATGACCACTTGATGGAACTGCTGATCATCATCGACGCGCTGCGCCGCGCCTCGGCCAAGCGCATCACCGCGGTGATCCCCTATTTCGGCTATGCCCGGCAGGACCGGAAGCCCGGCCCGCGCACGCCAATCTCCTCAAAGCTGGTGGCCAACATCATCACCCGCGCCGGGGCAGACCGCGTGCTGACCATTGACCTGCATGCCGGGCAGATTCAGGGCTTCTTCGACATTCCAACCGACAACCTGTTCTCCGGCCCGGTTTTTGTGCGTGACATCAAGCAGCACATGGATGTGGGCAACACCATCGTTGTGTCGCCGGATGTGGGCGGCGTGGTGCGCGCCCGCGCCTTGGCCAAGCGCCTGGACGCGCCGCTGGCCATCGTCGACAAGCGCCGCGAGCGGGCGGGCGAAAGCGAAGTGATGAACATCATCGGCGATGTGGCGGGCAAGAGCTGCATCTTGATCGACGACATCGTGGATTCGGGCGGCACCCTGTGCAACGCCGCCGAGGCGCTGATCGCCAAGGGCGCAAAGGACGTGACGGCCTATATCACGCACGGTGTGCTGTCCGGCGGGGCCGTTTCGCGCATCACCTCCTCAAAGCTCAAAAATCTGGTGATCACCGATTCCATCCAGCCGACCGAGGCGGTGCGCGTGGCCAAAAACATCCGGGTGATCCCGATCGCCCCGCTCTTGGGCGAAGCCATCGGCCGCACCAGCCGCGAAGAAAGCGTCTCCAGCCTGTTTGAGTGACGCCTTCAGCAGGTGGCGGCAGCAAAAGCGAAGTTTTCTCACGTCGCTTGTGGGGCAGGGGGCTGGCCCCTATATTGCAGCCATGCCTCCCATCATCCACGTTGCCGGACTGTCCAAAACCTACAGTTCCGGCTTTTCAGCCCTGAAGAACATCAAGCTCGACATTGGCCAGGGTGAGATTTTCGCACTCTTGGGCCCCAATGGCGCAGGCAAGACCACGCTGATCTCCATTCTGTGCGGCATTGTCACCAAGTCCTCGGGCACGGCGCTGGTGGGCGGGCATGACATTGAGCGCGAGTTCCGCGCCACGCGGCGGATGATCGGGCTGGTGCCGCAGGAGCTGCACCTTTCGATCTTTGAGAAGGTATGGGATGCCGTTTCATTCTCGCGCACGCTGTTTGGCCTGCCGCGCAATGACGGGCAGATCGAGCTGATCCTCAAGGAGCTGTCGCTCTGGGACAAGCGCAACGACAAGATCATGGCCTTGTCCGGTGGCATGAAGCGGCGCGTTCTCATCGCCAAGGCGCTGGCTCATGAGCCGAAGGTTCTGTTCCTTGATGAGCCTACGGCAGGCGTGGACGTTGAACTGCGCAAGGACATGTGGAACGTGGTGCGCGGCCTTCGCGAAAACGGTGTCACCATCATTCTCACCACGCACTACATCGAAGAGGCCGAAGAGATGGCCGACAGGGTGGGCGTGATCAACAAGGGCGAGCTGATCCTGGTTGAAGACAAGAAGACGCTGATGGAGAAGCTGGGCCAGAAGCGGCTTTCAATCCTGCTGGACCAGCCGCTTTCCACCCTGCCGAAAAAGCTGCAGGGGCATGGCCTGGAAATCGCTGATGGGGGCAAGCAGCTGCAATACCGCTATGATGGGCGGCACCAGAAACCGGACATCGCCGGCCTGCTGCGCGGGCTGGATGCGGCCAAGATCGGCTATCACGACGTGGCGACAACGCAGAGTTCGCTGGAAGAAATTTTCCTGGGGTTGGTGAAGCAATGAACTGGCGCGGCGTTTCCACCATTTTCGTCTATGAGATGAAGCGGTTTTTCCGCACCCTTTTCCAGAGCCTGATCTCGCCAGTGATCTCCACCACCTTGTATTTCGTGGTGTTCGGCTCGGCGATTGGTGGGCGCATCACGCAAATTGACGGCGTTTCCTATGGCGCCTTCATCGTGCCGGGCATGATCATGCTGTCGCTGCTCACACAAAGCATTTCCAACGCTTCCTTCGGCATCTATTTCCCGCGCTTTTCCGGCACGATTTATGAATATCTCTCGGCACCGGTTTCGGCGATGGAGATGGTCATGGGCTTTGTGGGCGCGGCGGCGGCCAAGAGCGTTCTCATCGGGCTGGTGATCCTGGCCACCAGCACGCTGTTTGTCTCGGTGTCGATCATGCATCCGTTCTGGATGATGCTCTTCCTGGTGTTGACGGCGGTGACCTTCTCGCTCTTCGGGTTCATCATCGGGCTGTGGGCCGATGGCTTTGAGAAACTGCAGATCATCCCACTGTTGATCGTCACGCCGCTCACCTTCCTGGGGGGCAGCTTCTATTCCATCCGGGTGCTGCCGCCCTTCTGGCAGCAGGTGAGCTATTTCAACCCGGTGGTTTATCTGATCAGCGGCTTCCGCTGGGCGTTCTATGAGGTTTCAGACGTTTCGCTCTATGTCAGCCTGGGCATGACCTGCGTGTTCATGGCCGTTTGCCTCCTGGCCGTGGGCTGGATTTTCCGCACGGGTTACCGCCTGAAAACCTAGGCGGCAGCGGCATTTACATTTCCGTAAACGCGCCAGTTCCTCAACATTTTGTAAATCCTCTGCCTTATTTTTCCTGTCACGCGCCCTTAGTTCTGCGGCCATGAAAGGAAAACACATGAAGATTTCTCAGCGTTTGGGCCTGGCCCTTGGTGGCGCCACCGCAATTCTTGCCCCGCAGGCACAGGCCGCTGGCCTTGTTCTGCATGACGGCACCTTTGATGGCGGCACCTATGACGCCTATTTCGGCCCGGTGCAGGTTGAAATCACCGTGGCAGGCGGCAAGGTTGTCGATTCCCAGGCCAAGGTTTTCCCTGATCACCGCCGCACCAGCGTGGCCATCAACCGTCAGGCCTTGCCCTATCTGAAGCAGGAAGTGGTTCAGGCGCAGAGTGCGCGCATCAACATCATTTCCGGCGCCACGCTCACCAGCCGCGCCTATATCAAATCCCTCGCTGACGCGCTGGGCCAGGCCGCCAAGTAATGCGCGAAACCCGCATCATCATGGGCATGCCCATCACGGTCGAAGTGGTTGACGCCGCTTCGCCGGAACTGATGGCGCGGGCTTTCGCCTGGTTTGAAGCGGTGGATGCGCGCTTCTCGACCTATCGCGCGGACAGCGAGATCATGCAGCTCAACCGTGGCGAAATCACCGCTTCGCAGTTGAGCGGCGAGATGCGTGAAGTGTTCGCGCTGGCACGGGCCACGGAGGAACAGTCGCACGGCTTTTTCAACATGACCCGCGCCGATGGCCTGACGGATCCTTCGGGCATCGTCAAAGGCTGGGCGATCAAGAAGGCTGCAGCGCTGCTCAGTGAAGCTGGCGTCAGGAATTTCTATGTTGATGCTGGCGGAGACATCCAGGCCCAGGGCCACAATGCCGAAGGCGAAGACTGGCGCGTGGGCTTGCGCAGCCCGTTCCAGGTTTCGGAAATCATCAAGGTCGTGGCGCCGCGCGGGCAGGGCATCGCCACATCCGGCTCCTATGTCCGCGGCGCGCATATCTGGAACCCGCACGCCCGCGCCGAAAAGCTCGACGATGTGGTGAGCCTCACTGTCATCGGGCCCGACGTGCTTGAGGCCGACCGTTTCGCCACTGCCGCCTTCGCCATGGGGGCAGACGGCATCTATTTCATTGAAAGCCTGCCGGGCTTTGAAGCCTATCAGGTGAATGCCAGCGGCATGGCCACCCAGACCAGCCATTTTCAGGACTATGTGATCTCATGATGGACAAGATTTTGAAGCCGGTGGACGGACTGCTGAACCACATCACGATGTACCGCCTGGTGCTCTACTATGTGGGCGCGCTGCTGGCGGGCGATTTTGCCTTGGGGCTTTTCGGCCTGGCGCAGCATGATCCCGCGCAGCTCTGTTTCTCCGTGGCGCTGATCGCCGCCGCAAGCTGGAGCGTGAACCGGGCGCTTGCCCTGGCCTTCCGCGTTCCTGCCAATGCTGAATCCGTATGGATCACCGCAGGCATCATTGCCCTGATCATGCCGCCAGTCGCGGCAGGCGATGTCAAAGGGATGCTGGGGCTTGCGCTTGCCTCGGCTGCTGGCATTGCCTCCAAATTCCTGTTCGCGATTTACCGCAAGCATTTGTTCAACCCCGTTGCCTTGGGTGTTGTGGTTTCGGCCTATGCGCTTGATGCCCCCGCCACCTGGTGGGTGGGCGGAACCGTGTGGCTGCTTCCCATTGTCGTGGCTGGGGGCTTGCTGATCTTGCGCAAGGTGCAGCGTTTTGAAATGTTCGCCGTCTATGCGCTGGCTTACCTTGCCATGACGGTGTTGACCGCCACGCCCGACATGTATGGCGACATGCTGAGCCAGACTTTCCTGTCCTCGCCGATGCTGTTTGCGGGCTTTGCCATGCTCACCGAGCCGATGACGGCGCCCGCAGCCAAATGGCCATCGCTGGGCTTTGGCGCGCTGGTGGGCGCTCTCTCCTCGCCTGCCGCGCATATTGGTGACTTCTACTTCACCTCCGAGGTTGCGCTGCTTCTGGGCAATGTGTTTGCCTGGGCGGTGAACCCGAAATACCGCTTCAAGCTGACGCTGGAGCGCATCGAGAAAACGGCGGCGGGCTGCTATGATTATGTGTTCCGCACCAACCGCCCTGTCTCCTTCAAGCCGGGGCAATATCTGGATTGGACGCTGCATTCACGCCGCTCGGATGACCGCGGCAACCGCCGCACCTTCACCATCGCGTCTTCGCCTGCCGAAAAGCATGTGCGGCTTGGCGTGAAGTTCTATCCGAACCCTTCGGCCTACAAGCAATCCCTGCTCAACCTCAAGCCGGGCGATGTGGTCTATGGCGCGCAGCTTGCTGGCGAGTTCACCTTGCCGGAAGGCGACGACAAGCTGGCCTTCATCGCGGGCGGCATTGGCATCACCCCGTTCCGCAGCATGATCCAGCACATGCTGGACATGGGCGAGCGCCGCGACGTGACGCTGTTCTACGGCAACAACAAGCCGCATGAGATCGCCTATGTCGATGTGTTCAACCGCGCCGAGGATGAGCTTGGTTTGCGCACGGTTTATGCCATCGCCGATCATGCCCACACCGAAACCAACTTCTACAAGGGCTTCATCGACGCGGACCTGATCATGCGCGAAATGCCCGACTATGCCGAGCGGCTGTTCTACATTTCCGGCCCGCGCAGCATGGTGGTGAAATTCGAGAAGGTGCTGGCGGAGCTGGGCATCGCCAAACACCGCATCAAGACCGATTTCTTCCCCGGCTTTGCCTGAGCCTCAGGCCTGGCCGCCAAGCAAAACGGCGGCCAGCTTCGCGTGATAGGTTTCAGGGGAGAACAGCGCCTCATAGATCCCTGCCGCTGCGGCAGCACCTTCGGAGAGCGCCGCGGGCGGGCTGCAAATCGCCGCCTGCAGCCTGGCCTTGAACTCATCTGCCGTTGCCGCAAAGCCCGGCAGGTTTTTGACAACTGGTTCGCGGTCAAAGCCGCGCAAGGCTTGCGCCGTATAGATCACCGGCTTGGCATGGGCAAAGGCTTCCAGCGTCTTGATGGCGATGCCGTGGCCTTCACTGATGGGCAACAGCACGGTTTTGGCGCGACCATACCAGGCACCCACATCGGCGACGCTGCCTTTGAAGGAGGCAGAATATTTCCTGTAGAGGCTGGGGTTGAACACCTTGAAAAGATCGGCCACCCCGCCGACGATGGCAAGATTGGCGGCAGCGGCCAGCCGTTCATCCCACACTTCGCTCAAGAACCATTTCAATGAATGAAAATTGCCGCGGTTGGCAGCGCCCAGCACCAGGAAGTCGATGTCGCGCACTGGCGGCGGCGCAGTTGAAGCGGCGGGCCGCCCGAGGCTCGGGTAAATCAGATGATGGCTCTTGCCGGGCAGCGCGGCGCTGAAGGCCTCGAACTCCTCGTGATTGAGGTGGATCAGTTCATCGGCCGCCTGGCTGATGGCCACTTCATCCTCGAAATAGCGCGCGAACGGCTCGCGCCGCAGCGTCAGCGGATTGACCGGGCGCTCCTGGCGCACATGGAAACTTTGGATATCATGGGTTTCGAGAATGATCCTGGCGCCTGGTGCCAAGGCTTGAACGCGCTTGGCCGCGGGCAGGTTGAAATAGTGGTTGCAATGGATGGCAACGATCTCATGGCTGGCCATGAACTGCGCGAGGCTTGCGGGCAACAGGGCATGGGTGGCGCTCAGCGATTTGGTGAACACCGGAGTGCGCTTGCGAGCTGTTGCAAGGCTTGACAGGAATGACGGTTTGAAAAAATTCAACCAAGGCAGACGCGCCTCGCCCCTGTCCACCGTGCCAAGATCGGCGGTGTTCTTGCGATATTTTTTCCAAAGGCCACCGCCGCCGCCCAGCACCGCAAAATGCGGATGAATGGCGAGGAAATAGGGCGCAATGCCTGCCGCCTTGTGCGCTTCAACCTGGGCGCGGAACACCCGGTAAGACCCGCAAGAATGCCAGGCCGGAGCAATGATGATGCTGGCTTTGGGAAGGCGCAGACTGGCGGTATGTACTGCGTTCATGGGACTCACTGTTACGAGTATCGCTATAGCAAAACAGGTCAACAGTCGCAGAATTTTTGCGGCGAGATTAAGGTCGAAATTTTTGAGCAGGTCAGTGAGTTTCAATCCCAGCGGCAATTTTTGCAGCGCAGGCTCTTAAAAAAGATCAATTTTGGGTAGCGGTGGCCCTTGCACTTCCGCTTTGAAGTTAAACGCAATTAATGACTTTTCAAATTGCTCAAAAGTTATCTAAGTTTGAGAATAGCGCACAAACCGCGCCCGTGTTTTTTTGTCTTTGCGGCGCAGCGTGATACCAAGATTTTCAATCGGCGCAAATCGCCTCCTGCCACTCTCAAAAAATGATGCCCAGGGTGAATCTGCCAATGCTCGTCGGTAAAATTCGCGGGCTTCGGAATTGCCAATAATCCTTACATTGTGCCAGGGCTTATGATCTTTTGTGAAATGGCGAATGACTATTCCATCTTGAAAATAGTCAGACAACACTGAAATCACATTGTAGCGCTGAGGCAGCCTTTGCCAATCTTTAGCAAAAACCAAATTTAGCGCATCTTGATCATGGAATTTGAAACGTTGGTTTGCGACGAGTTTTTCTAAAATCAAGTCAATGCATTTTTGCAGCATGTTTTTCTGCAGAGTCTGTTGCCAATCCAATAGCAGCATACCGGCGTTAAAGTAGCGTGCCCCACTTGGTAAACCGATTTTTTTGGGGTGTTTCGCATCACCTCCTCGCCAATTTGGAAAAGATTGAAAATCCTCGACTGCCCCCAAGCATTTGCCAGAAAGGTCTTGTTCAAAAAGTGACTTCAAAGGAGCACAAGCTAGAACGTCAGAATCCAGATAAAGAACGCGATTGTAATTTGGTGGAAGAATGTGATTCAACGTCAACCGCAAGTAAGTAGCTGCACTGTAACGCTTGGGGGACTTTGCAACTAAGTATTCCGGCAGTTTGCCCTCCACCAAAGTTGCGCTAAAATTGTTCTTGTCCAAAAATTTCTGGAATTGCTGCCGATCAAGTGCAGATAGACCAAGTGAGATCACATAAAAATCTGCAAATGCTGATGCTCCGTGGTCGTGGCAGGACTTTAGCGTACATGCGGCTGGTGCAAGCCAATTTGGGGTGCAACACACAACAATGGCGTTGTTCTTATTCATTTCTGGGCTGCTAATTTTCATGCTGATTCCCGGATTGCGAGTGTGTCCGAAATGGCCTTGTTTATGGCATCAGGTTCTTTGCAGATGCCGATGATAGCGGCGGCCGGAAATTGGGTCCAGCTTGCGCAGCAGAATTCCACCCGTGCCTTCGAATGAGAGGCCCCGGCATTTTCCGGGCGCGAATTCGGGCCACGGGCTGTTGAGGAAAGTTTCGCGGTAATAGTCGCGGTAGGGTGCAAAGCCCGGCTGCCACAGCTTGCCCCACGGTTTCTGCTTGTTGGAAAAATGCCGGAACACGGCTGGCGCGGGGAAGTAATCGACAAAAAAGGCCATCAGGTTGAAGCGCAGGTCAAGGCGCTGCCAATCGCCCGCAAATTCAAGGTTCAGCACGTCCTGGTCGGGCAGCCGCAGCTTCTGGCCTTCGCGCATGGCTTTGCTGATGCGCACCACGCTGCGCGGGAGATGTGCCCGCTCCCTGGTGCGAGGCCAATCAAACAGCATGACGCCAGAATTGAAATAGGGCTGGTCCTTGCCCAACCCGATGGAGCCGATGTGGCGGCGGCCCAACAGGCCGGGCAGGGATTCATAGTCCTCCACCGCGCCCAAGGCCTTGCCTCCAAGATCAGCGGCAAAAATATCGGCCACCGGCCCCAGGGCGAGAATGTCGCTATCGAGATAGAGAACGCGGTGATAGCCATCCGGCAACAGGGCATCGAGGTTGAGGCGGATGAGTGCGGCAGGGCTGAAACGGTCGGCAGGGAACTGCGCAAGGCCGGGCGGCAGTGTCACGTCAGTCAGCGTGGCGGCAAAGCCGCGAGAACTGGCGAAAGCGGCAAAGCGCGCGTGGTCCCGCCCGCTTGCTCCCAGGACGAGGACATGAAAATCCGCCATTTCGGCCGCGCCATGTTCAGCGCAGGACTGCAGGGTTACCGCAGCGTAAGGCAACCAATTGGCCGTGCAGCAGAGAACGATGGCGTTTTGCTTCAAAATGGGTCTGTCCGTCTCGATGCCGCTTTTCTTATGCGGCAGGCAGGCCATTAACAA
Organism: Alphaproteobacteria bacterium; assembly: GCA_028868695.1. GTDB lineage: Bacteria > Pseudomonadota > Alphaproteobacteria > Rhizobiales > Aestuariivirgaceae > Aestuariivirga. Next base: position 6,276 of record JAGWTZ010000053.1, on the reverse strand, counting down.
GAGCTTGCAAACTTCAACGGCTTGATTGTAACGCTGCTTATCTGCACATCAGTGAAATTGCCGGTCCCCGGCTGGGATGAACCTGAGTTCAAACTCGTCGCTGGAACTCCAGTTCTTTATGTCGAGGAGATTGCATCGTGGCCGTTGGAAATCCGCCTGCTTCAAATGCCATTGTGGTCTGTTGCACCGAGAGTTGGCTGCCCTACGCGGCCTGTGCGCTTTTGTCCTGCGCTCGGCACGCCGGAGCTCTTGAGGTGGACTATCACGTCATCTGCCTGCCTTGCGCGCAATCAAGCATCGACAGCTTCGCAGCGTTTCTCGAGGCAAAAGGGGTGAGCCCAAAGATCCACATTGCCACGGTTCCGCAAGAATTCGCGGCGATCGACATGGGCCGCTACACCTTTGCGAGCCTGCTGCGCCTGCTGCTCGACAAGCATGTTCCCCATCACTACGAGCGGTTGTTGTATCTCGATTGCGATGTCTTGGCCTGCGCAAGCCTTGCGGGTGTTTTCAGTCTTGATTTGACGGGCAAAGCGCTTGGTGCAGTTGAGGATTATCTGACCATGCATGCCGGCCAAAGATATCGCAGCGCCCATTTTGAAGAGCTGGGCGTTCCGCAGCCCGACCGCTATTTCAATTCCGGCGTCATGCTCTTTGATTGGAAGCAGACGGTGGCCAAAGGCCTGCTGCCACGATCTGCCGCTGAAATTGCCACGCATTGCAGAAACAACAGGGCCTTTCCCCTGCATGACCAGGATGCCCTGAACATCGCCTTCCGCGAGGACTGGGCGCCCATCGCGCTTGCTTTCAATGTTACGGACATAGACTACACGCCCTCCAAGCCGGTTGTGTTCAGGCACTACACCACGCGCGTCAAGCCTTGGGGGGAAACGTGGATTCCAGGCTTTGGGGACGCCAAGGCGCGCTATGCCAAACTGTTGGCAGGCGGCCCCTGGCCAAAGGCCAATGCGCCGTTCCGCAAGGTTTGGCTGGCGGAAACGCTGCGCGGCTTGGGCCACAGGCTCAGGAACGGCTGGTTTTGAGGCCCAAGGGGCGCTGGCATTTGACCATTGCCCCAGTCAAGGATTTCGCCTATAGGCCGCCGCTGCCTGGCGTCGTCCACCCCTGGAGGGAGGCCGGGCTTTGTTTATTTGGAGAAATACATGTCTAAAATCGTGAATATCAAGGCCGCTGCCCGCGGCCGGGCAGGCAAGGGGGCCGCTCGCGCAGTTCGTCGTGAGGGTCTCGTTCCGGGTGTCGTTTATGGCGACAAGAAGGAGCCTCAAATCATCTCGCTGGTGTACAAGAACATCGAGCCGCATGTGATGACCGGCCGTTTCCTGTCCACGCTGGTGGACCTTGAGGTTGATGGCGCCGCCATCCGCGCCATTCCGCGTGACATCCAGTTCGACCCGGTCAAGGACCGCATCACCCATGTGGATTTCCTGCGCCTCGGCAAGGATGCCCGCATCGCCGTTGACGTGCAGGTGCATTTCAAGAACCAGGACGCTTCGCCAGCCCTGAAGACCGGCGCCGTGCTCAACGTCGTTTCGCACACGGTTTCGCTCTACTGCCCGGCCGACTTCATCCCCGATGAAATCGTCGTGGACCTGACCGGCCTGCAGGTGAACCAGTCTGTCCACCTTTCGCAGATCAAGCTCCCGGACCGTGTGACCTCGGCGTCGCGCGAAGACGTGACGCTGTGCGCCGTTACCGCCCAGGCCAAGGAAGAAGAAGTGGCGACGGATGCTCCGGCCGCCGCGGAAGTTCCGGCCTCGGCCCAGAAGGCTCCGGCTGCTGCCGCCGCCGCTCCGGCCGCTGGCGCCAAGGGCGCTGCCGCTCCGGCCAAGGGCGCTGCCCCGGCTGCCGCTGCCAAGCCCGCCGCGAAGAAGTAACGCTTCGCTTCGTTCAAGTTCGAAAAAGGCGGGCCATGTGCCCGCCTTTTCTTTTGGGCGGCGCCAGCTTGCCCGGCCTTCGTGCCTCACTTATACCGCTGGCCTGATTTCATCTGGATCACACACGCCATGCATCTCTTTGTCGGCCTTGGAAATCCCGGCGCGCAATATGCCTCGAACCGCCACAACATCGGCTTCATGGCGGCTGACGTAATGCATGCGGCGCATGGTTTTGGCCCATGGAAGAAGAAGTTTCAGGGCGCGCTGGCCGATGGGGTGATTGATGGCGAGAAGGTGCTGCTGCTCAAGCCCCAAACCTTCATGAACGAAAGCGGGCGCAGCGTGGGCGAGGCGGTGCGTTTTCACGATATTCCGCTGACTCAGGTTTATGTATTCTATGACGAGCTGGATCTGGAGCCCGGCAAGTGCCGCGTGCGCCTGGGCGGCGGGGCGGCCGGGCACAACGGCATCCGCTCCATCGCCACGCACATCACGCCGGAGTTCAAGCGCGTGCGGCTTGGCATCGGCCATCCGGGTGACAAGAAATTCGTGCAGCCGCATGTGCTCGGCAATTTCGCCAAGGATGACAAGGACTGGCTGGTGAAATTGCTGGATGCGGTGGCCGACAATGCCAGCCTGCTTGTGGCGGGGCAGGATGAGAAGTTCCAGTCCAAGGTGGCGATGACCGTGAACCCGCCGCGGCCCAATGGCACGAAGCCGGAATAGGGCCATGGCAGAAACCTCAGGCCCGGCGCCAGTGGCGCATCACCTGTTTGAGGATCTTGCTGCCCTGATGACAGGCACGGGGTTGTTGTCGCTCGGCCTGACGATGATGTCCAAGGCGGGGCTATTGACGGGCGGGCTGCCGGGCCTTGCCCTGCTGCTCAGCTATGCCACGCATCTTGAGCTGTGGCTGCTGCTGCTCATCCTCAATGTGCCGTTCTATGCGCTTGCCGTGTTGCGCCTGGGCTGGAAGGCCTCGATCCGGACGGCTCTGGCCATGCTGTTGCTCTCGCTGCTTTTGAAATTCACGCCGCAGTGGATCAGCTTTGGCCAGGTGGCGCCGCTCTATGCCGCGGTGCTGGGCGGGGCCGTCATCGGCATCGGGCTTCTGGTCCTGTTCCGCCACCGCACCACGGTGGGCGGTTTCAGCGTCGTGGCCTTTTATGTGCAGGAGCGTTTTGGCATCCGTGCTGGCTATGTCCAAATGGCGATTGACGCGCTCATCCTTGCTTCATCGCTCATGGTGATTGAACCTTGGCGGGTGGCCTATTCGCTGGCCGGGGCAGTGGCGTTGAACTATGTTCTGGCGGCCAACCACCGGCCGGACCGTTATCTCGGCTTCAGCTGAGTGGGGGAGGCTTGCGGGCTTGCAATTCCGGCCCCGGCCCCTATACGCAGGCGCCAGATCAGGAGTTTTCTTTCATGGGTTTCAAATGCGGCATTGTCGGGTTGCCGAATGTGGGCAAGTCCACGCTGTTCAATGCGCTCACGCAAACGTCTGCCGCGCAGGCGGCCAATTATCCGTTCTGCACTATTGAGCCCAATGTGGGCGATGTGGCTGTGCCGGATGAGCGGCTGGACACGCTGGCCCGCATTGCCGGCTCTGCCCAGATCATCCCAACGCGCCTCACCTTCGTGGATATCGCCGGGCTGGTGAAGGGCGCCTCCAAGGGCGAAGGGCTGGGCAACCAGTTCCTCGCCAACATCCGCGAGACGGATGCCATCGCCCATGTGGTGCGCTGCTTCATTGATGACGACATCACCCATGTGGCCAACAAGATTGACCCACTCGCCGACATCGAAACCATTGAAACCGAGCTGATGCTGGCCGACCTGGACTCGCTTGAGAAGCGCATCGTCAACACCGAGAAGAAGGCCAAGCAGGGCGACAAGGAATCGAAAGAACTGTTCGCGCTGATGGACCGTTCGCTGAAGCTGCTGCGCGATGGCAAGCCGGCGCGTCTGGTGGAGCGCAGCGCTGAAGAAGAAAAGATGTTCCAGGGCCTCGGCCTCCTTTCCTCCAAGCCGGTGCTTTATGTTTGCAATGTGGAAGAGGCGAGCGCCGACAAGGGCAACGCCCTGTCCGACAAGGTGAAGGCCTTCGCCAAATCCGAAGGCAATCTCGCCGTGGTGGTTTCCGCCAAGATCGAGAGCGAGATCGCCGTGATGGCCGCGGGCGACCAGAAGGATTTCCTCGATGCCGTGGGCCTGACGGAGCCGGGGCTGAACCGCGTGATCCGCGCGGGTTACGAACTTCTGGGCCTCAACACCTATTTCACTGTGGGCCCCAAGGAAGCTCGCGCCTGGACCATCACCCGCGGCACCAAGGCGCCGGGGGCGGCTGGCGTCATCCACACGGATTTTGAAAAGGGCTTCATCCGCGCCGAAACCATCGCCTTTGATGACTACGTGTCAGGCAATGGCGAAGCGGGCGCCAAGGTGGCCGGCAAGTTCCGCCTTGAAGGCAAGGACTATGTGGTCGCGGATGGCGATGTGATGCACTTCCGCTTCAACACCTGATGCGCCTCACTTGGTGAGGCGCAGATTGGCCGCCACAAGCTGGTTGCCGATCGCATTGAATGCCGAGATCAAATCCTGCGGGCTGTTGGCCTGGATATAGTGGGCGGCATCCGTGGCGCATTTGGAAAGGGTGTCGGTCGCTGCCGAGGCTTCCGAGGCGCTCAGGTTGTTGAGGTTGAAGCCCACCGTGTAGATTTCAAGGCCGGCGGTTTTCATGTTGCTGCACAAGCTCTTGGCGGCGGTGCTGACGGTGGGAATGTCCTGCTCCTTCCAGCCGCGATAAGCATTGTAGCCGCCGTCTGTCATCAGAATGGCGATCTTGCGCAGCTTTTTGCTGCCTTGTGTGCCCGGGGCCTTCAGGTCGGAATAGTTGCCCGGCGTGCTGCCGTTGGGCCAGATCGACGCCCAGTTCGGTGAAAGCGTGTACCAGGTGAAGGCCGTGCCAAGGGCGCCCGCCGTGGCGCCGAAGGCCGAGAGCGCATCAATGTTCTTCTTCAACTGGGTCGCGTTGTTGGCCAGCGGCATCATGACATCAGCTGAGTCAATGTCGGCGCAGGAGCCGTCGCTGTTGTAGTTCCATTGATAGGCAGGGTCCGTCGCGGACTTGCCCAGATATTGCGTGGGCTTGGTGTCGCTGCTGTCGCCGGAAACGGTCATGCGGCTGCCGTCATGGCCGTTCAGCCATTGGTTCGAACCCGGGGCCTTGTCTGTCAGGTCGAAGCTGGCAGTGGCGTCATAGTAGCGGTCTGTCGCGCAAGGCATGACCTTCCAGTTGTTGAAATATTGCACCGATGAAGCGCTGCAAGACCAGTTGCCTGCGTTTTCACTGCCGCCGGAACCGGAACCGGAGGTGCAAACCGATTCATAACCCGACCATTTGGGGGCAAGGCCGGTGATCGCCTGGGTCAATGCGCCGCCCTGGCCATCAGCTTCGAGGCGCACGCGGTTCGAGAACGGCACGATGGAGATGCGGGCATTCTTGGTGGATGAGCCTGGGCCAAGCACCAAGTCGACGAGATTGTCGGCGGCGGTCTTGGCCGCGGAAATCTTGGCGCCGGTGGTGCAGGGGCCCGAGCCGTCATCACACATCGAGCCGGTGACGTCGAGCATCACGGCAATTTCGAGGTTGTCGGCGCCACCAGCGGGCGTTTCAATGGCGGCGTCGGCCTCGGAAATATCCTTTGTGAGCAGCGGCAGGCTGCTGATGCCCACCACCGAGAGGAAAGGTGTTGCTATGGCCACATCGCCATAGGCGGCGATGCCGTTGCCAGTGGCGTTGACCTTGAACTGGATATTCTGGCTGGTGAACTGATAGCCGCCCGCCAGTGATTGATTGAAATATTTCTGGGCAACAGCAACGGCGTTCTGGCTGTTCTTGCCATTCTCCACATATTCCTTGGTGCCGGCCAGCACGGCGGCATCCATGGCGGCGTACAGGTCTGTGCGCGCTGAGACATAGCGTGAATAGTCAATGGCTCCGCCCGCCGCGCCCAGCAAGGGAATGCCCGCGATCGCGAAACTCATCGCAACGTTGCCCCCTGCCGAAACCGCGAAGCGGCGCACTGCATTGCGTAGCTTCATCAAAAGGCCCATGGCAGAACTCCAGATTTCTGCCGGGTTCTAACAAAGGGGTTTGAATGCGCCGTTTACCAATCCGGCCAAACTTGCGGGCTGGCGTTAACCAAGCCGTAAACATGGCTGGCGGCGCAGGGTGGTTTCAGTGGCCTTCAAAGCCAACGAGGCTGTGCACTTTCACGCCCTTGGCGCGCAAGCGGTCAGCGCCGCCCAGTTCGGGCAGGTCGATCACAAAGGCTGCGGCCAGCACTTCGCCGCCAGATTTGCGGATGAGCTCAATGGC
>JAGWTZ010000052.1 GCA_028868695.1 Alphaproteobacteria bacterium | reverse complement strand
TGGCTCAGGAAATCCCCGCATTTGGGCGCGGTGGTGTCGGCGCCCCAGGGCATGATGGGCACGGTGGAGGTTGAGTTCTGCGGCGAGCCATCGATCAGCTTGTCGGTGTAGCTCATGTAAACCAGCACATTGCGCTTGGCGTCACAGCCGCGCACGATCTGCATCTTCTTGAAGAACAGCGAGCGGCGCTGGCGGTAAATGTCTTCGCCCTGTTGGAACTTGGCGTTGATCTTCACAGGCCCCACCTGGCGGCAGGCGATGGAGGTTTCCGAGCGCTGTTCGGCAAAGCCGGCCCAGCCTGTCCAGCCGCCTTGTTCCGGCACGGTGAAATAGCAGGCCACGCCATCAATGGTAGGATCATCAATCACATAGGTGGCCAGCTTGGCATCGGGCGAGAGCAGGTGGAACACGGTGTTCTTCTTGAAGATCAGCTCCGGGTCATCGGCCGATTGCGCGGTCGCGGCGGCGGAAAGGCCGCAAATGAGGCTGGCGCCGAGGGCAAGTTTGGTGAGGGCGTGCATGATGGCTCCTTGTTCCCTGCGAAAGATCGGGTGGCGCGGCCAGATTTCAAGAGGCCTGTGACAAGCGTGCAAAGCCGCTGGCGAGATCGGCAATCAGGTCATCCGGGTGTTCGAGGCCGATGTGCAGGCGCAGGGCAGGGCCTTGTGTTGTCCATTGCGTGGCGCTGCGCTCCGGCTTGAAAGGCACGATCAGGCTTTCAAAGCCGCCCCAGCTGTAACCCATGGAAAAAAGCTCCATGCCATCAAGCATGGCGGCCACGGCTTCGGCCTTCGCCGGTTTGAGGATGATTGAGAACAGGCCGCAGGCGCCGGTGAAATCACGCTTCCACAGCGCATGGCCCGGGGCGTTGGAGAGCGCAGGGTACAGCACTGTTTCCACCTCCGGCCGGCCGCGCAGCCATTCTGCCACGGCAAGGGCCGAGCGCTGGTGCCGCTCGAGGCGCACATCCAGCGTGCGCAGGCCGCGCAAGGCGAGATACATGTCATCCGGCCCGGCAAAGAGGCCCATGGTCTCATAGACTTCCTTGAAGCGCGGCCAGGTGGCCTCATTGCAGGTGACGCAGCCCAGCATGCAATCAGAGTGCCCGGTGATGTATTTGGTGGCGGCCTGGATGGAGATGTCACAGCCATGGGTGAAGGCCTTGAAGTAGTGCCCCGCACCCCAGGTGTTGTCGATCATCACGATGGCGCCTGCCTCATGGGCAAGGCGCGAGAGCTGCGGCACATCCTGCACTTCCATGGTTTGGGAGCCGGGGCTTTCGAGATAGAGAACCTTGGTGTTGGGCTGGATGAGGCTGCGCAGCTTCTCTCCCGCCAGCGGATCATAATAGGTGGTTTCAATTCCAAGGCCCTTGAGCAGGCTGTCACAGAGGTGGCGCACGGGCGCGTAAACGGTATCGGTGATCAGCAGGTGATCGCCGGCCTTGAGGAAGGCGAGGAGTGCCGCAGTGATCGCGGCAAGGCCGGAGGGCGCCACCTTGCAGGCAAAGCCACCTTCCAACTCGGCAATCGCGCTTTCAACGGCCAGTGAGGTGGGCGTGCCGCGGCGGCCATAGACATAGTGCTGGCTGCGGTTATGGAGGCTTTCGACGGTGGGGAAGGTGATGGTGGAGGCGCGGTACACCGCCGGGTTCACCATGCCATGCTCGGCATAGTCCCTCGCCGTGGTGGCAATGCGGGTGGCGGGCTTCAGTTTACTGCGGTCGATTTTGTTCTTGGACATTGGTCAGGCTCAGTTAAGGTTGCGGCATCATGCCCAGCCTTTGCGAGCCGCTCAATGTCTGATTTTTCAGGTCTGCCCAAGATTGTGCTGGTGTTGACACGCGCGGTTTGCCTGCTGGTGGCGGGGCTGCTGGCGGTGATCATTGCGGCATTGCTGTGGGCGCGGCATGGTGCGGAAGGTTTTGCCTTTGAGCCGAGCGACAAGGGCACGCTTGGGCTGGTGGCCTTCCTGCTGCTGGTGGCGCTGGGGCTGGCCTGGGCCATGGGGCGCGAGTTACGGCGGATGACCGGCCCCTGAAGCAGGGCTGCCGCCTTGTATCCTGCCCCAATCCGGCCGTCTCCGCATTGATCTGGCACATGGCGCACCGGGCGGCCTGTGCGGAGAATGGCGCTTTCATCAATCAAGGATTTGATCATGCGCCTGAAGAACAAAAACATCGTGGTGACTGGCGGGGCCAGCGGCATTGGCGTTGCCACAGTGGAACGCTGCCTTGCCGAAGGGGCCAATGTGGTGATTGCCGATCTGCCAGCGCCGGGCCGTGAGAAGCAGGCCGAGGCACTGGGTAAGGGCAAGCCGGGCAAGTGCTTGTTCATCCCCGTCGATGTTTCATCCACCGAACAGGCCGATCAGCTTTTCGCAAAAACCGTGGCGGCGCTGGGCAGCGTGGACGGCGTGTTCAGCAATGCCGGCATTGGCGACATGGCGCCTGCCGAGACTTACCCTGATGCCAGCTTCCTGCGGGTGATCGACATCAACCTGACGGGCGTGTTCCGCATTGACCGGGCGGCGATGCGCTTCATGCTGGCGCAGAAGGGCGGCAGCATCGTTAACTGCGCCTCCATTCTCGGCGTGTTCGGGCAGAGCATGACGGCGGCCTATTCCGCTGCCAAGGGCGGGGTGGTGAACCTCACCCGGACGCTGGCCCTGGAAGGTGCGGCCAAGGGTGTGCGGGTCAATGCGGTTGGCCCCGGCTATATCGACACGCCGCTGCTTTCCGGGCTGGATGACACGATGCGCAAGGGCCTGATCAGCCTGCATCCGCTGGGGCGGCTGGGCAGGCCGGAGGAAGTGGCCAATGCGGTGGCCTTCCTGCTCAGCGATGAGGCCAGCTTCATCACCGGCGCGCATCTGATGATCGACGGCGGATTTACCGCCGGCAAATCCTGACGGCGCTATCTGGTGGTCTTCTGGGCACAGGGCTGAGGTGGCTTCCGGGTGGAAGCCGCCTTGGCTCAAACGCCCTTGCCGCCGGGGCCCAGCGTGGCCACGCGCAGCATGTTGGTGGTGCCCGGCGCACCGATGGGAACGCCCGCCGTGATGAGGATCTTCTCACCCGGCTTGGCGAAGCCTTCGCTGTAGGCCAGCTCGCCGGCCTGGCTCATCATGTCGTCGAGGCTCTTGGCATCCGGCACGACCAGCGCATGCAGGCCCCAGGTCAGCGCCATGCGCCTTGCTGTTGCAACAATGGGGGTGAGGGCCAGGATGGGTGCTGAAGGCCGCTCACGCGCCACGCGGGCGCCGGTGGAGCCGCCGCCCGTGTAACAGACGATGGCAGGCACATTGAGCGTTTCGGCAATGGTGCGGGCCGCGGCGGAGATGGCGTCTGCCGTGGTGGATTCGGCATCATTGCGCTGGGCGTGGATGATGCCCTTGTAGTAGGTGTCGCCCTCGGCGGATTGGGCGATCTTGTCCATGGTCTGGACGGTTTTTTCCGGCCAGGCGCCCGAGGCGCTTTCGGCCGAAAGCATGACCGCATCAGCCCCCTCATAGACGGCGGTGGCCACGTCCGAGACTTCGGCGCGTGTTGGCACCGGCTCGGTGATCATGGATTCCAGCATCTGGGTGGCGACAACCACCGGCTTGCCATAACGCCTTGCGGCGCGGGTGATGTGCTTTTGCTTGGAGGGCACGGTTTCGAGCGGCAGTTCAACGCCCAGATCACCGCGCGCCACCATGAGGCCGTCCGCGATCTTCAGGATGTCATCCAGCACCGGAAGGGCGGAGGGCTTCTCGATCTTGGCCATCACGCCGGCGCGGCCCTTGACGAGGCGCTGGGCCTCGGCCACGTCATCGGCGCGCTGCACGAAGGAAAGCGCGATCCAATCCACGCCAAGAGAGGCGGCGGCTTCGAGATCGGCGCGGTCCTTCTCGGTGAGGGCGGGAATGGGCAGCATCGTGTCCGGCAGGTTCACGCCCTTGCGGTCCGACAAGGTGCCGCCATAGATGATGGTTGTGTCGAGACGGTCTGGCGCCGCCTTGACGATTTGCACACGCAGGCGGCCATCATTCAGCAGCAGGTTGTCGCCAACCTTGGCGCCAGCGAAGATTTCCGGATGTGGCAGATACACGCGCGTGGCATCGCCAGGGGCAGGGTTGGTGTCGAAAACGAACATGTCGCCGGCAACGATCTTCACTTCCTTGCTGGCGAAAGTGCCGATGCGGATCTTGGGGCCCTGCAAGTCGGCGAGAATGCCGATCGGCCGCTTCACCTTTTCTTCCACGGCGCGGATGTGGCCGTGCAGTTCCTTGAGCAGCACATGGTTGGTGTGGCTCATGTTGATGCGGAACACGTCCACCCCGGCGATGAACAGCTTCTCGATCATTTCGCGGGTGTTGGATGCCGGGCCGAGCGTGGCCAGGATTTTGACTTTTCGGTTTCTGCGCAAGGTTCAGCCCTTATTGCGTGTTGGTCGTGTTGGTTTGCGGTGCGGTGGGGGCGGGCACAGGCACGGGCTGGGCCGTGCCATTGGCCGCCGGTGCGGCGGGCGCTGCAGGGGCAGCCGGTGCTGCGGCCTGCTTGTCGCCGGAGAGGGAAACGGTCCAGTCAGTCTTCTCGCCGGTGTCCACCTCGAAGAAGCCCTGCTGCTGGTAGCCGCGCTCGGCGCAATGGTCGATGCCGCGGATGGTGAATATCTTGTCCTTCATGCAGATCATCGCCTTGCCGCCCCAGGAGCCGCCCTTGTCGCGGTCCACGGCATAGATGTAGTAATAGCGGGCGATGAGGGCACCCTTCAGCAGGTTGATGCAACCCTGGGGCTTGGCCGTCCACCAGCCTTCAGAAGCCCAGCCTTCCTTGTCCTTGTAGCCGACAGCCACCTGCACCGTGCTGGAGGTGTTGTTGCACAATTTCAAATCCGCCTTGGCGGGCAGGCTCAAGAACCCCGTGAGCATCAGCCCCAAGCCAACCGCCGTCACAATGCGTTTCATGCCCCAATCTCCGAAGCCAATGCAGCAAATTTTGGGCATTTGGGCCCAAATCCCACTCTCACTAAGGGATTCTGCCGCATGCGACAAGTGTTAGTCCCGCCGCGGCAATTTTCCCCGCATGGGCGTGAAACTGTGGATGGGCGCCCAAGGCCATTGGCGGCGGGCCAAGTTCGCCCTATGTAAAGCTGCATGAAGCCTGACGACAAAGCCAAAACCGAGCTTGAAGCCGCTGCCTTCCGCCGCCTTCTGGCGCATCTGCGCGAGCGCACGGATGTGCAGAACATTGACCTGATGAACCTTGCCGGCTTCTGCCGAAACTGCCTGTCCAACTGGTATGAAGATGCCGCCAAGGCGCAAGGCCTGGACGTGACGCGCGACGAGGCGCGGCAGATGGTTTACGGCATGCCTTACGAGGAATGGAAGGCAAGGCACCAGGCGGGCGAGAAGCAGGCCCACAAGCCTTCCCACTGAACGATTTCACGAAGCGGAGTTTCACACGTGGCAACCAAGACCAAGACCAGCTTTGCCGAAGGCCAGCTGAAACAGTTGGTGGAGCGCATTGAGCGGCTGGAAGAAGAGAAAAAGGCCATCGCCGCCGACATCAAGGAAGTTTATGCCGAGGCCAAGGGCAATGGCTTTGACATCAAGATTTTGCGCAAGGTGATTTCACTGCGCAAGAAAGAGCCGGAAGAGCGCATGGAAGAAGAGGCGCTGCTGGATGTCTATCTCGCCGCGCTGGGCATGACGCCGGGCGAGGCCGAGGCGGCCTAATTCTCGATCTGCGTCCTGAGCAGGTGATAGCCGTCATCCGGCGTCACCCAGAGCAGTTTGTGGTGGCGGTTTGAGTCCAGCTTCTCGGGTGTGCCCGCGATGGTGACCGAGAATTCCTGCGCGCCATCGGCGGCGGCTGCACCGAGGGTCATGCAGACCTCCTTGCCTATGACATTCTTCATGTTTTCGGCGGCAATGGCGCGGATGTTGGCCAGATCCTGGCGGAGCATTTCATCGCCCATGTGGTAGAACTTGGCGTTGTCGAGATAATCCGGCTCAACAGTCTGGCAGATCTGCCCGTCCTTCAGCTTGGTGATGTAGATGGTGCGGATTTCGAAATCGGTGGTGTTCCGGATGCCGGTCTTTTGCGTCACCTGGTAGATGCCGTCAGCCATTTTGCTGTAGCTGGCGATGGTCCAGCAGGTCTTGGCCTGGGTGTCCGGCTCCAGGCAGGCGCGCTTGCCCTGTTCGGCCGGGGCCAAGGGGTTGTCCGCCGCCATGGCGGGGGAGGCCAGGGCAAGCAAAACGGCCAGCGCTTGAACTTGCGGCCTCAAGGCTCTAATCGGGCGCTTCAGGAGTTTGACCATGGAATCTGCTAAGCGCGTTGCCGACAAGAAGGACTGGATCAAGGGTGCCACCGGTGATTGGGAAGTGATCATTGGGCTGGAAGTGCACGCCCAGGTGCTTTCAAAGGCCAAGCTGTTCTCGGGCGCCTCGGCCGAATTCGGCGGGGAACCCAATGACCATGTGTCGTTCGTGGATGCTGCCATGCCCGGCATGTTGCCGGTGATCAATGAATTTTGCGTTGATCAGGCGGTGCGCACCGGCCTTGGCCTCAAGGCGCAGATCAATGAAGTCTCGGTGTTTGACCGCAAGAACTATTTCTACCCCGACCTGCCGCAGGGCTACCAGATCTCGCAGTACAAGCAGCCGGTGGTGGGCGAGGGCAAGGTGACCGTTGACCTTGATGACGGCAAGGTTGTGGAAGTGGGCATTGAAAGGCTGCATTTGGAGCAGGATGCGGGCAAGAGCCTGCATGACCAGCACCCGAACATGAGCTTCGTGGACCTGAACCGCTCAGGCTGCGCGCTGATGGAGATCGTCTCGAAGCCGGACATGCGCTCGGCCGACGAGGCCAAGGCCTATGTGACCAAGCTGCGCCAGATCATGCGCTATCTCGGCACCTGTGACGGCAACATGGAGCAGGGCTCGATGCGCGCCGACGTGAATGTTTCGGTGCGCAAGCCCGGCGGCGCCTTCGGCACGCGCTGCGAGATCAAGAACGTCAACTCGATCCGCTTCATGGGCCAGGCGATTGAATTTGAAGCCCGCCGCCAGATCGGCATTCTGGAAGATGGCGGTTCGATTGACCAGGAAACCCGCCTTTATGACGCCAAGAAGGGCGAAACCCGCTCGATGCGCTCCAAGGAAGAGGCGCATGACTACCGCTATTTCCCCGACCCGGACCTGCTGCCCCTGAAGCTTGACCCCAAGCGCATTGCCGAGATCAAGGCCAGCCTGCCGGAATTGCCGGATGAGAAGAAGGCGCGGTTCGTCTCCGCCTTCGGGCTTTCGGCCTATGACGCTTCGGTGCTGGTGGCGGAACAGAGCTCGGCCGCCTTCTTCGAAGCCGTGGCCAAGGGCCGCGACGGCAAGCTTTCCGCCAATTGGGTGATCAACGAGCTGTTTGGCCGCCTCAACAAGGAAGGCAAGAGTGTCGAGTCCTCGCCGGTTTCGGCCGCCCAGCTGGGCGGGCTGGTGGATCTCATCGCCAATGGCACCATTTCCGGCAAGATCGCCAAGGACGTGTTCGAAATCCTGTGGTCGGAGGGGGGCGAGCCCGCCAAGATCGTGGCTGAACGGGGCCTGGTGCAGGTGACTGACACCGGCGCCATCGCCAAGGCGGTGGATGAGATCATGGCCGCCAATCCGGACAAGGTTGAGGCCGTGAAGGCCAAGCCAACGCTGCTGGGCTGGTTTGTCGGGCAGGTGATGAAAGCCACCGGCGGCAAGGCAAATCCGCAGGCTGTTAACGACATTCTCCGCCAAAAGCTGGAAATTAACCAATAAATCCAGCGTTTTAATAAAGAATTCACAAACGGGGCGGGCTCCGCTATAGTCCGTGTGCTGATCATCAGTACACGGTATTGTAGGAGATTTGTCCCATGGCGAAGACGGCTGCGCGGGCGAAATTGAAGAAAGATGCGCCCAAGAAAGCGCCGGTGCACAAGGCGGTGGCCAAGCCGGCCACCAAACCCGCACCCAAGCCGGCGCCCACCGCCGCCGCCAAACGGGAAAAGGCCGCCAGCCCGAAGGAGCGCCAGCGCTTCACCCTTTACGGCAGCGCCACATCCGGCCCGACCTATACGGCCGCCCTTGGCCTGGCGCTGATGCGCCACCCTTATTCCTACATCCACGTCAATCTGCGCGAGGGCGCACACAAGCAGCCAGATTTCCTGGTCAAGAACCGCTATGGCCAGGTGCCTGTGCTGCGGGACGGCCAGATGATGGCGGTGCAGTCTGCTGCCATTCTGCTGCATCTCGCCGAGAGCTTGGACAAGTTCCACAGCAAGCAGCCGGTTGAGAAACAGCGGGTGCGGGAGTGGCTGTTCTGGCAGTGGGACAAGCTGGCGGTGCCGGTGTTCCGTCTGCGCGCCAAGGCACGCGGCCAGCGCCAGTTCGGCGATGAGCTGCGCATTCTCTATGACACCGAGGCGCGCGCTGCGCTGGCGGTGCTGGAGCATGAGCTGGCCCGCAATGAGTGGATCGTCGGCAAGAAGCCCACGGTGGCTGACATCGGCATCTATGGCGTGCTGCGCTATGCGCCGGAAGCCAACATCGACCTTGGCCATTATCCTTCGGTTTTGTCATGGAAGAAGCGGTTTGAAGAATTGCCCGGCTTTGCTACACCCGAGCAGCTGCTTCCATTGGAGAGCAGACTCATCTGAGGCAGGACGCCAGCAAGCCATGCGCTTGCGAGCCTGAATGCCCCAATGGGTGTTCAGGGACCTAGGCGCGCGGGTGAAGGCATCCGCCGCCATGATGGCAAACAAGGCTGCGCGTGGCACTCCTCAAGGCTAAGACCGAGACTTCACCCCAAGGCGACAAGGACGCAAAGCCCAAGCGGTCCAGGCACCGTGATTGGAGCGGGGCCACCATGGCGCTGGGCCTCGGCCTTGCCGGGCTGATCGGCGGGCGGATGGGCATCCTGTGGATCCGTTTTGATGTGATCTCGCAATTTTCGGTGCAGTTCGCGCTGCTGGCGGCGGCTGGGGCGCTGGGCATCTTCGCCCCGCGCTTCAAGAGCCTGGCGGCGGGCGTGTTCTTTGTGCTGTTCATCGTGGGCTATGGGGTTTGGCCGCTGCTGGCCACCGGCGGGTCCGAGGCTGCCGTGCAGGCGAACGAAAAGCAGCTGCGCGTGGCGCAGTTCAATGTGCATGGCGCCTTTACCAACCCGGCAGAGATTGCCGCGGTGATCAGGCAGATGAACCCGGACGTGATGACGCTGGTGGAGCTTGCCCCGCCCAGCAAGGCCATGCTGGAAGAACTGAAAGCCGAATGGCCCTATCAGGCGACCTGCTGGCAAGAGGGGGATTGCGAGCTGGCGATCCTGTCGAAATTCCCGCTGACGGGCCAGCACGGGCAGAACGCCTGGGAAGGGCCTGCCTATCTGCAGGCCAGCCTTGGGCCGGAGTTTGGCGGGCTCACTGTGATGGCCACGCACACGACGCGCTTTCCCTTCGCGCGGGCACAGTTTCACCAGGTTCTGGCGCTGGCCAAGGCGCTGGAGACCGAGCAGGGGCCGCTGCTGGTGATGGGCGATTTCAACGCCACGCCCTTCTCGCGCGTCACGCAGGTGTTTGCCGAGACGGCGGGCCTGAAGCGCCTGACCACCATGCCAAGCTGGCCCGCTGATCAGGGCCTGCCGCAGATCGCCATTGACCACATTTTCGTCTCTCCCGGCCTGCGGCCGCTGACCGGCGAACACATCGGCCTGGCGGGCGGTTCTGATCATTTCCCGATCTCCATGTCGCTGGCCGTGGCGGCGAAGTGAGTGCCGGGCAAAGCGCCAGCATCGTCAACAAGGGCTGAACAAAGTTTGCTTAATTTCTGCTAAATCTTAGGTAACGCATTGATTTTGCTGCCTTGTGTTCAGGGGTATTCATCATGGGGTGATGGTCCGTTAGAAGCTCCTTAAGCCTGCCACTTAACGCGCCATTCGAAAATCGCTGGCATTTTGATGCTGCGGTTTGAAGCCGCCGGCCACACAAAACAAAAAACCGGCCGAACAGGATGGGTGAGATGATAACAACGATTGATGAGCTGGTCCGCCTGGACCCGATGAATGCCAAGGCCGAAGAGATCCTTGAACTTGGCCTCAAGTATTGCCTGGGCCAGGGCGTGCAGAAAAGCCTGGTTGAGGCGCACAAGTGGTTCAACATTTCAGCGCTGAAGGGCAATGTGGCGGCCAAGAGCTACCGCTGCGAACTGGCGCAGGAAATGTCTTCAGCCGAAATCGCCGAGGCGCAACGCCAGGCGCGGGCGCTGATCACTTTCCATTGAGAGAGAAGGGCAGGGGCCGGATCAGTAGTCGATCCAGGTGTCCATGCCGTTCGAGTTCCTGTCATTCAGGAAGCGCTGCATCTTGCTGTCAAACTGGCGGGCGCGGTGCTGGCGCTGCCAAATGTCGGTTTCATAGATGTCAGCCTGGTTGATGGCCTGCTGTTCGCTGGCCGAAAGGGCCGAGACCGAGCCTTCGGTGGTGGAGTAGCCGAGGCCCAGCGGAATGAAGGTGTCATAGGCCTTGGCCTGAGCCACGCCCAGGGCCGCAACCATCACGCCTGCAAGCAAAACAACACGCATCTTCAACTCCTCACCCTCGCTTGCGCCAAGCTTGCGGCAAACACGCGAAGAATTCGTTAACCAGCCGCTGGCTTAGACCAGTTCGCACCCAAAACACAATTAAATGTTGCCCCGCGGGGCGCTGCGCCGCAGGCCGCGTGCGGCTTTGTTTGGATGGGTGCTTGCAAGTCGCGCCAAATCAAGGCAAAGACCCCCGAAACACCGGGCGCGCCATTCTGCCCGGCTTTGTTGCGAGAACTATCCTGCGGAAACGTGGCCGAGTGGCTGAAGGCAACGGTTTGCTAAATCGTCATACGCTGTAAGGCGTATCGAGGGTTCGAATCCCTCCGTTTCCGCCAGTTCTTTTCTGCCAAGAGCACGCCTTGAAACCGCCTGGTCATCCAACACACGGCGGGACACATCTTTTGGTTGTGTTCGGCACGTCAAGCAATTAATAGTTTAGTCACGGGATTCGACTATACTTCTGGTTGCTTGAGCATCTCTCCCCACGGAAGTCCCCCGGTGCTTGAGGAACTGGTCCGCGTGGCGCGAGGCAGCTCGGTGCCTGCCCACGCGGACAATTTGCCGGCCTTGCCATCGCTGATGAATGCTTGGGACGCTCAGTCTGCCGCTTCGGCAAACAGGCGGTCGAACTCGCTGCTGTATTTGTTGGCCATGGCCGGGTTGTTCCAGACCACGATGGCGTTTTCGGCGTTCCGTTCCGCGGCGGCGAAGGTGTAGTTGAACGAACCGGTTTCCACATGCCTGCCATCAGCGACGATGAACTTGTCATGCATGATGGGATAGCGCGCATCGGTGCGCACATCGACATCGCAGGCCTGCAGATAATCGCGCTTGGAGCGCCAGTCCCCGTGGCGGTTGGATTTGTCGTCGAGCACGGCGGAGACCGCCACGCCGCGCGCCGCCGCCGCGCACATGGCGTCGGCAATGGGTTTTGATGTCATCTCATAGGCGGCCATGAACAGGCTGGTCTGGGCGCTGTCGATCAGCTTGATCACCAGCCGCTCGGCCGAGCGCTGCGGCAAGGGCGCGAAGGCAATTTCAATCTGGCCATCGGCGGGCACGCGCGAGAGGCGCGTTTCAATGACGTTCCTGGCCACGTCAATGGCTGCCGTGGTGATTTGGTCGGATACCGGGTGCGTTGTCTTCTTGCGCGCCCGTGCCTCAGCGCCCGCATCAAAGAGCGAGCAGCACAACAGGACAGCCAGGGCGAATCGCGCAACCATGGCTGGGATAGAAGATTTGGCAGGTTAACGGGTGGTTAACCGGCGGCGCTCAGGCCAGGATGTTGACGGCGCGCGCCGCCACCAACGCCACCACCAGAAGGGAAACCGCGGCCTGCGCCATCATCAACAGCTTGGCGCGCTGCGACAGGGGCAGCGTGTCGGTGGGTGAGAAGGCCGTGGCGTTGGTGAAGGCGAGGAACAGGTAATCCACAAAGCCCGGCGCCCATTCCTCATCATGAAGCTGCGGCAGCGACATTTGTGGAAACAGGAAATCCTCGCGCCGGTGCAGGCCAAGGCCGCGCATGGCCGGGCCGCCGCGGTCCATGTTCCAGAACCACAGCGAGAAGGCGATGACATTGGTGGCCCAGATGTTCAGCGCATCAAGCAGAAGCGATGGCCCGGCGCCCGCCTTGCCGGACAGCAGGGCGCGCACGAGATCAAACAGCGCCGCGAAATTCATGACGGTGATGAGTGCGGTGAGCAGCATGGCAGCGCTGCGGATGGCGCGGCGGTATTTGGCCACTTCCAGCACATGCGGCTCCGCCGTGCTGCGGGCCTTGCCGAGCGTCCAGGCCGTGGCGAAAGAGAGCGGCAGCAGCAAGGCTATTTCCAAAACCGGGGCAAGCCACTTCGGCCCGAAAGAGAAATCATTGATCACCGCGAATTGCAGCACCGCCACCAGCAAAACCGCGGCGCGGGCCAGCCAGAAATCCCACGGGCGGCGGGTCAGGTGGGTGTGGCTGTGCATTGGCTGGTTTCGCGTTATTTCCATGGCAGCGAACATAGCCGCTGGCGCAAACACTTGAAGTTGCAAGTTGGAAAGGTGGGGTGCCAGCAAAAGGCCACGCCGCGGGCTGCGGCGTGGCCAAAACAAGCAGTGTCAACCGGGTCAGTGCGGGCGGGCGAGGGCGTGGCCCTGATCCGGCTCAATGAGGCCGATCATGGCGCCGGTGGCGTCTGTCACCACGGCAAGCTTGCCCACGCCCGGAATGCTGATGGGCGGGCGCATCACTTCGCCGCCAGCATCCGATGTCGTGGATTCGGCCTTGTTGATGTCATTGACGGAAAGATAGGTCATCCAATGCGAAGGGATGCCTTCATAATCCGGTGCGGTGAGCACGAAGATCCCGCCCACGGGTTTGCCATCCTTGCGGGCAATCCAATAGGCGGCGCCATCGGGCAGCGGGGTGGGCTCGAACTCCCAGCCCAGGGTTCTTCCATAAAAGGCCAGGGCGGCTTCCGGCTCCCATGTGTTGAGCTCGTGCCACCAGTGGCGTTGCGGCATGGTCATGTCTTAACTCCCTCTCAAGTCTTGTTCCGGGTGCGGGAAGGCCCCGCGCGCGGAACGGGTTAGGATGATCATGTCGCCGTCCGGTTCAGGAGGGTGGCGGCGCTTCGCGGCGAAGATGTGGCGGGAGTGGGGCGATGTTGGGGGCGGGAAAACGCCCTTGCAATGCAACAAAAAAGCCCGGGCCGAAGCCCGGGCTCTGATCTCAGACTGAGATGCGCTGCCGAATCAGTGGCAGTGGTGATGGTCATGCGCGGTGGTCAGCAGCAGGCCGGCGCCGCCGCCAACAGCAGCACCGCCAACAGCATAGGCGCTGCCCCAAGCCACGGCGCTGCCAACGCCACCGGTCACAGCGCCGAGCGCCGCACCGACGAAGAGGAGGGGAAGAATGTCGCCTTCGCACATGCCTTCATGGTGGAAACGCTCATGGGCAGAGGCTTGCGGGGCCGCAGCGGCCAGGCTGCTCATGGCGAGGGCCGCAGCCAAAGAGATTTTCAAAACAGCTTTCATGTGTCTAACTCCTTAAATTGTGCCGCATCTTCCGCAGGGCGGGCTTAAGCCGCCCAGCTGACAAAGCCTACCACGTTTTGCTGCCTGCGAACAACCCGGCTGAAAACTGCCCGTTGCGCGCACCACATTTGCCTTAACATCGCCTTAACCACGGCACCGTTAGGTTGTGGCAGGCAAGGCAAGCGGAGGGGCAGTCGCGTGGCCCGCAACGACATCACTTTGGACCAGATCAATGCGCGGCTGGGCGGCGGCAACCGCCCCGTGCGGCATGAAGCAGTTGAGGGTGCCGAGGCCGCCCCGGCGCGGACGGCCACTGGCCCGCAGGGTTTTGGCCGGGCACATGTCGCAAGCCTGCAGCCCTCCATTGCCAATGATGAAGAAGCGGCCGCGGGCGCGGAAGAGGGCGAAGAGAACACCACGCTTTATACGGCGCTATTCGGCACTTCGGCCGTCATCATGCTGGTCGTTGGATTTTTCTATTTCATGCCGGAGGGCTTCAGCCTGCCTTCGCTCTGGGGCGGAAAGGGAAAAGCTGAAGCACAAGCTACCGTTCTGCCTTCAAGCGTGGATGAGCAATGCAAGCTGAAGGATTGGGTGAGCGGCACGATGAACAACAACATCATGCATTGCTATCTCACCACTTCCGTGAGCCGCCTGTGTGATGAGGCTGAGCGCAAGGCACTTGTGGCCACCATCGCGCGCTTCCAGGATGACCATGACACCTTCGACAGGGACTTGAACGCCGCAGCGCTTGGCATGGCCGTGGGCACACCGCTTTCCGACAAGATGCAGCTCGGCCTTGAAGCCGCCAAGGCCGACACGGCCAAGACCGATGAAGAAAAGCTGCAGCACCTCGAAGCGGCGCAAGGCATGGCCAACAAGATGATGGCGGGCGCTGATGCCGTGCTTGCCCGGCAGACCTACATCCATTTCCAGATCGGCGATTTGCAGAACGACTTGCAGAAGCTCGGCGAACGCGGGCTGATCAGCGTGAGCGATTTTCCCTACTCCCACCCAGACTGGGTGAGCGCAGCGCTGCAAGACGTGAAGGTGAGCTGGAAGAGCTGCAGCAAATAGTCATCAGTAGAAGCACTTAGGCCAGAAAAGCCATGACGCTGGCCCTTGCATCATTGTTGTTGCCGTGGTGAATCGCCTTTGCTGAGGGGCGAAAGGGTGCGCTAAGTCACCCGCGACAGCGAGGTTGGTCGATGAAGGTTTGGTTGCCCGCAATGGCGGCGGCGGGCGTTGTGTTGAGCACCATGGGTGTGGCGCGGGCTGAAGACGCCACAGTCTATTCCGGCAATGGCCTGGACATCTCGGCTTCGGCCGGCGTGATGTTTGGCATGGCCCATGAGATGGTGTATAACCCCGATGGCTCCAAGCTGAGCGAGCTTGATTGGGCATCGCGCGGCGATCCCACCATGAACCTCGGCGCGGAGTGGCGCGTCAACCAGCGCCTCAGCGTCTATGCCAATGGCACGATTGGCTTGAACGGCGCCAACTTCAATGATGATTTCGATTGGCTTTCAGGCCCGCCGCCCACGCCATTTTCCGATCACTCGTGGTCCTCCGACACGACGCTCGACCACTATCTCGAGCTTGATGGCGGCCTGCGTTACGTCTTTCAAAAAGGCGAGAGCGGACAGTTCTCGGCCCTTGTGGGCGGGCGCTACACCGACGTGCAGTTCAGCGAATTTGGCGGCTGCTATTGGTATAACAATGGCGGCGATGTGGGCTGTTTTCCCAACGGCGAATTGGGGCTGAGCTACCGGCAGGTCTTGCCGGCTGCCTATATCGGGGTGGGCTGGTCGCAGCAGGGCGAGAAATGGTCCGCCGGGCTTGATGTCATGGGCGGCGTTTCCTTCGGCATGTGGGACCAGGACCATCACTGGCTGCGCGATCTGATCTTCAATGACTTTGGCAACAGCGCGCCCTTCATCGGCGCGAAGGCGAATGTCGCCTATGCCTTGAACGAGCGCAGCAACCTGTTCCTCAAGGCCTCCTATGAAAAGTATTTCGAGGGGCAGGGGCAAACCGACATGTATGCCATTTCCGATGGCTCTTATCAGGGTTCGATTTACGGCAACGCTGCGGGCCTCAGCTGGGAAGCCATCAATATTTCCGCTGGCATGACCGTGAAGTTCTGAGCGTCAAAAGAAGCCGCTCAGCGCCCGAGGAAGATCAGCCCCATCCCGGCCACCACGCAAAGCGCCCCGGCCCAGGCGCCGGCCGCCGGGCGCTGGCCCGTGCGCAGCCACAGCATGGGCAGGATCAACACGGGCGAAGTGGCCGAGAGTGTGGAGATGATTCCCGTCTTGCCGCCGGAAAGGGCAAAGAGCAGCAGCGTCATGCCCACGCCCATGGCGAGGACGCCTGTGAAAATGGTGAGCAGGGCCACAGGCCAGGTGAGCGGCCCGCGCGGCTGCACGGCGGGCAGGGGCAGGGCCATCAGTGTGGTGAGGCAGGCGGCGGCCATGCCCACGCGCAGCATTGAGGCGGCAAAGGGGTCGATCCCCGCCTGCATCAGGGGGCGGGCAATGATGCTGCCGCAGGCCTGGCCCAGCGCCGCGCACAGACCAAAAGTTACGCCAGCCCAAAGCGGGCCCTTGATGCTTTCGAGATGATGGCTCTGGCCGGGCCGTCCGCCAAACAGGATGGCCAGCATGACGCCGCAGGCACTGAGCACAACGCCCAGCGCCGCCGCCAGCGGAAGGCTTTCGCCGAGCAGCGCCCAGCCCAGAATGGCCGCCATCGGCGCATTCAGCGCGAAGAGCACGCCAGTGCGGCGCGGGCCAAGGCGGTTCATGGCCGTGAACAGCAGCGTGTCGCCGACAAAAATGCCAACCGCGCCGGAGAGCAGCAATAGCCCCACGTCATGAATGGAAAGCGCGTGCCAGCGGCCGCTGAGAGCAACATAGGCGGCGAGCAGGAGTGCCACAGAGGTTTGCCGCAGGCGGTTGAAGGCGAAGGCTCCGAGATGCCCGGCAGGCCCCGCCGAGACCAGGCTTGTTATGGCCCAGCACAGCGCGGTGACGAGGGCAGCAAGTTCGTGGATGGGAAGGGCGGCGGGCATGGGCGGCAGGTAGCAAGGCAAAGTGATTTGGAAAAGAACCAGAAACGAGGGGCCAAAAGTGCAGTTTCGAATTGTACAACCCAGGGGCATGCATGGTTTGGCGGCGCAGCAATCGGCCAGCAATCTCACGGGATTTCAATCTGCCGCAGTTGTGCTTGTGGCAGCTGGCTGGTATAGCGGCCAGTCTGGGTGCCCAGGTTCTTTGAGGCAGGGGTGATAAAATGAACAAGTTGCGCGGGTTTTTGTTGGCGGGTGTGGTCTTCTGGCTTGCACCCATTGCTGGCGCGCAGGCTGGTGACACTCAATCCAACAGCTCCGAAAAGGTGGATTTCTACGGCGGCCTGCTGGCTGATTTCTCGGCCTCGGATCACCAGATGTTTGTCAATGGCAGCCCGATCGGCAACTCTGAGAGTTCCTCTCTCCTTGGCGTGGGCGGCCTTGTGGGTTTGCGCGGCCACAGTGGGCCCTGGTTTTTCGGTGCAGAAGCTGATTTGAACGCCAACCTCGCCAATGCGGTGACAAACACCGGCAGCATCGACGTTGTCCATGATTTCGGCAATGGCCATTTGCGCGTTCTTGTTGGCCAGGAAATCGGCAATGTTTCGTTTTTTGCCGCAGGCGGCTTGGCTGGCACACGCCTCGAATTTTCTGATACTGCCAATGTTTTGCGCGGCTCGACCGGGCTGGGCTGGTCAATTGGCGTTGGCGCCGATATTGCCGTCAGCGACTCGGTGTCCCTGCGCATCGAAGGCCTTCATGACCAATACGACAACATCCACTTTGACGATACAAACGTCGGCGCGGGCTATAATACCAAGTGGTCAGAAAACACTGTGCGCGTAGGTGCGGTTTTCAAGTTCTAAGTGTCGCGCAGGCAGCCGGTGCATCCGACAGCCAAACCGGGGTCATGGCTTAACGCATATGGCGAACTTCCCGCTCTCCTGACCTCTGACGGGCAGCGCGTGAGTTTTGACCGGCTTGGCAAAACAATCCACAGTTTCGCGGCGCAGCTGCACAAGGCGGGCGTTGGCCCTGGCACAGTTGTTGCGCCCTTCCGCGAAAATCCGGCCATTTTCTATGCGCTGGTTTGGGCCATTTGCCGGCTGGGCGCGACAGCGGCATGCCTTGCCTCCATTGATGCCGCCCATGATGACGGGCTGAAGATCGATTTTGCGGTGACCCTGCCGGACAGGCCCGCAAAGAACGTGCGCAACCTGGTCTTTGGCCAGGATTGGCTTGGCGCCCCGGTTGGCGAAGTGCCAGGCGAAGGCGCAGGGCAGTTCATCTTCACCTCGTCCGGCACAACCGGCCGGCCGAAATATTATCTCGCCAGGCAGGATGTTTTTACCTCATGGGTCGCGGCGCGGGACGGCTTGCTGGAGCGCAAGCAGCTGGACACGCTGGTGATGCTGCCGGTCTTTTCCGCCTATGGGCTTTTTGGCGCCCTGCAATGCCACGAAAGCGGCGGCATGGTTTGCTGGCCCCGTGAGAGTGCGGCGGCAACGCTGGACAGCATCGATTCCGGCAGGCGCACTGAAATCATGTGCACGCCTTCGGGCTTGCAGGACTTGCTGGCAGCGTTTGACCGCGGCAGGCACAAGTTCACCCTGGACCGCATCATCCTTGGCGGCAGCACTGTTGCAAAGGAACTGGCCCGCCAGGCTGAGGCTGCCTTCGGCTGCCCGGTTTACAACGTCTATGGCTCGACCGAGGCCGGCGCCCACGCCATCTTGCGGGTTGCCGATTCGGAGTTGCCGAAGGGACATGTGGGCAAGGTGGTTCCCGGTGTTGGGCTGGCGGTTGAAGATTTGAATGGCGAGGCGGTTGCCGCAGGGGGCGAAGGCTTGGTCAAGGTCACCGCGCCCGAGGGCTGCCGAATCGATAGAACACTGATCGGCGAAAGCCCCTATGACGGGCAGGGGCGCTTTGTGCCGGGAGACCTGGGCTATTTCACTCCGGAGGGCGAGCTGATTCTTTCGGGGCGCATCAATGAGGTGATCAACTCTGCCGGATCCAAGGTTGCGCCGGACCAATATGAGAGCCTTGCCCTCAAGTTTATCAACGCCACGCAGATTGCCGCCTTTGGCATACCGAACAGTTTGGGAACGGAAGACGTGGGCTTGGCAATTGTCGCCGAGGGGCCGCTGGACGAGGGGCAGCTTCGCGCCAACCTGAGCCGGGCGGTGGGGACACACCTCCAGTTCCATGTTTTCCGGGTTCAGGCCCTGCCGGTGAACGCATCCGGGAAAATTGACCGCGCGGCCCTGTTGCGCCAGCTGGCCCGCGAAGCGTAAAGCCGCCACTGCCGGGCGAGCATGCTGCGTTGCAGCATCCGTCACCAATGCCTGTGGACAACCCGCTGGCCGGCCTTGCCAAAATGGCCGCAGAATCCAGTTGACCTTGGCAGACTCACCTCGTATAGGACGGCCACATTCCAGACGCAGGCCGTTGTGGGTTCGCCTCACAAAACGCTGTTGGGAATGTAAAAAGAGAATGATTTCAAGGTCATGCCCCTGAGAACCTGGCCGGTTCGCAGTTTGGGCCTCTGGTTTTGGCACTAAGCGGACCCGGACCGGGGCGCTTCAGTGCTTTTTTCGTTTGCCCGGTCCGAACGAATTTGAAGGTTTTCGAGGCACATGCCGACAATTAACCAGCTCATCCGCAAGCCGCGCCTTGCGCCGACCTACCGGAACAAGGTGCCTGCCATGCAGTCCTGCCCGCAGAAGCGTGGCGTTTGCACCCGCGTCTACACCACCACGCCGAAGAAGCCGAACTCGGCCTTGCGCAAGGTTGCCAAGGTGCGTTTGACCAACGGCTTCGAAGTTGTGAGCTACATTCCGGGCGAAGGCCATAACCTGCAAGAGCACAGCGTCGTCATGATCCGTGGCGGCCGTGTGAAGGACTTGCCGGGCGTTCGCTACCACATCATCCGCGGCATCCTGGACACCCAGGGCCTGCCGAAGCGCCGCCAGCGCCGTTCCAAGTATGGCGCGAAGCGTCCGAAGTAAGAGGTTTCAGAAATGTCCCGTCGTCACTCCGCAGAAAAGCGCGTCATCAACCCGGATCCGAAGTTCGGTGACCTGATTGTTTCCAAGTTCATGAACAACCTCATGGAAGATGGAAAGAAGTCGGTGGCCGAAAACATCGTTTACGGCGCTTTCGAAGCCATTCAGGCCAAGTCCAAGACCGATCCGATCCAGCTGTTCCACCAGGCGCTGCAGAACGTGGCCCCGGCCATTGAAGTGCGTTCGCGCCGCGTTGGTGGTGCGACCTATCAGGTTCCGGTTGAAGTGCGCGCCGAGCGCCGCCAGGCCCTGGCCATCCGCTGGATCATCACCGCCGCCCGCGGCCGCAATGAAAAGACGATGGTTGAACGCCTGTCTGCCGAGCTGCTCGACGCCGGCAACAACCGCGGCACCGCCGTGAAGAAGCGCGAAGACACCCACAAGATGGCCGAAGCCAACCGCGCTTTCAGCCACTACCGCTGGTAATCAGAGAATATCATGGCACGCACCCACGAACTCCAAGACTATCGCAACTTCGGCATCATGGCCCACATCGATGCCGGCAAGACGACTGTCACCGAACGCATCCTGTTCTACTCCGGCAAGAGCCACAAGATCGGCGAAGTGCATGACGGCGCCGCCACCATGGACTTCATGGAGCAGGAACAGGAACGCGGCATCACCATCACCTCGGCCGCCACCACGACGATCTGGAACGGCAAGCGCCTGAACATCATCGACACCCCCGGACACGTGGACTTCACCATCGAAGTCGAGCGTTCGCTGCGCGTGCTCGACGGCGCGGTGTGCGTGCTCGATTCGAACCAGGGCGTTGAGCCGCAGACCGAAACCGTGTGGCGCCAGGGCGACAAGTACGCCGTGCCGCGCATCGTGTTCTGCAACAAGATGGACAAGACCGGTGCATCGTTCGAACAGTGCATCAAGGACATCAAGGAACGCCTGGGCGCGCGCCCGGTTCCGATTCAGCTGCCGATCGGCGCTGAAGCCGATTTCAAGGGCATCATCGACCTCGTTCGCATGAAGGCCGTGGTCTGGGACAACGAAGAACTCGGCGCCAAGTATCACGATGAGGAAATCCCGGCCGACCTGCTGGCTGCCGCTGAAGCCGCCCGCGCCAACATGATCGAAGCCTGTGCCGAACTCGACGACCAGGCCATGGAAGACTATCTCGAAGGCAAGCCGATGGCCAACGAGACCATCAAGAAGCTGCTGCGCAAGGCCGTGCTGAACGCCTCGTTCTTCCCCGTCCTGTGCGGCTCGGCCTTCAAGAACAAGGGCGTGCAGCCTTTGCTCGACGCCGTGGTGGATTACCTGCCTTCGCCGCTCGACCGTCCGGCCATCAAGGGCATCGACGTCAAGACCGGTGGCGAAACCACCCGTCCGTCGTCGGACAAGGAACCGCTCGCCCTTTTGGCTTTCAAGCTGATGGACGACCAGTATGGCGTTCTCACCTTCTGCCGCATCTATTCCGGCGTTCTGGCCAAGGGCACCTCGCTGCTGAATTCGACGCGCGACAAGTCCGAGCGCGTGGGCCGCATGGTACTCATGCACGCCAACAACCGCGAGGAAATCGCTGAAGCCCATGCCGGCGACATCGTCGCCCTCGTTGGCCTCAAGGATACCCGCACCGGCGACACGCTGTGCGATCCGTCCCACCCGGTCATTCTCGAAAAGATGGAGTTCCCTGAACCCGTCATCGAAATGAAGGTGGAACCCAAGACCAAGGCCGACCAGGAAAAGATGGCCGTGGCCTTGTACAAGCTGGCTGCCGAAGACCCGTCCTTCCGTGTGTCGACCGATTCTGAATCGGGCGAAACCATCATCAAGGGCATGGGCGAATTGCATCTCGACATCAAGGTTGACATCCTGAAGCGCACCCACAAGGTTGAAGTGGCCGTGGGCGCCCCGCAGGTGGCCTACCGCGAGACCATCACCCGCAAGGTGACGCAGGACTACACCCACAAGAAGCAGACCGGCGGCACGGGCCAGTTCGCCCGCGTCATCCTCGACATCGAGCCCGCGGACAAGGGCGCCGGCAACAGCTTCGAATCGAAGATCGTTGGCGGTTCGGTGCCGAAGGAATACATCCCCGGCGTCGAAAAGGGCCTGAACTCGGTTCTCTCGTCCGGCCCGCTGATCGGCTTCCCGGTTGTTGACCTCAAGGTGGCGCTGATCGACGGCGCGTTCCACGACGTTGACTCCTCGGCCATCGCCTTCGAAATCGCCACCCGCGCCGCCATGAAGGAAGCCTTCGAAAAGGCCGGCGCCATCCTGCTGGAACCGATCATGAAGGTCGAAGTGACGGCTCCGGATGAATATCTGGGCGGCGTGATCGGCGACCTGAACTCCCGCCGTGGCCAGATCATGGGCACCTCGACTCGCGGCAACGCGCAGATCGTGAATGCCATGGTGCCGCTGGCGAACATGTTTGGCTACATCAACAACCTGCGTTCGATGTCCCAGGGCCGCGCGTCCTACACGATGCAGTTTGATCACTACGAGCAAGTTCCACGGAACGAAGCCGAAGAAATCAAGAAGAAATATTCGTAATTCAGGAACCACGGAGACAAGCCATGGCAAAAGAGAAATTCAACCGCGACAAGCCGCATTGCAACATTGGCACGATTGGCCACGTTGACCACGGCAAGACGTCCTTGACGGCAGCGATCACCAAGATCCTGGCTGAAACCGGTGGTGCGACGTTCATGGCCT
>JAGWTZ010000091.1 GCA_028868695.1 Alphaproteobacteria bacterium | reverse complement strand
GAAGAGGGCATTCCCAAATTGTTGGTGATCGGCCAGGCGCCGCTCAGCGATTCCGGCGATGATGAAACGCTGGTGATCAGTTCCGGCAAGCTGCCGCGGGATTTCGCGCCGGAGCCTGCATGGCAAGCCAAGAGCGGGGCCTTGCGCCTTTCGGCCTTGCCCGGTTTCCTGCCGGAACATGAAAGCCCTCTGGTTGGGCTTTCGCGCTCCAACGCGGCGCTTGGCTTGGTGCTGGCGGGGCATTATAGCCGGGCCTTTGGTTTTTGAGATCTTCCCATGGCACAGCATGATTTGAACGGTCCGCAGCCCAAGCCCGGCATCCTGGACATTCACGCCTATGTTCCGGGCAAGTCCGGCCCCAAGACGGGCAAGACCCACAAGCTTTCCTCGAATGAGTCTGCGGTGGGGGCCAGCCCCAAGGCCGTGGCGGCCTTTGAGGCGGCGGCTGGCGAATTGGCGCTCTATCCTGATGGCAGCGCTGCCGCGCTGCGCGAGGCGATTGCCAAGCGCCACGGCTTGAAGGCAGAAAACATTGTCTGTGGCGCAGGCTCGGATGAGCTGTTGCAGCTTTTGGCCCATGCTTATCTTGGACCGGGGGACGAGGCGATCTATTCCCAATTCGGATTCCTGGTTTATCCCATCGCGATTTCTTCGAACGGCGCCACCGCCGTTGTTGCGCCGGAGAAGAACCATGTGGCTGACGTGGGTGAAATTCTGGCGCGGGTGACGGCGAAGACCAAGATGGTGTTTCTCGCCAACCCCAACAATCCCACTGGCACCTATCTCACAGCCGAACAGGTGAAGCGCCTGCATCACGGGCTGCCGCAGCATGTGCTGCTGGTTCTGGATGCCGCCTATGCGGAATTCGTGCTGGCCAATGACTATGACGCTGGCGTCAGCCTTGTTGAGCACAACAACAATGTGGTGATGACGCGGACATTCTCGAAAATCCATGGGCTGGCGGCCTTGCGCCTCGGCTGGGCCTATTGCCCGCCTGCGGTGGCCGATGTGCTAAACCGGATCCGCGGCCCCTTCAACGTCAGCCTGCCAGCGCTCAAGGCGGGGGTGGCGGCAATTGAGGACCAGGCCTTCCAGGCCGCTGCGCAAGCGCATAACAGCAAGTGGCTGGGCTGGCTGGCGCGTGAGCTGCAGGCCCTCGGGCTTGAGGTGACGCCCTCGGTCGGCAATTTCCTGCTGTTGCATTTTGCCTCGCCCGCCAAGGCGCAAGAGGCCGATGCCTTCCTGAGCGGGCGTGGGCTCATCTTGCGGCGCGTAGAGGCTTATGGCCTTCCTGCCGCGCTGCGCCTCAGCGTGGGCACTGAAGAGGCGAACCGGGCGGTGGTTGCGGCCCTTGCGGAATTCCTGAAATGACTGTGATGTTTGAAAAAGTGGCACTGCTGGGCCTTGGGCTGATCGGTTCATCGATTGCCCATGGCATGCGCGAACAGGGCCTTGCCAAGACCATTGCCGGGCATGCCAAGAGCGCTGAGACGCGGCGCGTGGCGCTGGAAATTGGCCTTGTGGATTCAGTGCATGAAATGCCGGCTGATGCCGTTGCGGGCGCTGACCTTGTGATCCTCTGTGCCCCTGTCGGGGCATGTGGAGCGCTGGCTGCAGCGGTGTCGGTGCAGCTGAAGCCTGGGGCCATTCTGTCCGATGTCGGCTCGGTCAAGGGCGCCATTGTGCGTGATTGCGGACCGCATGTTCCGCCGGGCGTGCATTTCATTCCGGGCCATCCGATTGCTGGCACCGAACAATCTGGCCCGCGCGCGGGCTTTGCAGAATTGTTCCATGGCCGCTGGTGCATTCTCACGCCGGTGCCCGGCACTGACCCTGCTGCGGTGGCCAAGCTCACCGCCTTCTGGGAGGCGCTGGGCTCCATGGTGGATGTGATGGAAGTGGCGCATCATGATCTGGTTCTGGCGATCACCAGCCATTTGCCGCACCTCATTGCCTATAACACGGTGGCGACGGCGGCTGATCTCGAGACCGTGACGAATTCGGAAGTGATCAAATACTCAGCCTCGGGCTTTCGCGATTTCACGCGCATCGCGGCGTCTGACCCCACGATGTGGCGCGACGTGTTCCTTAACAACAAGGAAGCGGTGTTGGAGATGCTGGGCCGCTTTACGGAGGAACTTGCAGTGCTGCAACGGGCGGTGCGCTGGGGTGATGGCGAGACGCTATTCAACCTGTTCACCCGGGCGCGCGAGGTGCGGCGCGGAATCATTGCCGCCGGGCAGGATACGGCGGCGCCAGACTTCGGGCGGGGACGCGCCAAGACTTGAGGGCCGGGATGCCACACCGCATTTTCGCCTATGGTTCGCTGATGTGGCGGCCCGATTTCGAATTCAAATCAGCGCGGCCGGCGCGGCTGTTTGGCTATCACCGGGCCTTGAGCGTGCTTTCGCACCACTACAGGGGCACAAAGGAAAAGCCGGGCCTTGTGTTGGGCCTGGACCGGGGCGGCTCTTGCCTGGGGCTTGTCTATGACATTGACGCTGATGATTGGGTGAGCACCATTGCCAAGGTGCGCGAGCGTGAGATGCTCGGCGATGTCTATTCCGAGCAAGTGAAGCGCTTCAGGCTGGTTGAATCAGGTGAAGAGGTGAGGGCCATCACCTATGTGGTGCGGCGGCAGAGCGAGCAATATGCCCCGGCGATGAGCCTTGAACAGCTTCTCCACTATGTTGGGCAGGGCCATGGAACCATGGGATCATGCCGGGCCTATGTGGCCAACACCCTCCGGCATTTGCGCGCACTTGGCATTCATGACCACCGGCTGGAACAGCTGGCCCCGCATGTGTTGGAGCCGCAGGGCAGCCACTCAGGCCGCCACGCGTAAATCGGCCATGTCTTCATGCAGGCCGAAATCCGCATGCCCGTCACCCAACGCGGCCGCCAAATCGCGGCGCACGGCTTCGGCACTTTCGGCCCCGCGGGCGAGAAGATGCACATGCACCTCATCACAGCCACGGAAATCCGCGAAAGACGCGCCAGGCAAGGCCTTGTCCCAGAAGGGGGCGAAACGGCCAACGCTGAGGGCGATGCGCATGCCGCCCGCCCGCTTCACGCCGACATAGACAGCACCCGGCAAAGGCGGGCAGGTTTCTGGCGCATAGACCGAGTGGATGTAATTCTGGCCGGAGGCGCCGCGCCAATACCAGAACCTTTCGAGAAGATCAGGAAGCTCGGCAGCAGCGGTGGGGGAGATGGGGGAGCCAATGATGTTCATGGAACGAAACTAGAACAAACATCTGGAACATGTCAAGAACGATTTTCAGCCACCAAGCGGTTGGTGATGCTTTCAATCGCGTCCTGAAGCCGGACTTGAAACTCCTTGCGCGGCAGGCCGGCAGGAATCACTGGGCCAAACTCGATGGTGATGGTGCCGGGGCGGCGCAGGAAACTGCGCCGCGGCCAGCATTGCCCGGCATTGAGGCCAAAGGGCACGCAGGGCACGTTGAGGCCCGCATAGAGGGCGGCAGCACCTGGCTTGTAGTCGGGCGGGGCACCCACAGGGCGCCGGGTGCCTTCGGGGAGGATGACAATCTGCCGCCCGCGGGCAATCTCTTCGCGGCCACGGGCGATCAGATCCTTGAGCGATTTCGAGCCGCCGCTGCGGTCCACGCCGATCATGCGGAACTTGTAGGTGTAGGGCCAGCCATAGATGGGGATGTAGAACAGCTCCTTCTTCTCGACCATGCAGGGGTCATCAAGCAGGGGCGGCACGGCGAAGGTTTCCCAGGCGGATTGGTGCTTGCCCGCCACCAGCAGGGGCCCAGGCGGAATGTTCTGCGCACCGCGCACTTCCACCTTGATGTTGCAGATCTTCTCCAGCAGCCAGTTGGACACCCGGCCCCAAGCCTGCAGCGCACGGATGGCATAGATGCGCGGCATCAACAGCACGGGCGAGCAAAGCACCAGGAACAGCACCAACACCACATAGAACAGGATATTGAAAATGAGCGAGCGCAAAACAATCATGGGTGCTGCCTTAACATGCGCATCAATGTAAGCCGCGATGTCCAGAGTGCCAAGAGCGTGGCCACCAAGGGCACCAGCAGAAGGCTGGCTGCAATGCGCAGCTCGACCGCCGCAGGAGCAAAGAGAACGCTCCGCCCGGCTGCCGCCACGCTCTCGCCTGCCGCACCGCCCAAGGCCCCAAGGCCAACAAACGTCAAAAGACCCGCCGCCATGCCTACAAAGCCAGCCAGCAGGCCCGTGGTGATAAACTGCCGGTCATTCTGCCTTGAAATGAATTTGTCCTCGGCGCCAATCAGTTCCAGAACCTCAACAACGGCGCGGTTTGCCTCGAGTACGCTGCGCGCCGCAAACACCACCAGCATGATGCTCGCCAAGGTGATTAGCGCCAGCACAAAGCTGGCCAGAAGGCTCAGGGCGTTGCCAAGGCGCGAAAGTTCGGTCTGCCAGCGCTGGTGGGTATCAAGGCTTGCACCCTTTACATTTGACTGAAGCGCGGCCTCGAGGGCGGCATAGTCCGGCGGATGCTGCTGGTCGACGGTCACACGGATGAGGCGGGGCACAGGCAGGTCATCCAGCGCGCCTTTGCCCAGCCAGGGCTCGAGCAGCTTCACACCCTCCTGCCTGTCGAGCGCAGCCGCTTCCACCACACCGGGCGCCGCCTTCAACACCGCCAGCGCCCGGGCAATTGCCTTGTCCATGTCTTCGCCGGAAATCTCGCGGAGCTGCACTGTCACTTCGCGCGACAGGCCTTGCGTCCAGGCCTCCGAGGCGCGGTTGACCAGCACCAGCGCGCCAATGGCGAGGCAGGCCAGATAGCACATCACGGCCATGGT
Organism: Alphaproteobacteria bacterium; assembly: GCA_028868695.1. Classification (GTDB taxonomy): domain Bacteria; phylum Pseudomonadota; class Alphaproteobacteria; order Rhizobiales; family Aestuariivirgaceae; genus Aestuariivirga. The sequence continues at coordinate 125 of JAGWTZ010000091.1, read as the reverse complement.
GACCGTCAGGGCGCGCAAGGGCGCCTTGCCTTCCGGAAAAATGGGTGACGGCTTGGATGGAGTGTCTTCCATCACAACTCCCTCAATGCGCCGTGTTCGAGATGCACAGCCTTGCCACCGGCCTG
>JAGWTZ010000090.1 GCA_028868695.1 Alphaproteobacteria bacterium | reverse complement strand
TCACCCAAAACCTTTTCAAAAAGAGGCGCTTCCTCCGGCTTGGTGATGATCAGCACATCCCTTATGCCAATCTGCAAGAGCACACTCAACGGATAATAGATCATCGGCTTGTCATAGACAGGCAGAAGCTGTTTCGAGACCGGAATGGTGATGGGCATCAGCCGGGTGCCAGCGCCACCGGCAAGAATGATCCCTTTTACATCACGCATGCGCTTCATTCGTGTCCACTTCCGGTTCGTTTACTGTGCTTAGCGGTGGCGGCATTCGAAGGCGAGGGGGCCGCAGAATTCAAGTTCATTTATCCACAACCCATGGTTTTGCCATATACAAAAAGGCAATCCGATTGCACAATCAAGTTTCCGGGAGGATTTCATCAAACCAACCCTTCCGCGCTGCCATAAGTGCCTCTGCGGCGCGCCGGCTGGCACCACTTATCATTTCAACGCGCATGCCGGTTGCCGCGATGGCCTGACGGGTTTGGTCCCGGCTTGCCCCCATCAGGAAGACTGTCAGGCTGCCGCCAGAATCCGCAAGTGCCATGGCTGCCTTTGCATCGAAATTCCGGGCGCTGGCCACCAGAAGCCTCCGCGGCCTTTGCTGCAGGCGCAAAGCGGCAGGCGCCATCGCAGCCCCCTTGGCCGGGGCCGGATATCCCTCGGCGGCCATCACCGCCTGCCACCGCTCAAAAAACCGCATCCGGTTGGCGCTGATGCTGGCGCGGGCGCGCCGCGACGTGCTGCTGCCAAACTCGAAATGCTCAATGCGCAGGTTGGGATTGTAGATGCAGCGCAAGCCCGCCTGCCGCAGCCGCATGCAATAGTCTGTCTCCTCGTAATAAGCAGGCGCGAAGCATGGATCAAAGCCACCCAACTTTAGGAAAACGTCATTCCTTGTGATCAGGAAAACTCCGGAGCAATAATCAACATCCCTGAGAAAGAGTGCGCGAGGGTCATCCTCGGCTTCATAGCGCAGATAGCCGTTGGTCGTTCCGTCGTTAAAGATCACGCAGCCCGCCTCCTGCAATCCGCCATTGGCCTGCACAACGCGCCCCCCCATCAGGCCACAGCCGGGCAGGGCTTCAAACAGGTCAAGCGCCTCTGCAAGCGAGCCGCCGAGCATGCGGGCATCATTGTTCATGAAAATGATGAACTTGCCGCGCGCCGCAGCTGCAGCCGCATTGGCTGAATGAAGAAAGCCGCGGTTTTCCTGATTGCGCCGCACGGTGACATTGACGCAGCGGGCCAGCAAGGCACTGGTTTCGCTGGTGCTGGCATCGTCCTGCACCAGCACTTCAATGCTGGAATCAACGAAGGGCTGAAGCGACTGCAGGCAGGCCAGCGTGTGATAGGCGTGGTTGTGGGCGGTGATGACCAAGGTGGCGCGCGGCGCAACGGCAGTCGGGAACTCGAGCTTTTCGCCTTTCTCCATGAACTGGCGCAGCGCCTGCTTGCGAATGTTGAGCAGGCCACGCTTGGCAATCGCCGTTGTGCCAAAAGCAGACCGCACATAAGAGAAAGCCGAATTCAACATTCAATGCCCCTGCCCGGCAAGCTGCTGCAGGAAGGCCTCCAGCGGGACTTGCCATTCAGGCAATTGCAGCCCGAAGGACTGGCGGAACTTTGAGGTGTCCAGCCTCGAATTCAATGGCCGCAGCGCCGCCTGGGGATAGCTCGCCGAGAGAACCGCCTGCAAGGCGGGCCGCCGCTGCAAAAGGCCAAGCACATTCGCGCGCGCCAAAACATGCTCCGCCAAGGCGCACCAGTTTGTCTCACCGCCCGGCACCAGGTGATAAAGGCCCCAACCCTCATTCATTTGCAAGGCGTGGCGCATGGCCTGCGCCGTAGCATCGGCAAGCATGGCGGCGCTGGTGGGAACGCCCACCTGATCGGACACGATGGTGAGGCTGTCGCGCTCACGCATCAACGCCAGCATGGTCTTGGGGAAATTGCGCCCGTGCAAGCCGTAAACCCAGCTGGTACGGAAAATCAGATGGCGCGGCAGATGGGCTTGCACGCCTGCCTCACCTTCCAGCTTGCTCCGGCCATAGTGATTCAAGGGGCCAGTGGTGTCGCTTTCCTTGCGGGGCGCGTTGCCGGAGCCGTCAAACACATAGTCGGTTGAATAATGCACCAGCGCGGCGCCAAGCTGCCTCGCGGCCTCGGCCATGATGGCAGGCGCTGCGGCATTTACCGCGGTTGCCGCATCGCGTTCCGTTTCAGCCTTGTCCACCGCGGTATAGGCAGCGGCATTGACGATGACATCCGGCCTGATGGTGTTGATCGCTTGCCGCAATCCGGCACCTTCGGCAAGGTCAATGCGGGGAATTCCGCCTTGGCCGGGCACTGCAAGCTCGCCCAGCACACCCAAGCTGCGCTGCAGTTCGTGTCCGACCTGGCCGGTGCCGCCGAGCAGCAGAATTTTCATTGAATCACCTTCCCCCAAGGCCGAAATCTACCGAATGCGCGCTTAGAAACGCAACGTGCCTTTTTTGTGGCACCGCCGCCGCAATCTGCCCGGAAGTGAAACTTGGCCTTTGGCCTGGTGGTTTCAATTCCCGGCCTGTTGTTGTAGAGGGTGCGGCAATTGCAAATTGGGACGCTTTGCCTCGTGCTGAAAAACCTGTTCACCATCTTCTGGAGGGCCCCTGGCGGGCGGCCCATGCTGGTCACCGGCGCCATGGTCTTTTCCAGCCTTTCGGACCTGATTGGCATGGGCGCGCTGGTGCCGCTGGCCAGCCAGCTCAGCTCTGATGAAGGCGCCAATAATTCACCGCTCGGGCGCGGCATGGTTTCGGCTTTCCGTTATGTGGGGATCGAGCCTTCCTTCACCCATTTGCTGATGGTGCTGGCGGCGGCGCTGGTGATGAAATCGGTGATCGCCTTTCTTTCCATGCGGTTTGTTTCGGTCTCTGTTGCCAATGTGGCCAGCGAGATCCGCACCCGGCTCTTGAAAGCCACGATGAATGCGCGGTGGTCCTATTTCGTGGACCACCAGCCCGGCGAAGTGGCGGCCATGGTGGCCGCGCAGTCGCAGGCGGCGGGCGATGCCTACATGTCGGTCTCGCAGCTCACGGTTACGGTAATCGTCGGGCTTGGGCTGCTCACCACCGCTTTCCTGGTTTCGGGCGCACTGGTGCTGTTCTGCCTTTTTGCGGTGGCGGCCCTTGCCTTCCCGCTCTACTACATCCTCCGCCGCGCCCAAGAGGCCAGCGTCAAGCAGTTCAGCACCTCTGTCAACCTCACATCTGGCGTGCAGGACGTCATCGCCAACATGAAGGCCCTGAAATCCATGGCGCGGCAGGGGCGCTATGTTGATGCCTTCATGAAATCCATCCGCGACCTGCGCGGCGCCGTCATCTCCATGCTGGTGGCGCGCCATGCGATTTACCATGGGCAGGACATTCTGGGCGCGCTGATGATCACATCGGGCGTCTATGTGGGTGTGGTGGTGCTGAAGACGCCGCTTTCGCAGTTGCTGGTGGTCGGCGTGATTTTCTACCAGCTGGTAGACGTGATCAAGCGCGTGCAGCTCAGCCTTCAGGATGCAATTACCGCTTCTTCCGGCTATTTCGGCGTGTTCTCGGTGATTGAGAAGGCCAATGCGCAAGCCGAGGCCGACACCGGCACGCTTACCCCGACTTTGAACAAGGGCCTGGCCTTCGAGCATGTGGGCTTTGCCTATGGCGAAAACCGCATCCTCAATGACGTGAACATCACCATCCCGGCGCGCAGCATCACCGTGCTGATCGGCCAATCCGGGGCCGGCAAGACCACCATGATCGACATGATCGTGGGCTTCTACCGGCCGCTTGAGGGGCGCATTGCGGTTGACGGTGTGGACCTGAAGGACATTCACCTGCGCGAATGGCGCGGCCTCATTGGCTATGTGCCGCAGGAACTCACCCTGTTGCGCGGCAGCGTCTTTGACAACATCACGCTGGGAGACCCCGCCTTCTCGGAACAGGATGCGCTGGAAGCCCTGCGCCTTGCCGGGGCGCAGGAGTTCATCAAGGCCCTGCCCAAGGGGCTGCACACTGACATCGGCACCATGGGCGCCAGGCTATCGGGCGGCCAGCGGCAGCGCCTTTCGCTGGCGAGGGCGCTGGTTCACAAGCCGCAGCTTCTGGTGCTGGATGAAGTGACCAGCGCGCTGGATGAGGCCACCGAGGCTGAAATCTGCGCCAATATCCAGGCGCTTCTCGGGCGGCTGACCATTGTGGCCATCACCCACCGCCCGGCCTGGACGCGCGTGGCCACCAAGGTCTACGCCGTGGCCGACGGCAAGGCCGTGGAAAAGAAGCTGCAACATTAACCACTTGCCGCCGGGGCGCGGCGGGGCTTGCCCTCCCCTGCGGTTTGGTCTAAGGCCCCGGCCAACTGAAGCCGGAACAGCGTTTCCGGGAAACGGGGTGCGAGCCTTCCGGGCGGCACCCTCATTTGTTTCAAGCCACGGCCCCATTTCTTCAGTTTCAAGGCCCGGTGCTTGCAACGCCCTAACCTGCTGCCTTGTGGCAGCCCGCGCCCCTTGCGGTTGAACCCGGGGCCGGAAGGACAATACCCCCTATGGCAAAATCTGCCGTTTCCATGAATCCCACCAAAGCCGACTTTGAATCCCTGCTTGAGGAAAGCTATGCCGACCGCCCCGTACAGGAAGGCCGCGTCGTCAAGGGCAAGGTGCTGGCAATTGAGAACGATCTCGTCATCGTTGACGTTGGCCTCAAGACCGAAGGCCGCATTCCGCTGAAGGACTTCGCCCAGCCCGGCAAGGAAGCCGACATCAAGGCCGGCAGCACTGTTGAAGTTTATCTCGAACGCATCGAAAACGCGCTCGGCGAAGCCGTGCTCAGCCGCGAAAAGGCCAAGCGCGAAGAAGCCTGGACCCGCCTTGAGGAAATGTCCGGCAAGAACGAGCGCGTTGATGGCGTGATCTTCGGCCGCGTCAAGGGTGGCTTCACCGTCGACCTCGGCGGCGCCGTGGCCTTCCTGCCCGGCTCCCAGGTTGACGTGCGCCCGATCCGCGATGTGGGCCCGCTGATGCATGTCTCGCAGCCGTTCCAGATCCTGAAGATGGACC